>NZ_JBQEQA010000032.1:0-51555 GCF_052045815.1 Pseudomonas sp. 22085
GATCAGTCAACAGAGATGTTGATTCTGATGGCCTCATCGCGGGCAAGCCCGCTCCCACAGGGCTCTCCACTGGTTAACGAATTACTGACAGGCCTTTCACCAAAGCCCGACGAATCACCTTCTACACTTTCCCTATCAGCCGTTTAACGGCCCGGGAGAGTGTGATGTGGCGGTGTGTGTGTTTTGCGGGCGTGTTGCTGTTGCTGGGTGGCTGTCAGAGCACCCACGAAGATCTGATTGCCAAGGGTTATCCACCGGCGTTCGCTGACGGTTTCGATGACGGTTGCATCAGCGGACGCCAGGCCGCCGGCTCGATCAGCGGCGAGTTTCGCAAGAACGTGCCGCGTTATCTCAAGGACAAGCAATACGCCGAAGGCTGGAGCGACGGCTTCCGCCAGTGTCAGGCGATGCTGGAAAACAAGGACCGCGAACAGTATCGCAACGAACACTGGGACGAACGCGAACGCGCCTGGCAGCAGGAGAAGGATCAGGGCGCAGCGCGGGCTTATCGTTCGCAGTAGGTCGCTTCCAGACATCCAGCGAAACCTTTTGCCTGCGACCATGGCCCAACGGCTATAACAGGAGCCCACCATGAGTCGCGCTTTCGTCAACGAAGACAACGCCGCTGCGCAAGCCGATCAGCCGGTCGAACGGCAGGTCAGCACCCAGCCCAACTACGTCACGCCGCAAGGACTTGCCCAGTTGCAGGCGAAACTCGCCGAACTGCAAAGCCTGCACGCCGAACAGTCCGCCAAGGGCGAACAGGCCGACAAGCAGCGGCTGGCCGATCTCGAACGGGATTTGCGTTATTTCAATCAACGGGTCGCCAGCGCTCAGGTCGCGCCGGCCCCGACGTCGAACGACAAGGTGCAGATCGGCAGTTGGGTGACCTACGCCGACGAACACGGCACCGAGCGTCGGGTGCAACTGGTCGGCGAGGATCAGGCCGATGCCGCCAACGGCCTGATCAACTGGGCTTCACCGCTGGGCCGTGCGCTGCTTGGCGCGCGGCTCAACGATGAAGTGCTGTGGCAGCGCCCGGCCGGCGATCAAGTGATTGAAGTGATCCGCATAGAGCGTTCTTAAACCACGCCTTGGGCGAGCATCGCGTCGGCGACCTTGACGAAGCCGGCGATGTTCGCGCCTTTGACGTAGTTGATCCGGCCATTTTCCTCACCGTAATGCACACAGGCGTGGTGGATCGACTGCATGATCCCGTGCAGCTTGCTGTCCACCTCGCCGCCCGTCCACAGCAGGCGCATGGCGTTCTGCGACATCTCCAGCCCACTGACCGCTACGCCGCCGGCATTCGAGGCCTTGCCCGGCGCGAATAGAATGCCCGCCTCGATAAAGATATCCACAGCCTCAAGGGTGGTCGGCATGTTCGCGCCTTCGGCCACGCAGACGCAGCCGTTGCGCAGCAAGGTGCGGGCGGATTCCGCGTCAAGTTCGTTCTGGGTCGCGCATGGCAGCGCAATGTCGCACGGCAACGACCATGGCAACTGACCGGCGCGGAACTCCAGACCGAAGGCAGACGCCAATTCGCTGATCCGCCCACGCTTGACGTTCTTCAGTTCCAGCAGCGCCAACCACTGTTCTTCGCTCAGGCCCGCCTCGCAATACAGCGTGCCTTCGGAGTCGGAGAGGGAAATCACCTTGCCGCCCAGATCCATCACTTTGCGAGCCGCGTATTGCGCAACGTTGCCGGAACCGGAGATCGCCACGCGTTTGCCTTCGACGGTCTGCTCGCGACGCTTGAGCATTTCCTCGGCGAAGTACACGCAACCGAAACCGGTGGCTTCGGGGCGAATCAGGCTGCCGCCGTAGGTCATGCCCTTGCCGGTCAGCACGCTGGTGAACTGGTTGCTCAGGCGTTTGTACTGGCCGAACAGGAAACCGATCTCCCGCGCGCCGACACCGATATCACCGGCCGGCACGTCCACGTCGGCACCGATGTGGCGGTACAGCTCGCTCATGAACGCCTGGCAGAAACGCATGACTTCGGCGTCGCTCTTGCCCTTCGGATCGAAGTCCGAGCCACCCTTGCCGCCGCCCATGGGCAGCGAGGTCAGGGAGTTCTTGAAGGTCTGCTCGAAGGCGAGGAATTTCAACACGCCCAGATTCACCGAAGGATGGAAACGCAAACCGCCCTTGTACGGGCCAATGGCGCTGTTCATCTGGATACGGAAACCGCGATTGACCTGGATCTTGCCCTGATCGTCGACCCACGACACCCGGAACACCACCGCCCGCTCCGGCTCGCAGATGCGCTCCAGAATCCCCGAGGTCAGATAGTGCGGATTGGCTTCGAGAAACGGCCACAGGCTGCGCAGGACTTCTTTGACGGCCTGGTGGAATTCGGGTTGATCCGGATCGCGTTTTTTCAGACGGGCAAGGAAGGATTCGACGGATTCGATCATGGGAAAAGTCTCGGCAGATTTATTGTCGTTGGAAGCGATTGAGCCGGACTGTAACAAACGATATGTACACAGCAACCGAACAAAATGTCGCATTTATGAAAACAAATAGTACACATGCTGTAATTTCAGACCTGCATCGACTGTTAATCCGCCATCGCTGGCAAGCCAGCTCCCACAGAGTTTGCGCCTTGCCTTGGACGGGTGAGCACCGCAGAAATTGTGGGAGCTGGCTTGCCAGCGATGAGGCCAGCGCAGTATTGCAGGCAAAAAAAAAGCGGAGCCCGAAGGCTCCGCTTTTTCATGCAACCAACCTGAAATCAGGCCAGTTTCTTGTGGCGTACCCGGTGTGGCTGGGCCGCTGCTTCGCCAAGGCGCTTTTTGCGATCGGCTTCGTACTCGGTGTAGTTGCCTTCGAAGAACACCGCTTGCGAGTCGTCTTCGTACGCCAGGATGTGGGTCGCGACGCGGTCAAGGAACCACCGATCGTGAGAGATCACAATGGCGGCGCCCGGGAAGTCCAGCAGGGCTTCTTCCAGGGAACGCAGGGTTTCAACGTCGAGGTCGTTGGACGGTTCGTCGAGCAGCAGGACGTTGCCGCCTTCCTTCAGGGTCAGCGCCAGGTGCAGACGACCGCGCTCACCACCGGACAGGTCCTTGACGAACTTCTGCTGATCGCCACCCTTGAAGTTGAAGCGACCGACGTAGGTACGCGACGGGATCTCGTAGTTGCCGATGCGGATCTGGTCGGAACCGTCGGAAATCTGCTGGAACACGGTCTTGCTGCCGTCCAGGTCTTCGCGGCTCTGGTCGACGCAGGCCAGTTGCACGGTTTCGCCGATCTCGATGCTGCCGGAGTCCGGAGTTTCCTTGCCCATCAGCATGCGGAACAGGGTCGACTTACCGGCACCGTTACCGCCGATCACGCCGACGATGGCGCCCTTCGGCATGGAGAACGACAGGTTGTCGATCAGGACGCGATCGCCGTAGCCCTTGGTGACGTTCTTGAACTCGATGACCTTGTCGCCCAGGCGCGGACCGGCCGGGATGTAGATCTCGTTGGTTTCCGAACGCTTCTGGAATTCCTGCGACTGCATTTCTTCGAAGCGTTGCAGACGAGCCTTGGATTTCGACTGGCGGGCCTTGGCGCCTTTGCGCACCCACTCCAGCTCTTCCTTCATGGCTTTTTCGTGAGCCGATTGCTGCTTGGATTCCTGGGCCAGACGATCGGACTTGGCTTCCAGCCAGCCCGAGTAGTTGCCCTCGTAAGGAATGCCCGCGCCGCGGTCGAGTTCCAGAATCCAGCCGGCGACGTTGTCCAGGAAGTAACGGTCGTGCGTGATCGCGACCACAGTGCCCGGGAAGTCGTGCAGGAAGTGTTCGAGCCACGCAACGGAGTCGGCATCCAGGTGGTTGGTCGGTTCGTCGAGCAGCAGCATGTCCGGGGCGGACAGCAGCAGACGGCACAGGGCCACACGACGTTTTTCACCACCGGACAGGTGCTCGACCCTGGCGTCCCAGGCCGGCAGACGCAGCGCATCGGCGGCGACTTCCAGCTGGCGCTCCAGGTTGTGACCGTCGCTGGCCTGCAGGATCGCTTCGAGCTTGGCCTGTTCGGCGGCCAGCTTGTCGAAGTCGGCGTCCGGGTCGGCGTAAGCGGCGTAGACCTCGTCCAGACGCGCTTGCGCATCCTTGATCACGCTGACCGCTTCCTCGACCACTTCACGCACGGTCTTGGTCGGATCCAGCTGCGGCTCTTGCGGCAGGTAACCGATGTTCAGGTCCGGCATCGGGCGCGCTTCGCCTTCGAACTCGGTGTCGACGCCGGCCATGATTTTCAGCAGGGTGGATTTACCCGAACCGTTGAGGCCGAGTACGCCGATCTTGGCGCCGGGGAAGAAAGACAGAGAAATGTTTTTCAGGATTTCCCGCTTCGGCGGAACAACTTTGCCCAGCCGATGCATGGTGAAGACGTATTGAGCCATGGAGAACCTTGGGTCAGTGACTGATGAATGATTGGGACACAGGCAATGCCCGGCCAGACCGTGCGCGTCGTTCACTGGAAGATATCAATGCGTGCGCGCGGAAAGTCTAGGAGCTGGAACGCTCCCGCGTAACCGGCAAAGCTACCTGAATGACGGAAGGCAGTCCAGCCGAGCGGGGCTGGCACTTCGCCACAACTCAAGGCATGCTAGCCGCCTCTTGGGCGTCCGGCTTATAGTGCACGTCGCGCCAGTCCAGCCAGACCGCAGGATTACAGCTTGTCCAATGTCACTCCGCCAGCTTCTGTGAGCAGCACCCAACCGGCGCCCGGCTCGTCCCTGCGCGGAACATTGAAAGGCGCGCTGGCGACATTGGTGCTGTTGCTGCTCGCGCTGCTGTTCTGGCAACTGCTCGATCAACTGCGCGAAACCCAGAAAAACCAGCGCCAGTACACCATCGATTACACCGCCGACCTCGCCGCCCAGGTCAGCCTGAACATGGCGTTGAACGCGCAGATTGCCCTCAATCTGCTACCGATCGTCGAACAACCGCAGTCGGCCGACGAACAGCAGGCGCTGCTGCGCAAACTTCAAAAGTCGCTGCCCGACCTGCGCAGCCTGGCCCTGCTCAGCCCCTCCGGAAAAATCCTCAGCGACAGCGCGACTGACAGCCAAGACGCCGATTACCTCAGCGATCTTGTCCGCCGCAGCCGCGCTCAGGCGCATTACTTCAGCAATGACGACGACGGCTCGGTGGTGCATCTGCTGTTGCACCAGGCCAGTGGCAGCACTCGCGGTTACTGGGCACTGCGGCTGACACCCACCTTCTTTAAAGCACTGACCAAACAGGGCGAAACCGGGATCCGTCCTCTGTGGCTGGTAGAGAATCGCATCAACCATCAGATCATCAGCCGCGACGAAGCGATGCCCATCGGCAGCACCAGCGTCCTGACCCCGGACGATCTGGCCAACAGCGTGCTGACGGTGCCGCTGAGCAGCAGCGACTGGCAACTGCGTGGCCTTTTCGACCGCCAGCACGTGCTCGAACAACTGCTGCCGGCGTTCATCGGCAAATGCCTGTTGGGCCTGGCGCTCTCGCTGCTGCCGTTTATCGCACTGCTCAACATGCGCCGCCGTCAGCGTCAGGTGCATGAAGGGCGTCGGCGTTATCAGGATATTTTCGAAGGCACCGGCGTGGCGTTGTGCGTGCTGGATCTTTCGGGGCTCAAGCAGCTGTTCGAAAAGGCCCAGATCCAGACCAGCGACCAGCTCAAGGCCTGGCTCGACCAGCCCGCGCAGCGCCAGCAATTGCTCCAGGAACTGCGGGTTACCGAGGTCAACCAGGTTGCGTTGCAACTGCTCAACGTCAATTCCTGCGACCACGCCTGGCAATTGTTGATCGACGGCCAGCCGCACAGTCAGTGCGCCATCGGCAATCAGGTGCTCGACGCCGTACTCCAGCAACAGAAACAGCTGGAACTGGAAATCAAGCTCCCGGACATCAATGGCCGCGACCAGCATCTGTGGCTGGTGCTGCGCCTGCCGCAAGAGCAGCACGACTACAAGGCCGTGATCCTGAGCATCAACGACATCACCAGCCGCAAACTGATCGAACTGTCGCTGCTGGAGCGCGAAGGTTTCTGGTCGGACGTGGTGCGCACCGTGCCGGATCACCTGTACGTGCAGGACGTGATCAGCCAGCGGATGATCTTCAGCAACCACCACCTCGGCCAGACCCTCGGTTACAACCGCACCGAACTGCATCAGATGGGCGAGTACTTCTGGGAAATCCTTCTGCACCCGGAAGACGCCGACTATTACCACCGCTCGCGGCAGATGCAGCGTCACGCCGGTTACAGCCAGTTGCTGCAATGCCAGCTGCGCTTCCGCCACCGCGACGGCAAATGGCGGCGCTTCGACATTCGTGAACAGGCGCTGGCCCGGGACAAGCACGATCAGGTGACGCGGATCATCGGCGTGGCCAAGGACATCACCGAGCAGATCGAAGCCAGCGAATCCCTGCGTGACAGCGAACAACGCTACCGGATGCTCGCCGAAAGCATCAGCGACGTGATTTTCTCCACCGACAGCCAGCTGTCGTTGAACTACGTCAGCCCGTCGGTGCAAGCGGTGCTGGGCTATGACGCCGAGTGGATTTTCCAGAACGGCTGGCAATCGACCATCGCCAACCCGCAGCAACTGAGCGGCATCTATCACCTGATGGATCGGGTCAGCAAAGCGCTGGGCAAACCCGAGCAACTGGTGACTTTGCGAAGCCAGGTGCAGACCCAGATGTTCCTGTTCGACTGCTTGCGCGCCGACGGTCGCAAGATCCCGATCGAACTGCGTCTGGTGCTGGTGTGGGACGAACATGGCGCCTTCGAAGGCGTGCTCGGGGTCGGCCGCGACATCAGCCAGCAGCGCCGCGCCGAGAAAGACCTGCGCATGGCGGCCACGGTTTTCGAGCACTCGACCTCGGCGATCCTGATCACCGACCCGGCCGGTTACATCGTCCAGGCCAACGAGGCGTTCAGCCGGGTCAGCGGTTACGCGGTGAGCGAAGTGCTCGACCAGTTGCCGAACATGCTGACCGTCGACGAACAGCAGGACGCGCACCTGCGCTACGTGCTCAAGCAGTTGCATCAGCACAGCACCTGGGAAGGTGAAGTCTGGCTCAAGCGCCGCAATGGCGAGCATTACCCGGCGTGGGTCGGCATCACTGCGGTGCTCGATGACGAGGGCGATCTGGCCAGTTACGTGTGCTTCTTCAGCGACATCAGCGAGCGCAAGGCCAGCGAGCAGCGGATTCACCGCCTCGCCTACTATGACGCCCTGACCCACCTGCCGAACCGCACGCTGTTCCAGGATCGTCTGCACACCGCGTTGCAATCGGCCGAACGGCAGAAGTCGTGGGTGGTGCTGATGTTCCTCGACCTCGACCGTTTCAAACCGATCAACGACTCCCTCGGCCACGCCGCCGGCGACCGCATGCTCAAGGACATGGCCACCCGGCTGCTGGCCTGCGTCGACGATGACGACACCGTGGCGCGGATGGGCGGCGACGAATTCACCCTGTTGCTGCAACACCGCTCCAGCCGCGAGATGGCGCTGAACCGTGCGATCCACGTGGCCGAGCAGATTCTCGCCAGCCTTGTGCGGCCGTTCGTGCTGGAGGGTCGCGAATTCTTCGTCACCGCCAGCATCGGCATCGCCCTGAGCCCGCAGGACGGCAATGAACTCAGCCAGTTGATGAAGAACGCCGACACCGCGATGTACCACGCCAAGGAACGCGGCAAGAACAACTTCCAGTTCTATCAGGCCGACATGAACGCCAGTGCGCTGGAGCGTCTGGAACTGGAAAGCGATCTGCGCCACGCCCTGGAGCAGAACGAATTCGTGCTGTATTACCAGCCGCAGTTCAGCGGCGACGGCAAACGCCTGACCGGCGCCGAAGCCCTGCTGCGCTGGCGTCATCCGCGTCGCGGACTGGTGCCGCCGGGGGACTTCATTCCGGTGCTTGAAGAACTCGGGCTGGTGGTGGACGTCGGCGACTGGGTCATCAGCGAAGCCTGTCGCCAGCTCAAGACCTGGCACCAGAGCCGCGTGCGCGTGCCGAAGGTCTCGGTGAACATCTCGGCGCGGCAGTTCTCCGACGGCCAGCTCGGCACGCGGATCGCCACCATCCTCAAGGAAACCGGCCTGCCGCCGGCCTGCCTGGAGCTGGAGCTGACCGAAAGTATCCTGATGCGTGAAGTCAGCGAGGCGATGCAGATTCTTGCAGGCCTTAAAAACCTCGGCCTGAGCATTGCGGTCGACGACTTCGGCACCGGTTACTCATCGCTGAACTACCTCAAGCAATTCCCGATCGACGTGCTGAAGATCGACCGCACTTTCGTCGACGGCCTGCCGTCCGGCGAGCAGGACGCGCAGATCGCCCGGGCGATCATCGCCATGGCCCACAGCCTGAATCTGGCGGTGATCGCCGAGGGCGTGGAAACCCATGAACAACTGGACTTCCTGCGCGAGCATGGCTGCGACGAGGTTCAGGGTTATCTGTTCGGGCGACCGATGCCGGCGGGACGGTTCGAGGCGCAGTTCAGCAATGATGCGCTGTTCATGTTTGACTGAACATCTGCGGCGCTGCCATCGCTGGCAAGCCAGCTCCCACAAGGATTGATGTCGATCACAAAATCGTGGGCTTGCCTCAATTAATGTGGGAGCTGGCTTGCCAGCGATGAGGCCAGCAAAAGCACCGCACATCTGTCATGAACGCCACTTGTCTGCGACATGATGTCGTTTCATATGCCATCCAAAACCTGTTGGGTTAGAATGCCCCCCTTTTCTGCCCCCGATCCTTGAGGACCGCCATGTTCAGCCGTGATTTGACTATTGCCAAGTACGACGCCGATCTTTTTGCCGCCATGGAGCAAGAAGCCCAGCGCCAGGAAGAACACATCGAGCTGATCGCTTCGGAGAACTACACCAGCCCAGCGGTGATGGAAGCTCAAGGCTCGGTTTTGACCAACAAGTACGCCGAAGGCTACCCGGGCAAGCGCTACTACGGCGGTTGCGAGTACGTCGACGTTGTTGAACAGCTGGCCATCGACCGCGCCAAAGAGCTGTTCGGCGCCGACTACGCCAACGTTCAGCCGCACGCCGGTTCCCAGGCCAACGCCGCTGTCTACCTGGCCCTGCTGTCGGCCGGTGACACCATCCTGGGCATGAGCCTGGCTCACGGCGGTCACCTGACCCACGGCGCCAGCGTTTCCTCCTCCGGCAAGCTGTACAACGCCATCCAGTACGGCATCGATGCCAACGGCCTGATCGACTACGACGAAGTCGAGCGCCTGGCGGTCGAGCACAAGCCGAAAATGATCGTGGCCGGTTTCTCTGCCTACTCGCAGATCCTCGACTTCCCGCGCTTCCGTGCCATCGCCGACAAGGTGGGCGCGTACCTGTTCGTCGACATGGCTCACGTGGCCGGTCTGGTCGCCGCTGGCGTCTACCCGAACCCGGTTCCATTCGCTGACGTCGTGACCACCACCACCCACAAGACCCTGCGCGGTCCACGTGGCGGCCTGATCCTGGCTCGCGCCAACGCCGACATCGAGAAGAAGCTGAACTCCGCGGTATTCCCGGGTGCCCAGGGTGGCCCGCTGGAGCACGTGATCGCCGCCAAAGCGATCTGCTTCAAGGAAGCCCTGCAGCCTGAGTTCAAGGCTTACCAGCAACAAGTGGTGAAAAACGCCCAGGCCATGGCCGGCGTGTTCATCGAGCGCGGTTTCGACGTGGTTTCCGGCGGTACTCAAAACCACCTGTTCCTGCTGTCGCTGATCAAGCAGGAAATCTCCGGTAAAGACGCCGACGCCGCTCTGGGCAAAGCGTTCATCACCGTGAACAAGAACTCCGTGCCAAACGACCCACGCTCCCCGTTCGTCACCTCCGGCCTGCGCTTCGGTACTCCGGCCGTGACCACTCGCGGCTTCAAAGAGGCAGAGTGCAAAGAGCTGGCAGGCTGGATCTGCGACATCCTGGCTGACCTGAACAACGAAGCGGTGATCGACGCCGTTCGTGAGAAGGTCAAGGCCATCTGCAAGAAGCTGCCGGTATACGGCGCCTGATTGCACCGCTGAACCGCAGCAATAAAAAACCGGCCAGTGATGGCCGGTTTTTTTTCGTCCGGGTTTTGTGTGCCTCAGGCCGCCTCCGGCGTTGCGAACTCCAGCGACAACACATCAGGCAAACTGGCGTCCAGCGCATGCAGCAAAGCCTGACCCACGCCGGCGATTCCCAGCATCATCCCCAGGTCAGGGATGTTGCTTTCATCCATAAAGTCTTCCTTGAAGAAATTATCGATCACTTGGGAGAGCGCCCGATTGACCTGCGCAATGCCCTGCTCATTGTCGGTGGCGCGATAGAGTTTGAGCAGGCATATCAGATTGCCGGAATCACCGTGGCACAGGCTGTAACCAGACCCAAGCCCCTGCTCCCAGAGATGACGCTCACAGCGCTCAATATCCTGTTCAAGGATCGTTCGGGTATCGGCGTCCAGCGCGACGCCCATCACTTGTGCCAGCCCCCGTCGGGCAATGAGAATTCCGCCATCGCCATGGCACCACTTGATGGTGGATATAGACTTCGCGTTTTCTCGCAGATCAAGCCAGAAGCCATCGGATGCAAGACGGTTCTCCGCCCGCAACCATTGGGCGATGCGTTCGGCCAGCAACGGCTCTTTCGTCACCGACCAGATTTTACCCAGCGCATGCAAAACTCCGGAAATACCATGGGAAAAGCCTGTCCACAGCGGCCTTCCAGTGGCGTTGAGCAACAGTGTTCCCGCTTCCAGCATCAGTGCTGATTGAATAGCCAGCGAGAGCTTTTCAATCATCTGCAGCAAAGCGTCTTGCGGCTCAAGGTGATAAAGGTTGACCAGAACAGTCACGGTTCCACACCAGCCGTGAATGAAATCGAATTCATCGCCCTCCCGTGGAAATCCGGTCAGTTTGACCAGCAGTTCATCGACGGTCGCTTGATACGTCTGGCGACCTGTCATGAGCCGATGGTTGACCAACACGTACAGATAGGACGTGAGGCCGAAATAGGCACTGGCCGTCAGCTCGTTGGCAAAATACCCCTGAGAATGATGCATGGCACACAGGATTCGCTCGGCCTCGTCCAAGTGACATGTCATCTCGCTGACGCGGTACAGGCTCAGATAGAAAATCGCCAAACCTCCCATGCCGTTATACAAACCGTTGCCCATCGGCGAAAGGTAGTGTTGCTGTGTTCTGGGGTGCGTATCCATGAACGGCCAGCCAACATCGCCCTCCTCACCCTCGATGCGCCCCCTCTCGATAGCCTGGGCGATGCTCATCGCACCTTCAAGGAATTGCGCGCCACTCGGGTCAGGCGCTGCGTTGAGGTGATGTGCCCGATTCAGCGGTAACGCTTCGTTGGCCACGGGAAACAGGCACATTTGCAAGACATGCAGTTGAAAGGCTTTGTCTGACGGCGAAAGACTGTCCAGCTTGCGGCGACACGTGTCGAACGGACGCTCGATTGCCAGCGGCGCAACGACCTGGCCATAACCATCGATCAGGCAGTTGGAGAGCAAAGGCATGCTAAAACAGGGAATGCCGGCTCTCTCAAGGTCTTTGATTTCATGTCGGGGGACCCCGCAATCGTTGAGCGTTTCATTCAATTCCGACCACAAGGTTGCCAGCAATAATTCCTGCTGCAGGCGGCATCGGGTGAATCGCGGGTGCAACATCATCCCGATGAAGTCCGCATAACGCTGCGTATTCTTGATCAAGACCCGAGTTTTCAAGGAGCCGGCATGTTGCTCGAGCAACTCGAGCAACATGCCACGCCGCTCCATGATTTCATCGTAGCCTTGCTCGAACCCGCGCAAAAAAGCTTCTTTGTGATCGGTAACCGAACGCACCTCCCCCTCGAAAACCGGCCGGTGGGACAGGGACGGCTCCCCTTGCACCATGACCTGCTTCAAACGGTAGAAACCCTGCTCACGAACCAGATGCCTTTTTTTCGACTGGAACTGCTGCTGCCGGCTCAGGCCACTGTAGTCATTATCGGAGCCCGGGGCGTACGGTACAAAACCGCTCGAGTACACCGACTGGCTGTTGAACCTGATGGTTTTAAACAGCGCGCGACCATGCGGCAGGTTGACTTTCAAATCCACCATGGCGGGCGTGAACAGGCATTCCAGATCAATCATCACCGGGTGGCTACCGCAGGCGATGAGGTTTTCGTAGTGAAAGTCGATGCCATTCAAGGCGTGAATCACTGCGACCTGAGCGCCCAGGCGCTGAAAGAAAAGCGCCAGGTCACTCTCGGCCTCACAGGCTCGGTGCTGGATTTTTTCGACCCAGCAGCGATTGTCCACCGACACCATGATGGGCGAATACACAGAAAAGCAGGGCTTGTCGCTGAGCTCGTGAAGCCGGGCGAGCAACGCACCGTAGAAAATGGCTTCCCGGTTGCTTCTTGGCTTATATATCAGCGAGTGCCGACCTATCTGGAGGCAACAGACGGTTTCGCCATTGGCATGGGCGTCACCCAGGCCGAGTTCTATCGAATCGATCTGCCGAACGGCCAGGCCAAAAGCCGTCTCCAGCGCCTGGATATCGCTGATGAAATGCCCGACAACCTTGTACAGGTAGTTCACCGTGGCTTCAATTTGATCCAGCAACAGGCGAGCCAGGACAGGATAAGCGGTCAGAAACGGAACCAGTGTCTCGTTGGCCAGTTCCCGGTTGAATGCGTCGAGATCAAGATCCTCTCCCTCGGCTATCCGACTGTTTAATTGGTGAACCAGTGATTTTTCGGAAAAGCTTTTAACCAAGGAAACAATATATGGGCGAACACTCGATAAAAACGTTTCGACATTGATCCAGTGACCCATTGAATTGAACCGGGGATCATTTTCAAATACGCATTTAAAGTATAAAAACCAGCGAGCCTGAAACCCACTAAAAGCATCCTGACTTTCACAGCCAACCTGTCGCGCATCGACTTCTCGAATCCCCCTGCCAAGCGCCTCAACAACAGGGGCATCGCCATTTTTATCAGCACCTGCAAAATCTTTAAATGCCTTGAGCAATTCCCGCCTATGCAAACCAAAGTAACAAAGAACAGCTTTATCATCCTTATGCAAAAGTTCAAGGCATTTGCGCATTGCTTCACTATCAGTTGCAGCGCCCCATTTCTTCCGCTCATTGAAGTCCAGAACATCACTCAGCATCTGTCACAGCCTTTGACGAACAGGGCGGATCGTCGATCCGCCCTGCATTATGGAAGGGTCAGCAGCAAGCGAGAACGGTGCAGCCCAAAGTCCCGCATTGAATAACTGTGCACATCGTGCCACCACCTTCAATACCTGCGTCACCGGAACTTACATACGCTTCAAACTCGGCATCCAGTTCACCCGACAGATCCATGATTTGCTCTTGCATGAGTTAACTCCTAATCAATATACAGTCGCCTCAGTTGGCGCCATGTAAAGTTATCACCCATCATCAAGCGCACACCAATATCATCCAAAACAAAATGTAAATTCATCCTGCCCGCAACTAACAGAACAGCTGAAAAAACGAGCAACTAATTTTAAAAAATAAAATACACTGCAACAATTCAGTAACACCCCACCACTTAAAGAGCCCGTAAAAACTGAATTTGGATGTTCACCTAAACTTAACAAAATGCGTCTCTGAGGCTCATGCATTCAACTTGATCAAATATCGGATTCAATTTTTTACGACTGGAGTTCCGTGAGGGCCCCTGAAAAGGATGTGAGTGAGCGTCACTACCACTGGTCAGACCGGTCATGCCAATTTCTCGATTCCCCCTTGTAAAGCCGAAAAAACCGGACGTAGACTGCGCCTGCACTGGACATACCGGTAAGACCACAATAATTAAGTCCTGAATCTGATGCGCCCCGCGCACGGCAGCCAGGACACCGACCAGGATTCCTCCCATGCTCAGATGGTGCTCGCGTTCAATCTTCCTCCAAGTGGTTCTCGGACTGATGCTCGGCATCGTCTGCGGGCTGACCCTTCCCGAATACTCGGCCCAGCTCAAACCGCTTGGCGACGGTTTCATCAAACTGATCAAGATGCTCATCGGCCTGATCGTGTTCTGTGTGGTGGTCAGCGGCATCAGCGGCGCGGGCGATTTGAAGAAAGTCGGGCGTATCGGCCTCAAGTCGGTGATCTACTTCGAAGTACTGACCACCATCGCCCTGGTGATCGGTCTGGTGTTCGCCTTCACCACCGGGATCGGCAGCGGCGCCAACATCCATCTGGAGCAGCTGTCCGCCGCCGACATGGGCGACATCGCCGAACGCGGCCAGCAGATGCACACCACCACTCAGTTCCTGATGGACCTGATCCCGACCTCGGTACTCGGCGCCTTTGCCGAGAACAACATCCTGCAAGTGCTGTTGTTCTCGGTGCTGTTCGGCAGCGCGTTGAATCTGGTGGGCGAAGCCGCTTCCGGGATCTCGCGGCTGATCAACGAGCTGAGCCATGTGATCTTCCGGATCATGGGCATGATCGTGCGTCTGGCTCCGATCGGCGTGTTCGGCGCCATCGCCTTCACCACCAGCAAATATGGCCTCGATTCCCTGCAACACCTGGGCAGCCTCGTCGGCTTGTTCTACCTGACCTGCATCGCCTTCGTCGCGCTGATTCTCGGTCTGGTGATGCGCCTCTCCGGCCTGCGCATGTGGCCGCTGCTCAAGTACCTGCGTGAAGAACTGCTGATCGTCATGGGCACTGCGTCCTCCGATGCCGTGCTGCCGCAGATCATGCGCAAGCTCGAACATCTGGGCATCGGTAGCTCGACCGTCGGGCTGGTGATTCCAACCGGTTACTCGTTCAACCTCGACGGCTTTTCGATCTACCTGACCCTGGCCATCGTGTTCATTGCCAACGCCACCGGTACGCCGCTGGCCATGACCGATCTGCTGACAATTTTGCTGGTGTCGCTGATTACCTCCAAAGGCGCCCACGGTATTCCGGGTTCGGCGCTGGTGATTCTGGCGGCCACGCTGACGGCCATCCCGGCGATTCCGGTGGTCGGCCTGGTGCTGGTGCTGGCGGTGGACTGGTTCATGGGCATCGGCCGGGCGCTGACCAACCTGATCGGCAACTGCGTCGCCACCGTGGCCATCGCCCGCTGGGAAAAGGACATCGATGTGCAACGGGCGAACAAGGTGCTCAACGGCGAGCAGGGCTATAACTTTCAGCCGAGAAAAACCGTCGCTCAAGCGGCGGCCAAAGAATTCTGAATGAGCGCCGCGCCTGCGCGGGTGCAGGCACGGATCATGGAGCGAACACGTGATTACTACATCAACCGTCGTCAACTCAGTGGTAGAAAAACTCCGGGCCGCGCTGGCCCGTGGTCAGTGGCGCTCCGGGGAGATGCTGCCGGGTCAGCGCGAACTGGCCGAACAACTGGGCATCAGCCGCCCGAGCCTGCGCGAAGCGGTGATCGTGCTGGAAACCCTCGGCCTGGTGCGCTCGATGCCGGGCAAAGGCGTGGTAGTGCTCGATGCCCAGGCCAGTGACAGCCAAAGCCACGAAAACGCGGTAGCCGGCGCCAGTCTCGAAGACGTGCTGCAACTTCGCTACACCCTTGAGCCCTTCATCGTCGGTCTGGTAGCGCAGTCGATCAGCAGCAAGGAAGTCGGGCAACTACGCCTGACCCTGATGGACATGCGCGAAGCCCTCGAAGCGGGTGACAGTGAGGCCGGCGTCAGCGCCTACATCGCCTTCCACGAGGAATTGTTCACCCTGACCTCGAACCCGATTTTCCAGAGCGTGGTGCAACAGACCAGCAACGCCCTCAAGCAAAGTGCCGAAGTACTGCGCAATTCGCCGGAGCACCTGGCCGAACGCCTTGAGGAAAACGAAGCCGTGGTGCGCGCGATCCGCAGCAAGAACAGCGCCCAGGCCAGCGCCGAAATGCGCCGGCACATCCTGCGTGAAGGCCAGCGGATGGGCATCGAGCTGAATATTCCGGATGACAACTTGAGCCACTGAAACGCCTCACACTGGAGACCGGCCATGAACAGTCTTGCCACGCCGTCGCACCCTCGCTCGACCTCGGCGGCCCTGCCCTTCTCCCGCCTGCACGCGCCGGTGGACGATCTGTATCCGCGCCTGTTCGATGCGATCCTCGAACAGCGTATCGATGCCACCAGCCGTTTCACCGAAGAGAGTCTCAAGCAGATGTTCGGCGTCAGCCGCGCCGATGTGCGTCGGGTGCTGACCCAACTGTCCCATGAACAGATCATCGTGCTGCGGGCCAACCACCGACCACGGGTGGCCGCGCCGGACCCCGAGCAGACGCGCCAGGCCCTGCATGCCCGGCGCCTGGCCGAGAACACGCTGGTGCGGCTGGCTTGTCAGCATGTGCAGGCTGAAGATTTGAAGCGCCTGCGAGCGTTGATCGAATACGAGCGCCAGGCTGTTGATAAAGATCGACGCGGGGCGGCGATTCGCCTGTCCGGAGAGTTCCATTTGCAGTTGGCGAAAATGGCGCGGAATGCACCGTTGGCGCACTTTCTCGGCACCCTGGTGCCGCTGACGTCGCTGGCGATTGCGCGATGCACTAAGCAGACGCACAGATGTTGCGCGTGGCAGGAGCATCTGGCGTTGGCTGAGGCGTTGGAGCGTAAAGATGTTTCCAGAGCCGGTATGTTGATGAATCGGCATTTGGAACATCTTGAGCAGACGTTGCTGGGTGAAGCCCTCGAACATTGTGTTGCTGGCTAAATCGCCATCGCTGGCAAGCCAGCTCCCACAGGGTTTGAGGCGATCAAAAACATTGTGCCCTCTGTTTAACCTGTGGGAGCGGGCTTGCCCGCGATGACTTCATCACAGGCACCGAACAGCCTTCAGCCTGCCACGACCCGAGCAAACCCCGCCCGGATCTTCTCTTCCGGCAAATCGTCGGCGATAAACACGATCACGCTTTCTCGCGTTTCGCCTTCCGCCCACTCGGTGTCCCAGTCGAAGCCGTAGAGTTTCAGTACGCCCTGGAACACCAGCCGCCGATCTTCGCCCGCGATGTTCAACACGCCCTTGTACCGCAGCAATTGCTTGCCGTGCTCTTCCAGCAGTTCATTCATGAATTCGCTGAGCTGATCGATATCCAGCGGCTGGTCGGTACGCAGCACCAGACTGGAAATCCGGTCAATGGACGGCGCCTTGCTCACCGGCCGCAAGCTCACCCCGCCGCCGAGATCGGCATTCAGGTTGAAACCGCGCACATCGAGCAATTCAGCCAGATCGATGTTGCCGTGTTCGACCACGCGAATCGGTGCCCGGCGGTTGATGCGGGTCAGTCGCTCGCTGAGCGCGGTGAACGCGGCCTCGTCCACCAGATCGGTTTTGCTCACCAGCAAGCGGTCGGCAAAACCAATCTGCGCCTGGGCGATAGTCTGAGTCAGGTGCAACTCGGCATGAGCAGCGTCGACCAGGGTGATGATGCCGTCGAGCAGGTAACGCTCGCGCAGTTCTTCGTCGATGAAAAAGGTCTGCGCCACCGGGGCCGGGTCGGCTAGGCCGGTGCATTCGATGACCAGCCGATCAAAGGCGATTTCGCCGCTGTCCAGCCGCTCGAGCAGCAGGTACAGGGCTTTGGTCAGGTCGGTGTGGATGGTGCAGCAGACGCAGCCGTTGGCCAGGGTCATGACTTGCACCGGCTTGTCGCCCAGCAATTGGGTGTCGATACCGGCGTCGCTGAATTCGTTTTCGATCACGGCGATTTTCAGGCCGTGCTCGGCTTTCAACAGATGGCGCAGCAAGGTGGTTTTGCCGGCGCCGAGGAAACCGCTGAGCACCGTTACAGGTATTGGAGAAGACAACATCGATCCCCTTCACAAAATTGATGAACAACACAAAACAAATGTGGGAGCGGGCTTGCTCGCGAAGGGGTCGTGTCAGTCNCGACATCATTGCTCAACGACACACCGCTTTCGCGAGCAAGCCCGCTCCCACAGTTGGGGACTGCATCAACCGAAGGCTGTCAGATCAACAGCACTTCGGCCCACCCTTGCCACCGTAACGGGCTTCCTGACGTTCACGAAAGAACAACTCGTAGCTCATCACCGGTTTATCCGGGTGTTTGGTCTGCATATGCTCGACGTAGGTGTCGTAGTCGGGCATGCCGACCATCAGGCGCGCGGCCTGACCGAGGTATTTACCGAGGCGACTCAGGTCATTGAACATGCTGCAATCCTCTGGTTACGCGTCCGGCAGGGCCTGGAATGGCGATTCTTTGTCCGTACGCTCTTTTTTGCCCCAGGCGGCGATGCCGACCTTGAGCGCATAGAACAGGATGCTGAATACCACGAACAGGAACAGCGCGGTCAATGTAGCGTTGGTGTAGGCGTTGAAGATCACGTGCTGCATCTGCTCGACGCTTTTCGCCGGCGCCAGCACCTGACCGTTGGCCAATGCATCGCTGTACTTCCTGGCCAGCGACAGGAAGCCGATCGCCGGGTTGGCGTCGAACAGCTTGATGAAGCCTGCAGTCGTGGTGCAGATCAGCAGCCAGGTGGCCGGCAGCAGGGTGACCCAGATGTAACGCTGGCGCTTCATCTTGATCAGGACCACGGTGCCGAGCATCAGCGCGATACCGGCCAGCATCTGGTTGGAGATACCGAACAGCGGCCACAGGGTGTTGATCCCGCCCAGTGGATCGACCACGCCCTGATACAGCAACCAGCCCCACATCGCCACACAACCGGCGGTGGCGATCAGGTTGGCGGACCAGGATTCGGTACGTTTGAGTGCCGGTACGAAGGAGCCGAGCAGATCCTGCAGCATGAAGCGACCGGCACGGGTGCCGGCATCGACTGCGGTCAGAATGAACAGCGCTTCGAACAGGATCGCGAAGTGGTACCAGAACGCCATGGTGTTTTCACCCGGCAGGACACTGTGCAGGATCTGCGCGATACCGACCGCCAGGGTCGGCGCACCACCGGCACGGGCCAGAATGGTGGTTTCGCCGATGTCATGCGCCACGGCTTGCAGGGCTTCCGGGGTAATTGCAAAGCCCCAGTTGCTGACCGCAGTTGCCACGGACACCACATCACCGCCGACCACGGCGGCCGGGCTGTTCATGGCGAAGTACACGCCTGGCTCAATCACCGAGGCAGCGACCATGGCCATGATGGCCACGAACGATTCCATCAGCATGCCGCCGTAACCGATGTAACGGGCGTTGGTTTCGTTATCCAGCAGCTTCGGCGTGGTCCCGGAAGAGATCAGCGCGTGGAAACCCGATACCGCACCGCAAGCGATGGTGATGAACAGGAACGGGAACAGACCGCCCTTCCACACCGGGCCGGTGCCGTCGACAAACTGGGTCAGTGCCGGCATTTTCAGCTCGGGCATGGTCACCAGAATGCCGATCGCCAGGGCGACGATGGTACCGATCTTGAGGAAAGTGGAGAGATAGTCACGCGGCGCCAGAATCAGCCACACCGGCAGCGAAGCGGCGACGAAACCGTAACCGACCAGCATCCAGGTAATCTGCACGCCAGTGAAGGTGAAGGCCTTGGCCCAGACCGGATCGGCGGCAATCTGCCCCCCCAGCCAGATCGAACCCAGCAGCAGCAACACGCCGACGACCGAGATCTCGCCGATGCGGCCCGGACGGATGTAGCGCATGTAGATGCCCATGAACATCGCGATCGGGATGGTCGCCATCACGGTGAAGATGCCCCATGGGCTTTCAGCCAGGGCCTTCACCACGATCAGCGCCAGCACCGCGAGGATGATGATCATGATCAGGAAGCAGCCGAACAGCGCGATGGTGCCGGGGATACGGCCCATTTCTTCACGCACCATGTCGCCCAGGGAACGGCCGTTGCGACGGGTCGACATGAACAGAACCATGAAGTCCTGCACCGCGCCCGCCAGCACCACGCCGGCGATCAGCCACAGCGTACCGGGCAGATAGCCCATCTGCGCCGCCAGTACCGGACCGACCAGCGGCCCCGCGCCGGCGATGGCCGCGAAGTGGTGTCCGAAGAGAATGTGTTTGTTGGTTGGAACGTAGTCCAGACCGTCGTTGTTGAGCACGGCGGGGGTGGCCCGACGCGGATCGAGTTGCATCACATTGTTAGCGATGAACAGACTGTAGTAACGGTACGCAACCAGATAGATGGCCACGGCGGCGACCACAATCCACAAGGCGTTGATCGCCTCGCCTCGGCGCAATGCCACTACGCCCAGGGCGCACGCTCCTACGATTGCCAGCAGCAGCCAGGGTAAGTGGCGTAGCAGGCTATTATTATTTTTCATTTTATTATTCCAGCCAGGGTGGACAAGAAAGACAGCCACCCCGAGTTTAGCGCTGTTGGCGGCAAAGGCCATACCCCGACATTGGTCTAGACAGTCCATTCGTTGGCATCACCCCGCCGGTCGGGTCTATAGTCAGCTGACCTTCCTGAGGATTGCGCCATGAGCGAGCACCCGTCCGAGCGTCGCCGCTTCAAACGTATCGCGTTCGACGCCAGAACCGAATTGAGCCAGGGCGAGTACATCTGGCCGGTGAGGCTGATCGACCTGTCGCTCAAGGGATTGTTGATCGAGCGACCGGAACCCTGGCTGGGCAATCCCGAGCAGGACTTTTTCGTCGACATTCATCTGAGCGAGGACGTGCACATCGAGATGGATGTGCAACTGGCTCATGAAGATCACGGCCAGCTCGGTTTTGTTTGCCGGCATATCGGCCTGGAGTCGATTCAGCGCCTGCGTCGCCTGATCGAACTCAATCTGGCCGACGAAACCGAGCTGGAACGCGAGTTCGCGGCGCTGATCGACGTCTGATCACTCGAACAATGAATCCAGCGCCTGCTCCAGACGCGTCACCGCAATGATCTGCAAACCCGGCGGTGCTTCCTTCGGCGCGTTGCCCTTGGGCACGATCGCGCGCTTGAAGCCGTGTTTGGCGGCTTCCTTCAACCGCTCCTGACCGCTCGGCACCGGGCGCACTTCGCCGGACAGACCGACCTCACCAAACACCAGCAAATCATGGGGGAGCGGACGGTTGCGCAGACTCGACATGACCGCAGCCATCAACGCCAGGTCGGAGGCGGTTTCCAGCACCTTCACCCCGCCGACCACGTTGAGGAACACGTCCTGATCGTGGGTCGGAATGCCGCCATGACGGTGCAGCACCGCCAACAGCATCGCCAGACGATTCTGATCCAGACCCAGGGTGACCCGACGCGGGTTGGCCAGATGACTGTCATCCACCAGTGCCTGGACTTCAACCAGCATCGGCCGAGTGCCTTCCCACGTCGCCATCACCACGCTGCCCGGGACTTCTTCCTGTGCACGGGTAAGAAAAATCGCCGAAGGGTTGGAGACTTCTTTCAGACCCTTGTCGGTCATGCCGAACACGCCGAGTTCGTTGACCGCGCCGAAACGGTTCTTCACCGCCCGCAGCAGGCGCAATCGCCCGTCGGACTCGCCCTCGAAATAAAGCACGGTATCGACCATGTGCTCCAGAACGCGGGGGCCCGCCAATGCGCCTTCCTTGGTCACGTGGCCGACCAGAAAAATCGCCGTGCCGCTTTGCTTGGCGTAACGCACCAGCAACGCCGCACTTTCGCGTACCTGGGATACGCCGCCCGGCGCCGATTGCAATTGTTCGGTGAAAATCGTCTGGATCGAGTCGATCACCATCACCTTGGGTTTTTCCTGACGGGCGGTGGCGATGATGGTTTCGATGCAGGTTTCGGTCATCACCCGCAGTTGATCCTGCGGCAGACCGAGGCGGCGCGCGCGCATGGCGACCTGTTGCTGGGATTCTTCGCCTGTGACGTACAGCGCCGGCATGGTCTTGGCGAGGTTGCACAGGGTCTGCAACAGAATCGTCGATTTGCCGATACCGGGATCGCCGCCGATCAGCACCACCGAACCGTCCACAAGACCACCGCCAAGGACTCGGTCGAGCTCACCGGAGGCTGTGGAAAAACGCGGAATCTCTTCAATGCTGACTTCGGCCAGGGTCTTGATCTGGGCCTGTTGCCCGGCCCAGCCGGTGCGCCCGCTCGGGGCGGCGGCACCGCCGCTCTCGACCATGGTTTCGGTCAGGGTGTTCCAGGCGCCGCATTCGCCGCACTGCCCGGCCCACTTGGGAAAGGTTGCGCCGCACTCGGTGCAGCCGTACATGCGCTTGGCCTTGGCCATCTGAACCCCCGGCAAAAACCGCGATGATAACGCAGCCATCGTCGATCAGCGCGGCGCGTCGGGACGGATTTCTCCGCTGGCCAGACGCACGGCGCTGCTGTCGGTCAAACCCCGACAGTTGCCGGGTTTTGAGGGGCGCGCGGTCAGTCGGCCAGTTTGGCCGCCAACGCCTTGACCCGACTCAGGTCACCCTTGGCCACTTTGGTCACCCCGGCGCCGTATTCCGGATCCGCCTTGTAGAGAAAGGACAGAATGATGTGCTTGCTCTCATCATCGGCACTCGCCAGCGAACCGCCAAAGCTCTCGATCAGATCCTTACGTTCCTTCTTGCTGAACGAGCGATACAGATCTCCGGCCTGCTTGAAGTTCTGTTCACGCTGGATCTTCGCCTGTTGCGTGCTGCCTTGCAGGGCCGCCTGACTGTAACGCGCACTCTGCGTTTCTTCACGCGGTTGCAGGCGACTTGGCTGATAGTTGACGCCAGAGTGGGTCGCACCGCCATTCATCGCACCATCCTGGTTGCCATTGTTGACCGTTACTTTCGCAGCATTGATCGGCAACTGCTGGGCATTGGCACCAAGGCGATACATTTGCGTATCTGCGTAAGAGAACATCCGCCCCTGCAACAAGCGGTCTTCCGAAGGCTCAATTCCCGGCACGACATTCGACGGTGCCATTGCAACTTGTTCGGTTTCCTGGAAGACATTGGAAGGGTTACGGTTCAATACCATTTGTCCAACTTTCCGCTCAGGAATACCTGGCCAGATCTTGGTAGCGTCAAGAGGATCGAAATCAAACTTGGACAAGTCTTGCGGTTTTAGCACCTGAATGTACAAGTCCCACTTTGGAAAGTTGCCACTGCCGATCTGGCTCACCAAGTCATTACTCATATGACTATAATCGCGCCCCTGTACTTTCACGACTTGCTCAGGATCAAGATTCTTTATCCCTTGCAAACTTTTCCAGTGAAATTTCACGTAATTCACATCGCCCTTGGCATTGACCAACTTGTAGGCGTGTACGCTGTTGCCATCCATCTCCCTGTAACTGGCCGGTGTTCCATTGTTGGAATACAGCTCGGTCAACGTACGGGTGGCTTCCGGTACATGGGAAAAGAAGTCGAAGCGTCGGGCATCGTCATCCAGATTAGTGCGAGGATCCGGCTTGAAGGCATGCACCATGTCCGGAAACTTGATTGCATCGCGTATGAAGAAGGTAGGAAAGTTGTTGCCTACCAGATCCCAGTTGCCATCTGCCGTGTAGAACTTGGTCGCGAACCCGCGTGGATCACGCAAAGTCTCCGGGGAATGGTTGCCATGCACCACGGATGAGAAGCGCACGAACACCGGAGTGATCTGCCCGACTGTGAACACCTTGGCCTTGCTCAGATCACTCAGGTCGTTGGTCGCGGTGAACGTGCCATGTGCACCGGTACCCCGGGCATGCACGACACGCTCGGGAATGCGCTCACGATCAAAGCGCTGCAGCTTCTGAATCAGCTGAACATCCTGCAACAACACCGGTCCGTTGGGGCCGGCGGTCTGTGAGTTCTGATTGTCACCGACTGCTGCACCGTTATCCCGGGTCAGGGGCGCGGCATTCGCGGAGAGGGTCAGTAGACCGGCAGTCAACAAACCGAAGGTACGACGATAGGGAAAGGCCCTCAGGCCAGGCATGGAATTCATTTCAGACTCCTCTGTTCTTTTGAGGCGCATCCAGGTGCGCCAGCCAGAGGCTAGAAGCTCAGCTCGCCAAACATAAATAGAAAGTTCGTAACGACATGATTGATGGTTTTTTCTTGAATATCAGCACGTTGCAGCGTATTTCGCGCGCGATTGGTGGCACTTTGCAAACTAATGATCAATCGATGTGTCGATAAAAGCGGGCATTGTAAGAAGGTGTTTCGCGCAGGACGCGTTTTGCTGATTTACACTGCTGACACCAAACTCATCTGTAACAAGGAAATAACTATGGGCGTGCTTAGCGAGTTCAAGGCCTTCGCGGTCAAAGGCAATGTGGTCGACATGGCCGTCGGTATCATCATCGGCGCGGCGTTCGGCAAAATCGTTTCGTCGTTTGTCGGTGACGTGATCATGCCGCCAATCGGACTGCTGATCGGCGGGGTGGACTTCAGTGACCTGGCCATCACGCTGAAAGCCGCCGAGGGCAGCGCCCCAGCGGTGGTATTGGCGTACGGTAAATTCATCCAGAGCGTTCTTGACTTCGTGATCGTCGCCTTCGCGATTTTCATGGGCGTCAAAGCCATCAACCGCCTCAAACGCGAAGAAGCCGTGGCCCCGACCCTGCCGCCGGTACCGACCAAGGAAGAAGAATTGCTGGGCGAGATCCGCGATCTGCTCAAGGCCCAGAACAACCGGCCTTGAATACGCTGAACGGCGCCCGAAGGCGCCGTTTTTTCACCAGTAGTTTTCTACCGCCACTTGCCCCGGTCGCCGGGTCAGGCTCAAGGCCATGCCGCGTTGCTTGAGTAGCGCCCGGGTGTCATCGATCATCTGCGGATTGCCGCAGAGCATGACCCGGGAATAAGCGGGAGTGAGTTCGACACCGGCCAGCTTTTCCAGCTCGCCATTTTCAATCAGCGTGGTGATGCGTCCATTGAGGGCACCTGCGTACGGCTCACGCGTAACCACCGGAATGAACCGGAACTTGTGGGCGTACTCGGCGAGGTAGTCGCGCTGTGTCAGTTCGCTGATCAGCTGTTGATAAGCCAGCTCCCGCCCTTCCCGCACGCTGTACACAAGAATGATGCGTTCGAATTTTTCCCAGACTTCAAAGTCCTGCAGAATCGACAGAAAGGGGGCCACGCCGGTGCCTGTGGAAAGCAGCCAAAGATCGCGACCATCGACAAATCGATCCAGGGTCAGGTAGCCAAATGCCTGACGTTCCACCAACAATGAATCACCCGCCTGCAGTCGACTCAGCTCACTGGTGAACTCACCACCCGGCACCACGATCGAGAAGAACTCGAGGAACTCGTCGAACGGCGAGGACACCATGGAGTAGGCACGCCACACCGTGCTGCCATCGGGCTTGGTCACGCCCAGTCTGGCAAACTGACCGGCCCGAAAGCGAAAGCCGGCGTCGCGCGTCGTACGCAAGGTGAACAGACTTGGGGTCAAGGGTTGCACGTCGAGCAGGGTCTGGCACGTGAACTTTTCTGCACTGACGGTCATGGGACACTCCTTTCGGCATGGGCTAACAGTGTCGCGCAAAGTTGTACATTTAAACACCCACAGTAAATGATGGCATTTAGCAGCCTTATTTCGACCAATAGAAGCCGCCCACCTCGCAATAAGTCACCCATCAGTACGCGCTCTTTTAGTATTACACCCTGAAT
Organism: Pseudomonas sp. 22085; assembly: GCF_052045815.1. NCBI lineage: Bacteria > Pseudomonadati > Pseudomonadota > Gammaproteobacteria > Pseudomonadales > Pseudomonadaceae > Pseudomonas > Pseudomonas sp. 22085. The sequence goes on from NZ_JBQEQA010000032.1 coordinate 25,490, forward strand.
ACAAAAACGACTTTTGCTTAATAACGCTTTATACAAACTCGATGTTCAACAAGAGCGAAATGTTCAGAACATTCCGCAAGAAATCTCCTACACTCGATTACGTGCTGGATTTTGGATCCAAAGCACCCCCTCGGAATGTATGGAGAATCCTCAATGGAAATGTGGAAGGAGTTTTAGTTAAAACAACTGACCTATGCCAAGCACATAGATACGGCGTATCCGATTCTGGAAAGGTTCGCCCAAAATCTCGGATTCAGCTTTTGTGGTATTTCAGTGACTTCGACAGATCGGAGCACTGCGTTCAAATCCTTGCATATCAACAACTACCCCCCATCATGGAGCCGGCAATATGAAGAAAAAAATCACGAAGAAGTTGACCCGGTAATAGCACATTGCAATCGCTCGATGTTGCCGATTGTCTGGACCCAAGAAGTTTTCTGCAAAGCGCCACAACTCTGGGAGGCACTTCAGGACCAGGGACTGCAGCATGGCTGGTCGCAATCATTCCTTAATAACGACTGCGGTTTTTGCAGCATTCTCAGCCTGGCCCGGCCACACTGTCCGATCACCCCGATGGAGCTGTACGAACATTTTGGCTACATGTTCTATGTCACCAGTCATTTGAGCGATCTGTTCGCCCGTACACTCCCCACGCGACCGGAGCAGACTCGGCAACCTCGGTTGTCGGCCCGTGAAATAGAAGTGCTGAAGCTGTGCGCAGTCGGCAAGACAGCCTATGAGTGCGCCAGAATCCTGAGTCTCAGCGAACGCACCATCAACTATCACGTGCACAACGTGATGGAGAAGTTGAACGTCTGCAACAAGATCTCTGCGGTCATCGCCGCCGCCAAGGCCGGGATCATCTAGTCGGCGCGCCGGAAATCAGCCAAGTATTGCAGTCAAAAAAAAAGTACCATTTGCGACCTTCCTGAGTGATGACGCGTAACTTCGCGCCGCTGTCCACTCGGACGGTTCCGCCGCACGAAACCCTGGGCTGCGGGACACCCGTTGATTACCCAGAGTCCCCGCCCCATGCCTTTGCTCGATACGCCCTTCGCCCAGCTCGATCTGATCCGCCAGCCCGAACAGCAGAACGAACCGCTGCAAGCGTTCGATGCGGCCGACGAATACCTGCTCAATCATCTGGCCGAACAGAACTTGCCGATCGAGACGCGGGTTCTGGTACTTAACGACAGCTTCGGCGCGCTGGCCATCAGCCTGTCAGGCAAAGTGCAGGTCAGCACCAGCGGCGATTCGTTCCTGGCGTTTCAGGGGCTGGAAAAAAACCTGCTGCGCAATGGTCAGGCATTCGATGCGCTGCGCGGCATTCCTGCCAGTGAACCATTGGTCGGGCCGTTCGACCGGGTGCTGATACGCGTCCCGAAAACCCTCGCCCTGCTGGAAGAGCAACTGATTCGCCTGCAAGGCCAATTGGCACCCGGCGCTCAGGTGGTAGCAGCGGCGATGGTCAAGCATTTGCCTCGTGCCGCCGGGGATCTGCTGGAACGCTATATCGGCCCGGTTCAAGCGTCGTTGGCGGTGAAGAAGGCACGCTTGCTGATTGCCACGCCCGAGGCCAAGGCACTGGCCATCTCGCCCTACCCGACCCGCTATCGCCTCGACGAGCCTGCCATCGAACTGCTCAACCATGCCAACGTGTTCTGCCGTGAAGGGCTGGACATCGGCACCCGCGCCTTCCTTCCGCACCTGCCGAAAAACCTCGGCGCGGCACGGGTCGCCGACCTAGGCTGTGGTAACGGCGTACTGGCCATCGCCAGCGCCCTGCAAAATCCTGAAGCGCATTACACGCTGGTGGACGAATCGTTCATGGCCGTGCAGTCGGCGGCCGAAAACTGGCGCGCGGCGCTGGGTGAACGTGAAGTGATCGTTCGCGCAGGCGACGGTCTGGCCGGGCAGGAAGCGCAGTCGCTCGACGTGGTGCTGTGCAACCCGCCGTTCCACCAGCAACAGGTGGTCGGCGACTTCCTTGCCTGGCGCATGTTCCAGCAGGCCCGCGAAGCGCTGGTGGTTGGCGGTGCGCTGTATATCGTCGGCAACCGTCACCTGGGTTATCACAGCAAACTGGCGCGGCTGTTCCGCGGTGTCGAGCAAGTCGCGGCCACGCCAAAATTCGTGATCCTCAAGGCGCGCAAATAACCCGGGCAAAAAAAACCCTCCGGTCGGAGGGTCAAAAGTCCGTGCCGCAAGGCAGCGGGATGGGAAGTCCTAGTGCGTGGTCAGACCTGCGGCATTCATGAACATGCGCATCAGGCTGGCGACGATGAACAATGCACCGACGCTGCCGACCCAGATCATGGCCAACCAGCCGAGCCGCTGCCACAGCGGCTTTTTTTCGGCTTCTTCAATGTCGTGCAGGGAATGTTTGCCGGTCATTTTCTTTAAACCTCTTCAAGATGGATGGCGCCGCTACCGACGCCATCGCGAGCAAGCTCGCTCCCACAGGTTTTTGCTTAGTGATAACCGTCTTCATGGGTGACCTTGCCGCGGAACACGTAGTAGCTCCAGAAGGTGTAACCCAGGATGAACGGGATGATGAACAGCGTGCCCACCAGCATGAACCCCTGGCTTTGCGGTGGTGCGGCGGCGTCCCAGATCGAGATCGACGGCGGCACGATGTTCGGCCACAGGCTGATGCCCAGACCGCTGTAGCCGAGGAAGATCAGCACCAGGGTCAGCAGGAACGGCATGTAGTTGGCATTGCGTGCCACCGCGCGAATCAGACCGTACATCGTCACCAGCACCAGAATCGGCACCGGCATGAACCAGAACAGATTCGGCATGCTGAACCAGCGCGTCGCAATTTCCGGATGGGCCAGCGGCGTCCACAGACTGACGACACCGATCACCGCCAACAGCACGAAGGCCAGAGGACGCGCCAGGTCATGCATCTGTTCCTGCAACTTGCCTTCGGTCTTCATGATCAGCCAGGTGCAGCCGAGCAAGGCATACGCCACCACCAGTGCGGCGCCGCAGAACAGCGTGAACGGCGTCAGCCAGTCCAGTGAACCGCCGGCATATTGCCGGTTGACCACCGGCAAACCATCGATGAACGCGCCCAGCGCCACACCCTGGAAAAACGTTGCGGCAATCGAACCACCGATGAATGCCTTGTCCCACAGGTGACGCTTGTCGTCCTTGGCCTTGAAGCGGAACTCGAACGCCACGCCACGGAAGATCAGCCCGATCAGCATGAAAATCAGCGGCAGGTACAGCGCCGACAACACCACTGAATAAGCCAGCGGGAACGCGCCGAACAACGCAGCGCCGCCCAGCACCAGCCAGGTTTCGTTGCCGTCCCACACCGGGGCGACGGTGTTCATCATTACGTCGCGGTCGGTCTTGCCGGGGATGAACGGAAAGAGAATCCCGATCCCCAGGTCGAAACCGTCCATGACCACGTACATCATGATCCCGAAGATGATGATCACGGCCCAGATCAGCGGAAGATCAATACCCATGACTCAAATCTCCTTGGTCAGGCTGCGGTCGTGTTCGGCGCCATCGTCGTCGGCAGCGGACAACGGACGGGCCGGCGTACGTTTCTGGCCAGGACCACCTTCGTTGGTTTCCTTGCCTTCGTCGGTCTTCGGTCCTTTGCGCACCAGGCGCATCATGTAGCCCAGACCCGCACCGAACAGCGCGAAGTACACCACCACGAACATGATCAGCGTGATGCTCATCTGCATGAAGCTGTGGTTGGACGACGCGTCCGCCGTGCGCATCAGCCCGTAGACCACCCACGGCTGACGACCGATTTCAGTGGTGAACCAGCCCGCCAGGATCGCGATCAGACCGGACGGCCCCATCCACAACGCCAGGTACAGGAACGGCCGCGAGGTGTAGAGCGAGTCACGCTTGCGCAGCCACAAACTCCACAGACCGGTGAAGATCATCAGGAAGCCGAGGCCGACCATGATCCGGAACGACCAGAACACGATGGTGGAATTCGGCCGGTCTTCTGGCGGGAACTCCTTGAGCGCCGGGACTTGCTTGTCCAGCGAGTGGGTCAGGATCAGGCTGCCGAGGTATGGAATCTCGACAGCGAACTTGGTTTTTTCTTCCTTCATGTCCGGCCAGCCGAACAGAATCAGCGGTGTCGCTTCGTCCCCGACGTTTTCCCAGTGGCCTTCGATCGCGGCGATTTTCGCCGGCTGATGCTTAAGGGTGTTGAGGCCGTGGAAGTCGCCGATGACCGCCTGGATCGGCGCCACGATCAACGCCATCCACATCGCCATCGACAGCATGGTGCGGATCGCCGGGTTGTCCTTGCCGCGCAGCAGGTGCCAGGCCGCTGACGAACCGACGAAGAACGCCGTTGCGACGAACGCGGCCGTTGCCATGTGCATCAGGCGATAGGGGAACGATGGGTTGAAGACAATTGCCAGCCAGTCGGTTGGAATGACCTGACCGTTGACGATCTCGAAGCCCTGCGGGGTCTGCATCCAGCTGTTGGAAGCGAGAATCCAGAAGGTCGAAATCAGTGTGCCGATGGCCACCATCACCGTGGAGAAAAAGTGCAGGCCACGCCCGACCTTGTTCCAGCCGAACAGCATCACCCCGAGGAAACCGGCTTCGAGGAAGAACGCCGTGAGCACTTCGTACGTCAGCAACGGCCCGGTGACGGAACCGGCGAAGTCCGAGAAGCGGCTCCAGTTGGTACCGAACTGGTAGGCCATGACGAGCCCCGATACCACGCCCATGCCGAAGTTGACGGCAAAGATCTTCGACCAGAAGTGGTAGAGATCGCGATAGGTATCGTTACCGGTTTTCAGCCACAGGCCTTCCAGCACCGCGAGATAGCTCGCAAGACCGATGGTGATCGCCGGGAACAGGATGTGGAACGAGATGGTGAATGCGAACTGAATTCGGGCGAGATCCAGGGCCTCTAAACCGAACATAAGCTTTCCTCTATCAGATAACGGTTCCAGGACTGGCGGCCTTGAACCACTGCCCCCACGGGTATGGAGTGCGGCGAACTCGGATTCGTTCTTCTTTTTACAGGCATCGCGACGCAGGGAGTCTGCCGACGGGTCCGCGATCGTTTCCACGAAAGGTCTTGATCTGGATCAATCAACGTAGAAAGAGTAGTCCCATTTCCGACGGGAAACCGCGTGGTCTTTTGCCGCGTGACAAGTTGCCTCACAGTCACGGCAACGCCCTGAAATACATCGGTGGCCGGGTTTCGCGCCACGGCGCAGGAAAATCGATGTCTGGCTAACTAAATTTTCTGTCATAGCAACTTCCTGTTACAGACTGGTGATAATCTCGCGGTTCCCCTCGATCACGACCGGCCCGCAAATGCCCAGCCAAGAGCCCTTGCTGTTACGTCACCACCGTCCCTTTCTTGCGTTCTGGTTTGCCCGGATCTTCACCGCCAGCGGTTTTCAGATGCTCACCGTGGCGATCGGCTGGAACCTCTATCAATTGACCGGCAATGTGCTCGACCTGGGTCTGGTCGGGTTGGTGGAATTCGCACCACGGGTCTTGTTCATGCTGCACACCGGCCACGTTGCCGATCGCTACGACCGGCGCAAGGTCGCGGCGATCTGCCAGTCGTTGCAGGCCTTGATCGCGCTGGCATTGGCCATCGGCAGTGCAACCGATCATGTCACCCGGGAAATGATCTTTATCCTGGCGTTCCTGCTCGGCGCCGCACGCTCGTTCGAGATGCCGACCACTCAAGCGCTGCTGCCAAGCATCGTGCCCAGTGCGCTGTTCCCGCGTGCCGTCGCCGCCGCGCAGTCGGCGCAGCAATCGGCCACCATCGTCGCACCGGCCCTCGGCGGTCTGCTCTATGCCTTCGGCAGCGTCTGGGTCTATGGCCCGACGGTGATTCTGTATGTCATCGCCTGCACCTTGATGCTCAACCTGCCCGCACGGCAAACCCCGCTGAACAAGGGCAAGGCGACACTGGATTCGTTGCTGGCGGGGATTCGCTTCATTCGTAGCCGTCCGGACATTCTCGGTGCGATTTCGCTGGATCTGTTCGCCGTGCTGCTCGGCGGCGCCACGGCGCTGTTGCCGGTGTTCGCCAAGGACATTCTGCTGACCGGGCCGTGGGGGCTGGGATTGCTGCGCTCGGCGCCGGCGGTTGGCGCGCTGATGATGTCGCTGTTCCTGGCGCGGTTTGCCGTCGAGCGAAACGTCGGTCGAGTGATGTTCACCGCCGTCGGTGTATTCGGCGTGGCAACCATCGCCTTCGGTCTGTCGACCTCGTTCTGGTTCTCCCTGGCGGTACTTGTGGTGCTGGGCGCGGCGGACATGATCAGCATGGTGATCCGCGCCTCGTTCGTGCAACTGGAAACCCCGGACGAAATGCGCGGCCGGGTCAGCGCGGTGAACGGCCTGTTCATCGGTGCCTCGAACCAGTTGGGTGAATTCGAGTCCGGCCTCACCGCGCATTGGTTCGGCACCGTGCCGGCGGTGGTGATGGGCGGCATCGGCACGCTGGTGGTGACCGGAACCTGGATCAAACTGTTCCCGACCCTGGCCAACCGCGACCGGATGCATGTGCCGGTGGAAGAGGTGAAGGCCTAGCTACACGGGCTCCACCAGCGGGGCCATCCCCCAAGCACAAATAGCTCGAAAAGATGCGGTACATAGATACCGCATTGAGTGTAATGTATCGCCTTACACTCGCCGCATGATCAAATCCTATGCCCATGCACAACCCGCCACACCCCGGTGAAACACTGCTGATGGACGTATTGCCGGAACTTGGGATCAGCGTGACCGAATTGGCTCGGCATCTTGGATTCGCTCGTCCTCACCTTTCCCGTGTTTTGCACGGGCATGCGCCGATCAGTCCGGATCTGGCCGTGCGACTGGAACGCGCGGGGATTGGCAAGGCTCGCATGTGGCTAGGCGTTCAAACCGATTACGACCTTTGGCAAGCCGAGCACCGTGAGCAGCCAGCCATTCAACCAATCGCTGCTCACGCCTGACCTTCTCAGGCCAGCAACTCCCCCGCCACCTTCGCTCTGACGGCCTTGCCCGCAAGTTGCTCGATCAGTGTCAGCGCAAATGCCAGCGCGGCGCCGGAACCCTGGGCGGTGATGCAATTACCGTCGACCACTACGGGTTGATCGACAAAGGTGCAACCGGAGAGGTTATGGCTGGTGGCGGGCAAACAAGTCATGCGGCGCTGGCGCAAGACGCCGAAGTTTTGCAGGGCGACGGCCGGGGCTTCGGCGATGGCGGCGAACAGGCGTCCGGCGCTGGCCTGGTTCTTGAGCAATTGTTGCAGAGGCTGGTGCGCGGCCAGATGTTGCGCACCGACGGCGCCACCGGGCAAAACAATCAGGTCGAAGGTCTGGGCCAGCACATCAATGAGCATGCCGTCGGCGGTCAGTCGCGTACCCCGGGCGCAGGTCAGCATGCGCCGGCCTTCGATGCTGGCCGCCACCACTTCGACGCCGGCGCGGCGCAGCACGTCGATCAGGGTCACGCATTGCAGATCATCGATGCCCTCGGCGAGGGTAATCAGGGCTCTAAAGGTCATGGGCGCCATCCGCTGGGTGATCCTTAAAGCGTAGTCAGCTTTGTCCTGCCCTGTTCGGCGACAGCCGTTACTTGATGTAAAGCTGGGTCGACAGCGTGTTGCGCGGGGCGTTGATCGAGGTGTTGCTGAAGGTAAAGGTGCCTTCCTGACGGGCCGCCAGATCGAAGGTATACAGCGAACCGACGGTTTTGCTGCCGGGCGTGCACTCGGTCAGGTTGCCGTTATCGAAGGCACAGACCGGACTCCGGGTGCCATTCACTTCGAAACCGTCCAGTGCTGCCTGAGGCTGACTCTGGCCGTAGCCGATTTCCAGCACATACACCTTGATGCCCGGCGCGTTGTGATCGCAACGGGTCTGCACCTGACCATCGGTAATGTCTTCAAGCCCGCAGGACGCCGACTGAACCTTGATGACTTTTACCTCGCTCAATGGCGGTGCCGACGCCGCAAGTGCCGCCGGTACACCGGTCAGCAGCAAGGCCATCAGTCCGGCAGTGTTGGTCCAACCCATGTTCATGCGATCCATCCCCGAAAAAACAGCGCGCAGTATGGCGTACTTGGCCGTGGTGCAAAACTTCGCCGACGATCGACACCAACATCCGCCATCTTCCTCACGCTGCTGGTATGATGCGCGGCTTTTTCCGGCCCACCACAATTTTCCAGGCGCTTGCGACGGTCTGTGCTTTGCTGTTGAGGTCGATACATTCACGGCGCCACGCGCGCCACGGGGAGCAGACATGCTGGAAAGGCTGTTTCAACTCAAGGCACACAACACCAACGTGCGGACCGAGATTCTGGCGGGCGTCACGACCTTCCTGGCCATGGCCTACATTCTGTTCGTCAACCCGAGCATCCTCGGCGAGACCGGCATGGACAAGGGCGCGGTGTTCGTCGCCACGTGCCTGGCAGCCGCCATCGGCTCCACGGTCATGGGCCTGATCGCCAACTACCCGATCGCCCTCGCGCCGGGCATGGGTCTGAACGCCTTCTTCACCTACACCGTCGTGCTGCACATGGGCCACACCTGGCAAGTGGCGCTGGGCGCGGTGTTCATTTCGGCGGTGTGCTTCTTCCTGCTGTCGATCTTCCGCATCCGTGAATGGATCATCAACAGCATCCCGCTGCCGCTGCGCTCGGCAATTGCCGCCGGTATCGGCCTGTTCCTGGCGCTGATCGCCCTGCACAACGCCGGCATCGTGGTCAGCAACCCGGCGACCATGGTCGGCCTCGGTGACCTGAAACAACCAGCCCCGATCCTCGCCACCCTCGGTTTCGCCCTGATCGTTGCCCTTGAAGCCCTGAAAGTGCGCGGCGCGGTGCTGATCGGCATTCTCGCGGTGACCATCGTTTCCATCGTGATGGGCTTCACCCCGTTCGGCGGCGTGACGTCGATGCCGCCTTCGCTGGCCCCGACCTTCCTGCAACTGGACATCAAGGGCGCTCTGGACATCGGTCTGGTCAGCGTGATTTTCGCCTTCCTGTTCGTCGACCTGTTCGACAACTCCGGCACCCTGATCGGCGTCGCCAAGCGCGCCGGCCTGATGGGCAAGGACGGCCACATGCCGAAAATGGGCCGTGCACTGATCGCCGACAGCACCGCGGCAATGGCCGGTTCACTGCTGGGCACCTCGACCACCACCAGCTACATCGAATCCGCTGCGGGCGTGAGTGCCGGCGGCCGCACCGGCCTGACCGCCATCGTCGTCGCAATCCTGTTCCTGCTGGCGCTGTTCTTCTCGCCGCTGGCCTCCAGCGTACCGGCCTTCGCCACCGCACCAGCGCTGCTGTTCGTCGCCGTGCTGATGACTTCGGGCCTGGCGGAAATAGACTGGGAAGACATCACCGTCGCCGCGCCGGTCGTGGTCACCGCCCTGGCGATGCCTTTCACCTATTCCATCGCCAACGGCATCGCCTTCGGCTTCATCGCCTGGACTGCGATCAAACTGCTGTCCGGCCGCGCCCGTGAGCTGAACCCGGCGCTGGTGATCCTGTCGATTCTGTTCGTGATCAAGCTGGGTTGGTTCAACGCATGACTTTTGATTCCCAGGCCTACGCCGCACAACTCGAAGACAAGGTCACGCGCCTGCGTGACCTGCTGGCCCCGTTCGATGCACCGGAGCCGACGGTGTTCGATTCGCCGTTGCAGAACTTCCGCCTGCGCGCTGAATTCCGCCTGTGGCGTGAAGCCGGCGAACGGCATTACGCGATGTTTTCTCAGGACGACAAACGCACGCCGATCCTGATCGAGGAATTCCCGATCGCCAGCCTGCGCATCAACCAGTTGATGCCACAGTTGAAAGCCGCATGGCAGGCCAGCGCAGCGCTGAGCCACAAGCTGTTCCAGGTGGAGTTTCTGACCACCCTGGCCGGCGATGCGATGATCACTCTGTGTTATCACCGTCCGCTGGACGAGCACTGGCACGCGGCGGCGACCAAACTGGCGGCGGATCTGGGCGTCAGCATCATCGGTCGCTCCAAGGGCAAGCGCGAAGTGCTCGGCCTCGACTACGTGGTCGAGAAACTCGACGTCGGCGGTCGCACATTCAGCTATCGCCAACCGGAAGGCGCGTTCACCCAACCGAACGGCACTGTGAACCAGAAGATGCTCAACTGGGCATACGACGCGCTGGGCGATCGCAGCGACGATCTGCTGGAGCTGTACTGCGGCAACGGTAACTTCACCCTGCCGCTGGCAACCCGCGTGCGCAAAGTGCTGGCCACCGAAATCAGCAAGACCTCGGTCAATGCCGCTCTGAGCAACCTGGCCGAAAACGCTGTGGATAACGTCACCCTGGTGCGCCTGTCCGCCGAAGAGCTGACTGAAGCCCTGAACGAAGTTCGCCCGTTCCGCCGCCTGCACGGCATCGACCTGAAAAGCTACGAATTCGGCAGCGTGTTCGTCGACCCGCCACGGGCCGGCATGGACCCGGACACCTGCGAGCTGACCCGTCGCTTCGACAATATCCTGTACATCTCCTGCAACCCGGAGACGCTGGCGGCCAACATTGCCCAACTGCACGACACGCACCGCATCACCCGCTGCGCGCTGTTCGACCAGTTCCCGTGGACCCACCACATGGAATCCGGCGTGCTGTTGACCCGACGTTGATTGCAGGTCCCAGATACAAGAAAGCCGTCATCATCGACGGCTTTTTTGCGCCTGCTCATGGCACGGGATCAATCTTGCGCGGACGCCCACCCTTCCTGCCGTTGGCCCGTGCAGCTTCAGCTTTCGCGGTGCTGCTCTGGCGACCATTGCGAGAGGCGATTACCGAGGCGGCCATGGCCATCAACGGCTGACTGGCCGAGATCATGCCGGCGATGGAAACCTGCAAATCCTTGCCGTCGTGGCACAACGCGGTGCCGGCAAAACCCACATTCAGTCCGCTGAAATCTTCCGGCTCGAAATCATCGAACTCGCGGTAAAGGTTCACTGGCAAAAGCACGCCGCTGTCGTCCTCGAAGCGAATCACCAGGGACGGTTTCTCAAAGGTCACCGACACGGCTTGCAGGCTGCTGCGTCGCCGCAGCCCCCCGCGATCGACAGCTTCATCGAGACGCTCTTCCGTTACCGGTCGGTCAGCCTGCAAACCGGCCTTTACTGTTTTCATAGTTCGATCTCCACACCTTCCTGAGCACCAACCAGGGCCAGCAGGGTTTTGTTTTCTTCTGGTTCGTAATACGCCGATCCGATTCTGAAGGTCGCACCAGTGACTTCGCGCATGACGGCCACTTCGTTCGAGTCCCCGTCCCACCATTGGTTATCGAGACAGGCAGTCTGCAAACGAGTCCACCAGATTCGACGCGCCCGCCGCAGATGAACCGTTTCACGCAACGATTGGCGCAGTCCCTCAAGCACTGCAATCGGTGGCCGACGCGTCAGGGGCACCACATCCCATAACTCGACGCCGTTGTGCCAGAAGCTGAATTTGAATCGGGCACTCCATGCACCTGAATCTACGTGCGCATGGGGCGGACAATGTTCGTCTCGCAACATGATCACCACCGACAATCCCTTGTAACTGCACACTTTCATGCTAACCCATCCGTTAGGTTAAAGAGTTTCGAACACTGCCATTCCCTGACAATTCCGACCATCGGCATTGTTGTCCTCAATAGTCATTACGTTTTCGAGCCTAGTGCGGGATTCAGGAAAGCCACGCGCAAAATGGTAAGCAGTTCTTTCGCAGTGGCCGCGCATTTGCTACATACGAAGACTCATTCCCCGGTGTAATCAATCATGCAGCGACACTTCGACGATCTTCAGCTGGGCAGCATCGAGTTGTTTTGCCTGGCCGCCGAGTGCGGCAGCTTCACCGCTGCGGCGCAGGCAGCATCGGTGACGCCGGCAGCGGTTAGCCGCTCGGTATCCCGCATGGAGGAACGCCTGGGTGTACGCCTGTTTGCACGCACCACCCGCAGCGTGAAACTGACCGATAGCGGCCGTCGCTACTACGAAGAATGCAGCCAGGCGCTGGCTCAACTGGTCGAGGCGCAACGGGAGGTTATGGGCCAGCAGCAGGAACCGTCCGGCACCCTGCGTATCAGTATTCCTACGACTTATGCCCATCATCGGATCCTGCCGCTGTTGCCGGCCTTTCGCGCGCGCTTCCCGCAGGTGAAGGTCGACATGCACATCAGCAACCGCAACATCGACTTCGTCGGCGAGGGCTACGACATGGCGATCCGCGTGCGGGCGATTCCCGATTCGGGTTTGATCGCCCGGCATCTGGAAGATGCGGCGCTGGTGATGGTTGCCAGCCCCGATTACCTCAAACGCGCCGGCACGCCGCAGACCCTTGAAGACCTCGAACAACACGAATGCATCCAGTACGAATTACCCAGCAACGGGCGGCGGATCACCTGGCTGTTTTACGACGAAGACACGCCACGGGAAATCCTCGCCGAGGGCAATTTTTGCTGTTCAGACGATGTGCTCGGTGGCGTGACCCTGGCCAGGCACGGTGCCGGGTTGTTCCAGACCTATCGCTTCATTGTCGAAAAAGAACTGGCCGACGGCTCGCTGATAGAAGTGCTCAAACCCTACAGCGGACGCTCGCGGCCGTTTACCTTGTTGTACCCGCAGAATCGCCACATGCCGCTGCGCGTCAGGGCTTTCATCGATTTTCTGGTGGAGCAGTTGCCGCACTGAATTGCATCAGTGTGCGATCACCGCCCACAAAACCGGGTCGTCGATGCAGGGCAATTGATTAAAGTAACCATCTAGTACAATTTAACTCCACAGGTCGAAACCTTCGGCCCAAGCCAAAAACAATAAGTGGAGTTTGCCCCCATGCCCCCTATCGTTCTGGTGCTCAACGGCCCGAACCTGAACCTGCTCGGCACCCGTGAACCGGCAACCTACGGTCACGAAACCCTGGCCGACATCTCTGCCCTGTGCGGGCGCGCCGCCGAAGAATTCGGCCTGGCCGTGGAGTTTCGCCAGACCAACCACGAAGGCGAACTGCTCGACTGGATTCACGGCGCCCGTCAGCGCTGCGCCGGCATCGTGATCAACCCGGCCGCCTGGACTCACACCTCGGTCGCGATCCGCGACGCTCTGGTCGCCAGCGAATTGCCGGTGATCGAAGTGCACCTGTCCAACGTCCACGCCCGCGAGCCGTTCCGTCACCATTCGTTCGTCTCGGCCATCGCCACCGCCGTGATGTGCGGCTTCGGCAGCCACGGCTATCGCCTGGCCCTGGAACATTTCAGCCAGCGGCTGAAGGGGCGATCCGCATGAATCGCAACAACGTGATACTCGCCGGGCTGATCGGCGCCGGCATCCAGGCCTCCCGCACCCCGGCGCTGCATGAACACGAAGGTGACGAACAGGGCCTGCGTTACCTGTACCGGCTGATTGATCTCGATCAACTGCAACTGGACAGCAACGCCCTGCCCGACCTGCTGCTGGCCGCCGAACGGATGAACTACACCGGGCTGAACATCACCTTCCCGTGCAAGCAGGCAATCATCCCGCTGCTCGATGAATTGTCCCCGGAAGCCCGAGGCATCGGCGCCGTGAACACAGTGGTGCTGAAGGACGGCAAACGCGTCGGCCACAACACCGATTGCCTGGGTTTTGCCGAAGGTTTTCGTCGCGGTCTGCCAGACGTCGCCCGCGAACGTGTGGTCCAGATGGGCGCCGGTGGCGCAGGCGCGGCAGTGGCCCACGCCTTGTTGAGCGAAGGCGTACAGCAACTGAGCATTTTTGACGTGGACGTCGAGCGCGCCGAAAGCCTGGCCAACAACCTCAACCAGCATTTCGGCGCTGGCCGGGCGGTTGCCGGGCATGATCTGGCGAGCGCGCTGAATCAGGCCGATGGCCTGGTGAATACCACGCCGATGGGCATGGCCAAATTACCGGGCATGCCCGTGCCGGTGGCGTTGCTGCGGCCCGAGTTGTGGGTGGCGGAGATTGTGTATTTCCCGCTGGAAACCGAACTGCTGCGCAACGCCCGCGCCCTGGGTTGCCGAACCCTGGATGGCGGCAACATGGCGGTGTTTCAGGCAGTGAAGGCGTTTGAGCTGTTCAGCGGCAAGGCGCCGGATGCGCAACGAATGCTCGCGCATTTTCAAAGCATGAATGGGTAAAACCGTGAGGGGGCGGCGCCCCCTCGACTTCGGTCACACCTGCAAATAGCGCAGGACCGACTCGCAAATCATCTCGCGATGACGCTGCTTGATGCTTTCGTCCGGCAAGTCGATCTGAAAGATCTCACCGAACGTGTGGCGGTTCGATACGCGATAGAAGCAGAACGAACTGATCAGCAGATGCACATCCAGCGCGTCGAGCCCGGCGCGGAACACCCCTTCCTCAGCACCGCGACGCAGAATTTCGCCCAGGGAATCGAGGATGGTGTTGTTCATCGCCTTGATCGCATCGGAACGCTTCACATACTCGGCGTTGTGGATGTTTTCGATGCTGACGATCCGCACGAAATCGACGTTGCGATCGTGGTGATCGAAGGTGAATTCCACCAGACGCCGGATCGCTTCCACTGGCGGCAACTCGGCCAGGTGCAGACGGTTCTCGGTGTTGCGGATGTCGCCGTAGAGCTTCTCCAGCACCTCGACGTACAACTGCTCCTTGCTGCCGAAGTAGTAATAGATCATGCGCTTGGAGGTGTGGATGCGCTCGGCGATCGCATCGACGCGGGCGCCGGACAGCCCCTGCTGGACGAACTCGACGATCGCCTCCTGCAGGATATTCTCGCGGGTCTTTTCCGGATTGTTCTTGCGACTTTTGCGCGGCTCTACCGCGGGTAGAACGGGAGCTGCGGGAAGTTCTGAAGTCATTGTCATTGCGGGCTCACGGCCATCACTGCACAGGCTGGCGATTATGGGCCGCGCGCCCCAGTGAAGGAAGCCGCGCGGCCGGTGTTTAATCCCGCGTTTACGAATTTCCTACAACTTCGCCTGGCGAACCGCACCACTGCGTGATTTGGCCATCGCCGCCAGCCGCACCGCGACGTTGGCCGCGCCATAACCGGCGTAACCGTTCTTGCGCTGGATGATCTCGAAGAAGAAACGCCCTTCGAACGGCTCGGTGTAGACGTGGAACAACTCGCCGCCCTGCGCATCGCGGTCGTAGAGCACGTTGTAGTACGCCAGTTCGCTGAGGAATTCGTCATCGAAATCGAAGCGCGCCGCCAGGTCGTCGTAATAGTTGAGCGGGATATCCAGCAGCGGTACGCCCGCCTCCTTCGCGCGGCTGACTTCGGCGAAGATATCGTCGCAATCGAAGGCGATGTGATGCACCCCGGAGCCGCGATAACTCGATAGCGCGTGTGAGATCGCGGTATTGCGGTTCTCGGAAATGTTCAGCGGCAGCCGGATCGAACTGTCGCGGCTACGCAGGGCACGGCTTTTCACCAGCCCGTAAGGATCCGGCAGCACCACTTCGTCATCGGCCTCGAAATCCAGCAGGCTCTTGTAGAACAACACCCAACTGTCGAGGCTGTCTGCCGGCAGCGCCATGGCCATGTGGTCGATGCGTTTGAGACCGCCGCGCGCCACTGCATTTGGCAGCAGATTGAAGTCAGTGCCGTAGACATCTGCCTCCTGATCCACCAGATAAATCAGGCTGCCGTCCGGCGCACGCACCGCCGCCAGCTCCAGTTCGTTGGGGCCGACCAGTCCGCGATAAGGCTGACCTTTATAGGCGACGGCGCGAGCCAGCGCACTGGCGCTGTCCTTGACTCGCACAGCGGTGGCGCAGAGCGACGGGCCGTGGGCCTCGAAAAAGCTGTGGCCGAACGAATAGGGTTCAGAGTTGAGGATCAGGTTGATATCACCCTGGCGCAACAGGCTGACACTCTTGGAGCGATGCTGGCCGGCCTTGACGAAACCCAGCCGTTCCAGCCAGTTCGACAGCTTGGCGCCCAGGCTTTCATCCACGGCGAACTCAAGAAACTCGATGCCGTTGTATTCGCTGGCCTTCGGCGTTTCGAAGAGGATGTCGCGGTTATCCACAGGACGGATTTCCTGCTCCAGACGCTGGCGGGTTTTCTCCTCCAGATACAGCAGCGAACGCAAGCCGTCGGCCGCATTGGCCCGAGGCGGCGCGGCGCGGAAGCCGTCGTTGAAGATTTCCAGCGACAGCGGCCCGGTGTAGCCACTCTGAATGATCGGCGCCAGAAACCCCGGCAGATCGAATTCGCCCTGCCCCGGGAAGCAGCGGAAATGCCGGCTCCACTCAAGCACGTCCATCGCCAGGATCGGTGCGTCGGCCATCTGTACGAAGAAAATCTTGTCGCCGGGAATCTCGGCAATCGCCCGTGGATCGCCCTTGAGCGACAAGGTGTGGAAGCTGTCGAGCAACACGCCGAGGGCCGGGTGATCGGCCTGACGCACAATGTCCCAGACCTGTTGATAAGTATTGACGTGACGGCCCCAGGCCAGCGCTTCATAACCGATGCGCAGGCCACGGGCGCCGGCGCGCTCGGCCAGCAGGCGCAGGTCGTCGATGAGGATCTGTTGCTCGCCGAGACTGTCGGGGGAGGCGTTGCTGCAGACCAGCACCAGGTCGGTGCCCAGCTCCTGCATCAGGTCGAACTTGCGCTCGGCCCGCTCCAGGTTGCGCTCCAGTCGATCGCGGCGGCAGCCTTCGAAATCGCGGAACGGTTGAAACAGCGTGATGGCAATCCCGAGGTCGGCGCACATCTGCCGGATTTCCCGGGGACTGCCGTCGTAATACAGAAGATCGTTTTCGAAAATCTCCACTCCGTCGAACCCGGCGGCGGCAATGGCTTCGAGTTTTTCCGGCAGGGTTCCGCTCAAGGAGACGGTGGCAATGGATCGCTGCATGTTTCAACTCCCGGTGGAGACGTCGGCTACGAAAACTGCGCCGCTTTTATAGGGTGAGCGAATTATTGGTCCCGGTTTTTCATTGAGCAATTTAAACTGTACTACCCGGTTAGTTTTGCGTGCGATTATCGAACAGAATGCCGGTTTGGCGAATTGACGATTTTTCGTCCACTGCCCAACATCCCTTTCACCTTGAGTCCGGAACTGAACCACCGGTCGCAGCGTGCACAAAAAAAGCACACCAAATAACAAATCCAAAAACGGGTGGAACACATGATTCCTTCACAGACTTCCCGCATGGCTCCGGCCATGAGCACTGCCACGGGTGGCATCGGCGACAAGATCCGGGGCGCCATGGCCGTCGGCAAGACCCGTTGGGGCATGCTGGCGCTGGTATTTTTCGCCACCACCCTCAATTACATCGACCGTGCCGCCCTCGGCGTCATGCAGCCGATCCTTGCCAAGGAAATGAGCTGGACGGCGATGGACTACGCCAACATCAACTTCTGGTTTCAGGTCGGCTACGCGATCGGCTTCGTGCTGCAAGGACGACTGATCGACCGGGTCGGCGTCAAGCGCGTGTTCTTCTGCGCGGTGCTGCTCTGGAGCCTGGCCACCGGTGCCCACGGTCTGGCGACCTCGGCGGTGGGCTTCATGGTCTGCCGGTTCATCCTCGGCCTGACTGAAGCGGCGAACTACCCGGCCTGTGTGAAAACCACACGCCTGTGGTTCCCGGCCGGCGAACGTGCGGTGGCCACCGGCATTTTCAACGCCGGCACCAACGTCGGTGCGATGTTCACCCCGATGCTGCTGCCGCTGATCCTTCACGTGTGGGGCTGGCAGGCCGCGTTCCTGTGCATGTCGGCGCTGGGCGGGATCTGGCTGCTGTTCTGGGGCCTGAAATATTTCAATCCGGAAGATCACCCGAGCGTGAAACAGTCGGAGCTGGAATACATCCAGAAAGAAATCGAACCGGAACAGGCCCGCGTGCCGTTCTCGAAGATCCTGCGCATGCGCGGCACCTGGGCCTTCGCCCTCGCCTACTCGCTGACTGCGCCGGTGTTCTGGTTCTACCTGTACTGGCTGCCGCCGTTTCTCAATCAGCAATACAACCTGGGCATCAACGTCACCCAGATGGGCATTCCGCTGATCATCATCTACGTCACCGCTGACTTCGGCAGCGTGGGGGGCGGGATTCTGTCTTCGTTCCTTATCGGTCGCGGCATGAACTCGATCAAGGCCCGACTGCTGTCGATGTTCCTGTTCGCCTGCTGCATCATCGGCGTGGTCATGGCCGCCGGCTCCGCCAACCTGTGGATCGCGGTTGCCGCCATCTCTCTGGCCATCGGCGCGCACCAGGCCTGGACCGCCAACATCTGGAGCCTGGTGATGGACTACACGCCCAAGCACATGATGAGCACGGTGTTCGGTTTCGGCGGCATGTGCGCGGCGATCGGCGGGATGTTCATGACCCAGATCGTCGGCCACATCCTGACCGTCACCAACAACAACTACACCGTGCTGTTCACTCTGATCCCGGCGATGTACTTCATCGCGCTGACCTGGATGTACTTCATGGCACCGCGCAAGATTCCTACGGTTACCGAATAACCCTCCTGCACCGACCGGCCTGATTTCAGGCCGGTTTTGCTTTCAGCGCCGGCTCTGCTGCCACGCTGCCGCCAGTCCGCTGCAACAGATCACCGCGATCCCGATCACCGTCATCAGGGTCGGCGTGTGAGCGAACAGCAACCAGCCCAACAACCCCGCGAACACGATCTGGCAATAGCCGAACGGCGCCAGCAGTGCTGGTGCGGCATGGCGGAAAGCCTGGGTCAGAAACAGGTGCGCGGTCATTCCGCAACTGCCCAGCGCCAGCATCAACAACGCATGCCCCAGGCTCGGCACCTGCCAGAAGAACGGCACCAGTGCACTCATCACCAGCGTGTTGCACAGCCCGGCGAAAAAGTTGCTGGTGGTCGGGCTGTCGACTTCGGCGAGCTTGCGGGTGAGCAGCTGATAGAAGCAGAAAAACAGCGCCGAGCAGAACGGCAACAGAATTGCCGGGGTAAACAAGTCACCGCCCGGATGGACGATGATCAGCACCCCGATGAACCCGCACACCACCGCGATCCACTGACCGCGCGTCACCCGCTCCTTGAGCAGCGGCACCGACAGCGCCGTCACCAGCACCGGCGCAAGAAAGTTGACCGCCGTGGCCTCGGCCAGCGGGATGTACAGCAACGCCGTGGTGAAAAACAGGCTGGTGCCCAGCAGGCACAACGCCCGCGCCAACTGCCACAACGGGCGTTTGGTGCGCAGCACGCGCAGCCCGGACTGCGGCAGGAAAATCCCCGCCATCAGCAGCGTGTGCACCAGATACCGCGCCCACACCACCATCACGATCGGATAAAAACCCGAAAGGTATTTCGACAGCGCGTCGTGACTGGAGAACAGGAAGGTTGCCACGACAATCAGCAAGATCCCCTTGAAGGGTTGGTTGACGCCGGAAAGCGGAGTGCTGACGGTCATTGGCTCTCTCTGAATGAAAAATAAACGGTGACGAGGACGCAGGCGCCCTCGCCCCTTGAAGCAGACTTAAAGCCGGGCCAACAATTCCCGTGTCCGGTCGATCGCCATTTGCGCCCGCTGCAATCCGCTCACGCCCTGCTCCAGCAATTTGACCGTGGGAATTTCCAGACTCAGGGGAAGGTTAGCCGGAAGACTGTGCAACAACCCGATCAGGTCACAATCGCCCTCGCCGGGAAACCGGCGCTCATTGCGAGCCTGACGCAAGATCTCGGCCATGTCCGTCGGCCTCGGCCCGGCAACATCGCACAACTGTGCGTAGCGCAGCCGCGAGGCCGGCACACCGGCCAGATCTTCCAGCCGCGAACCGGAGCGGTCAAAGTGAAACGCATCCACCAGCACCGCACCGTTTTCGCGCCCGGCGTTGTCGACGATGCGCGATGCCTGCTTGAGATTGCGCGCATCAGTCCAGGGCATGAATTCCAGATGCGGATGCAAACCGTAGGGCGCTGCCAGATCGCACAGTGCCGCGAAATGATCGGTGAGCCGCTGCTCGTCAGGATCGTTTCCGGCGACCAGCAACTCACTGGCACCGAACTCCGCGCCGACGCTGAGCAGCCGCTCGAAATCAGCGACCACTGTCTGCGGCTTCAATCGAAGGATTTCCACGTCGAGCACGCCGATTCCAGTATCACGCAAACGCGCCAGTGTCTGACGTCTCAAGTCGCCATCGGCTACCAGCGGAAAATGATATTCCTCGGCCGTTGCCGGCTCCAGGCGCAGGCCGACATGGTTGTAACCGGCACGGGCCGCGACCTCGATCATGTCGGGTGGCGACAATTCGAGGACGGTCAGGCTGGCCAGGGACAGAATTCGCTCGCTCATGGCCGCGCCTCGGCCAATTCCGGTGAGGTGGCGTAGCCAATGCCGATTCGAAGGGGCGGGTTCAAGGTGCGATCCTCTTGTGATTGTTGTGGGAATAGCCACTCCATCGACAATTTAGAACCCGGTTCCAGATTATCCCACCCACCTGATTGAAAAGTGGGCGAACAGCGCACAGCTTTGTTTAAACGAACAACTCCGAGGCCAGGCTGGCCGCCGACAATTCCTCGGTAAACGTCAGTAGCAACGGCGCCAGCTCATGCAATCGCGCCCCCGGCATGCGGGCGCTGGGGCCGGCGATGCTGAGCACGCCGATCACCCGGCCATCGGCGGGATGTTTGACCACGGCGGCAATCGCCGAAGTGCCGACCGCCGAGCTTTCTTCCACACAGGCATAGCCCTGTTCCCGGGCCACGCGCAGGCGTTCGAGCAGTTCAATATTGGAGCGCGGCGCGTTGGGCCCGATATCCGCCGGCACCTCCGCGCCCTGGCGCTCGACCAGCGACAACGCCTCGGCATCGCTCATGCACGCCAGCCACGCATGGCCCGACGCGGTGTAGAACAGCGGCGCGTCGCGGCCCATGTCCGGGTCGTAACGCAGACCGATGCGCGCGCCCTGGGCCTTGGCGATCCAGGTCTGGCGCTCGCCGTCGATCACGCCCAGACGCACCAGCTCCCCGGTTTCCTGGGCCAGACGATCAAGCACCGGCTGCACGATGTCGGCACCGCTGCTCGACAGATATTGAAAGCCCATCGCAACCAGTTTGGTCGACAGGTGATAGCGCAATGTCTCCGGATTCTGCCGCACGTAACCCAGGCGGATCAGCTCGGCGAGCAGGCGGTGCGTCGCGCTCTTCGGAATGTCCAGCTGCTCGGCCAGGGTCTGCATCGGCAGCCCGCGCGGTTCACTGGTGAGGCTTTCCAGCACGCTGAAAACCCGTTCGATTTGACTGCCGGCCATGGTGCGCTCTCGGTGAAATTTCGCCGATTCTAGAAGACATCCCGAGGAATGCGAAATCTGGAACCCGGCGTCCGATAACCGCCCACTTTGCGCGTCAGTCAGTTGATCTGCTTCCTCCGCACTGGTTATTTTCTGGAACACAATTCTAAAAACAATTGATTGCTGGAGCCCTTGCTGATGCCTGCCCTTCCCGATATCGACTGCGACGTTCTGGTGGTCGGCTCCGGCGCCGCCGGTTTGTCGGCCGCCGTCACCGCCGCCTGGCATGGCTTGAAGGTCATCGTGGTGGAAAAGGATCCGGTGTTCGGCGGCGCCACCGCATGGTCCGGCGGCTGGGCGTGGTTGCCGTGCAACCCGCTGGCCCGGCGTGCCGGGATCGTCGAAGACGTGGAATTGCCGCGCACCTATCTGCGTCACGAACTCGGCGAGCACTACGACCCGGCCATGATCGACGCCTTCCTTGAAGCCGGCCCGCGCATGGTGGCGTTCTTCGAACAGCAAACCGCCCTGCAATTCGCCGACGGCAACGCCATCGCCGACATCCACGGCGAAACACCGGGCGCCGGCACCGGCGGACGTTCGGTGATTGCCGCCCCCTATGACGGACGAAAGGTCGGGCGCCTGCTCAAGCGTCTTCGTACAACGATGCGCGAAACATCGTTCATGGGCATGCCGATCATGGCCGGTGCGGACCTGTCGGCGTTTCTCAATCTGACTCGCTCGTTGTCGGCGGCCTGGCACGTGACCCGGCGTTTCACTCGCCACCTGCTGGACCTGGCACTGCACGGCCGGGCGATGCAACTGGTCAACGGCGTGGCGCTGGTGGCGCGGCTGGCGAAATCCGCCGAAGACCTCGGCGTTCTGCTGTGGGAGTCGGCACCGGTGACCGAACTGCTGCGCGACGAATCACGCATCACCGGCGCTCGCGTGCACACCGCGAAAGGCCCGGTCACTGTCCATGCGCGCAAGGGCGTGGTGCTCGCGGCCGGCGGATTTGCCAACGACATCGAGCGGCGCAAGGCCTTGTTCCCGCGCACGCCCACCGGTCACGAACATTGGGCGCTGCCTCCGCTGGCAGTCAATGGCGATGGCCTGCGGCTGGGTGAAAACGTCGGAGGCCGGGTCAACACCGATGTGGCCTCGCCAGTCGCCTGGGCACCGGTCTCACAAGTGACGCATTCCGACGGCAGCATCGGCCATTTCCCGCACATCATCGAACGCGGCAAGCCGGGCATCATCGGCGTGCTGCGCAACGGCCAGCGTTTCGTCAACGAAGCCAACGGCTATTACGACTACGTCAGCGCCATGGTCGCCGCCGCCCCCGAGGGCGAAGAGGTCGCGTCCTGGCTGATCTGCACCCGCGCGTTCCAGCGGCGTTACGGGCTCGGCATGTCTCGGCCGTTTCCGGTGCCGGTGTCAGGTTTTATCCGCAGCGGCTATCTGAAAACCGGCGATACCCTGGAGGAATTGGCCGGCGCATGCGGCATCGACGCGAAGGGTTTACGCGCCACCGTCGATGATTACAACCACCATGCCCGGCACGGCGAAGACCCGCTGTTCGGTCGCGGCTCGACGCCGTACAACCGCAAACAGGGCGATCCGGCGCAACAACCCAATCCGTGCGTGGCGCCTATCGAACAAGGCCCGTTCTACGCGGTGAAGGTTCAGCCCGGCTGTTTCGGCACCTTCGCCGGGCTTAAGGTCAACCCGCATGCGCAAGTGCTCGACGCCGAAGACCGGCCCATCACCGGGCTGTACGCGGCCGGTGGCGACATGGCCAGCATCATGGGCGGGCATTATCCGGCGGGCGGGATCAACCTCGGCCCGGCCCTGACTTTCGGTTACATCGCAGCCCGGCACTTGGCGGGCGTCACGGCTTTCGAACAGGAGATCGACCATGCAGCACATCGTTAACAGACAAGGACTGAACCTGCCAAAACTCGGCCTCGGCACCTGGCCGATGCTCGGCGACGAATGCACCCGCGCCGTGGAGCAAGCGCTGGAACTCGGTTACCGACACATCGACACGGCAGCCGCCTACAACAACGAAGACGCAGTCGGACAGGCCCTGGCGAATACGCCGACACCCCGCGAGCAGATCCACGTCACCACCAAGGTCTGGTGGGACCAGTTGCAACCGGACGCCATGCGTCACTCGCTGGATCGCAGCCTCAAGGCGTTGCGCAGCGAGTACGTCGACCTGTTCATGATCCATTGGCCGAGCACCGACTGGGACCTGCCGCGCACCCTTGAAACCCTCGCGTCGTTCAAGGAGCAAGGTCTGGCCCGCAACATCGGTGTGGCGAATTTTCCGCTGCCGCTGCTGCGCAAAGTCGTCGAGGAATACGGCACCCCTCTGTCAGCCATTCAGGTCGAATACCACGTCCTGCTCGGACAAAACGCCCTGCTCGACTACGCCCGTCAACACGATCTGGCCCTGACGGCCTACACGCCGCTGGCACGCAACAAGGTCTCGGAGATTCCACAGATTCAGCAGATCGCTGAAAAACACGGCGTGCTGCCGACCCAAATCGCGCTGAAGTGGCTACTGGATCAGGACAACGTCGCGGCGATTCCCAAGGCCAGCAGCAAAACCAATCAACTGGCCAACCTGGCCTCGCTGAAGGTCGAACTGGATGACGACGACCGAGCGCTGATCGCCGCGCTGCCCAAGCGCGAACGTCAGGTCAGCCCGGACTTCGCGCCGGTGTGGGATGCCTTCGACCGCTGATACCTGACCCGGCGAAAGAAATCCGCCGGCGGATTGAATTCCCGGCGCTCGCGCTCGTCAATAACAGGCCCGACCTCGTCACCCCGAGGCCGGGCCTTTGTGCGTGTGTACGAATAGACGGACGACCGGACTGGCGCCACACTCACACACCAGCAACACTCATCACCACGATCAGACAGAGGATTCCCACATGCTATGGAAAAAAGGCCGACGCAGTGACAACGTCGTCGATGCCCGTGGCGATGATATGGGCGGTGGTGGCGGCATGCGCTTCGGCGGTGGCAAGGGGCTGAGCCTCGGGGCGATCCTGCTGATCGTCGGTATCGGCTGGATCACCGGCCAGGACCCGCTGCAGATTCTCGGCCAGCTCACCGGGCAGATGACCGAACAATCGGCCCCTACTTCGCAAACCCGTCAGGCACCGCCGGCCAACGATGAACAGGCCGAATTCGTGCGCTCGATCCTCGGCGACACCGAAGACACCTGGGGCGCGATCTTCCAGCAGGCCGGCCGGCAATATAAGGATCCGACCCTGGTGCTGTTCAGCAACCGGGTCAATTCCGCCTGCGGTCTGGCGACCTCGGCCACCGGCCCGTTCTATTGCCCGGCGGACCAGAAAGTCTATCTCGACATGGCGTTCTTCCAGGAAATGGCCCAACGCTTCAAGGCCGCCGGCGACTTCGCTCAGGCCTACGTGATCGCTCACGAAGTCGGACACCATGTGCAGACGCTTCTCGGCGTCTCGGCGAAAATTCAGACAGCCCGCCAGCAAGGCCGGCAGATGGAAGGTGACGGCGGTCTGCTGGTGCGTCAGGAACTGCAAGCCGATTGTCTGGCCGGGGTCTGGGCCTACAACGCGCAGAAGCGTCTGAACTGGCTGGAACCGGGCGATATCGAAGAAGCCTTGAACGCGGCGAACGCCATCGGTGATGATCGCCTGCAACAAGAGGGTCAGGGCCGTGTGGTGCCGGACTCGTTTACTCACGGTACGTCGGCGCAAAGGGTGCGCTGGTTCAAAACCGGATTCGCCCAGGGCCAGGTCGGCCAGTGCGATACCTTTGCGGCGAAAAACCTGTAAATGCATAAATGGCTGTTGGCTTTACTGTTCATCGGCGGCACCGCCCAAGCGGCCGGCGTCGACGCAATCAGTCCCGGGCGCCTGCAATTGCAGGCCGGCGAAATGGCAGTGGGCATCGGCCCGGCGCCGGCGAAAATCGAGCGCGTGCTGATCGTCATTCATGGCCGCCTGCGCAACGCCGAGACCTATCGCAAAAGCGGCGAAGCCGCGGCGGAACTGGCCGGGCAAACCGCCAACACCCTGGTGATCGCCCCGCAGTTTCTCAACGAAAGCGATGTGGCGCTCTACTCGTTACCCGCCAGCGTGCTGCGCTGGCAAGGCAACGACTGGATGGGCGGCGGGTTATCCACAGGGCCGAACCCGCTCAGTTCCTACGCCGCACTGGACGAAATCGTCGGGCGGCTGAGCGATCGCAAGCAGTTTCCGGACGTGAAGCAGATCGTGATCTTCGGCCACTCCGGCGGCGCGCAGGTGGTGCAGCGTTATGCGCTGCTGGCCCAGGAACAACCGGCACTCAAGACCGAAGGCATTCGCTTGCGTTATGTAGTCGCCAATCCGTCGTCCTACGCCTACTTCAATGAGCAACGCCCGGTGGCCTTCGATCATGCCAAGTGTCCGGGTTTCAACCGCTGGAAGTACGGTCTGGTGGACCCGCCGATTTACGCGGGCGGACAAACGCCTGCGCAGCTTGAAGGCCGTTACGTCAAACGCGAGGTAATTTATCTGCTGGGCCAGCAGGACACCGACCCGCAACATCCGGCGCTGGACAAGAGTTGCGCCGCCAAAGCCCAGGGGGCTTATCGACTGGAGCGCGGGAAGCTGTTTTTCGGGTACTTGCTGCGTCGCCACCCTGAAGGGGTGAATCAACGCCTGGTCGAAGTGCCCGGCGTCGGGCATAACGGCGACGGCATGCTGACCTCGCCGGAAGGCCAGAAAGCACTGTTCGAGTAATAACTCTGGTGTGGTTTGATCTGGCCCCATCGCTGGCAAGCCAGCTCCCACAATGACTTGCGTGAATACAAATTCTGTATCCGCTACAAATCCCTGTGGGAGC
>NZ_JBQEQA010000033.1:0-51405 GCF_052045815.1 Pseudomonas sp. 22085
TCGGGATGCGACGGGCAAGACCAGCTATTCGAATCCGTTGGAGTTTGTCGTAGGGACGGCGGCGGATGACAAGCCGCAAATCACCTCGGCCAAGGGCTTTCAAAGCAATGAGGAAATCCGCGAAGGTGAAACCACCGTCGAAACCAGCGCGACGTTCGAAGGCAGCGCCGCCAAGGGGCAGAGGGTCGAGGTGTTTGATGGCACGACACCCAAAGGCCAGTCCACTGCCGATCTAGTGACCGGCATCTGGACGCTGACGATTACCGACATGTCCCTGACAGGACACAGTTTCTCGGCCAAAGCCTTGTACGGCTCCGGACAATCGTCGACACCGCGGACCTTCAATGTGACGGCGGTTATTGATCCGACCATTACCCGTGTGAACGAAAACACCGCCACCGGTGCGGCCGTTGCGATCGGAGGATCGACCATCGCGCCCACGTTGGTGATCAGCGGCAAGCTGAGCCTTGGCCAGCAGGGTGAGTTGTGGGATGGCAGCGGTGCGAGTGCGAAGTCGTTGGGCAAGGTGGCGGCTGATGCGAAGGGCGACTATTCGAAAACCGTCACGGCCGCGCCGGGTGCTCATCGGTTCTACATTCAGTCGCTGTATCACCCGGGCAAACCTGTGTACTCCATTCCTCATACCTTGACCGTCGTGGCCGTCGTTGTGCCGACCATCGACAAGGTGAACGAAAACACCGCCACCGGTGCGGCCGTTGCGATCGGAGGATCGACCATCGCGTCCACGTTGGTGATCAGCGGCAAGCTGAGTCCTGGCCAGCAGGGTGAGTTGTGGGATGGCAGCGGTGCGAGTGCAAAGTCGTTGGGCACGGTGACGGCTGATGCGAAGGGCGACTGTTCGAAAACCGTCACGGCCGCGCTGGGTGCTCATCGATTCTACATACAGTCGCTGTATCATCCGGGCAAACCTGTGTACTCCATTCCTCATACCTTGACCGTCGTGGCCGTCGTTGTGCCGACCATCGACAAGGTGAACGAAAACACCGCCACCGGTGCGCTCGTTGCGAACGCAGGATTCGCCACGGCGACCACGCTGGTGATCAGCGGCAAGCTGAGTCCTGGCCAGCAGGGTGAGTTGTGGGATGGCAGCGGTGCGAGTGCAAAGTCGTTGGGCAAGGTGACGGCTGATGCGAAAGGCGACTATTCGAAAACCGTCACGGCCGCGCAGGGCGCGCATCGATTTGTCGTCGAGTCGCTGTATCACTCGAGTCAGACGTATTCAAAAGAGTACACACTAACTGTTGTTACCCTGGTCTCTGGTCAAGAAAACTTTGAATCTGAATCTCTTCAACTATTTAAATTGAATAGGAAGGTTTCTTTCAGAAGCGGAATGCAGTTTGTTTGGCTGTCTGGGTATGGGACGATTCCATATCTTTTTTTACCAATTCAAGATCTTTACAGCCATTGGGGTCGTGTGGCTTTGGCAATGTTTGGCAGAAATGAACATCGATTTGAGCTTCCTGGGACAACCAAAACAATCAAATTTGACTACTATGCGCCGCTCGGAGGCTCGATTACTTTTTACGACGCCATTGGTGTCGTTGAAACAAAACAAGCTCCCAAGACAAATGTTAGCGCTCCTTTTATCTATACGGCGATCGCGGGACGTTTTATCACGCACTTTGAAATTGTTAATCCTATGAACTCAGGGGGGGATTTCCTTATAGATAATATTTATTGGTCTTAGGTGTAAAGAAATGGGGACGCATGTATTTTTCACGGAAACAGATCTCAGGACATCAGGGCATTATGTCGATGTTTTAGGGATTCGATGACTACTTGATGATCAGCGAACAATCGGAAACGGTCCTCGCGGCCGTTTTCGTTTCCGACAGACGAATAATCAACGCTTGGAGCTTTGGCCCATCGGCTTGTATTGATACTCACGCCTGCGCCCGATAAGCCCCCGGCGTCAGCCCCGTCCACTTCTTGAACGCCCGATGAAAAGCCGACGGCTCGGAGAAACCGAGTTGTTCGGCGATCTGTTGCAACGACAGATCCGCGCGCCCAAGGTGATAAATCGCGATGTCCCGTCGCAACTGATCCTTCAATTCCTGAAAACTGGTGCCTTCTTCGCGCAAATGCCGGCGCAGGGTTTGCGGGCTGATGTGCAGGTGCGCGGCCACGGCTTCGAGGTCCGGCCAGCGTGCGCTGTCGTGGCTGAGCAAGCGCCGTAGCCGACTGCTCAGGCTGTTGCCGTCGTCCGGGCGTGACAGCAAATCGGCGGGGGAGCGTTCGAGGAAATGCTTGAGGGTGCGTTCGTCCTGCAACAGCGGCATGTGCAGATAGCGACTGTGAAACACCAGGCTGCTTTGCGTTGCGGAAAATTCCAGCGGGCATGAAAACAGCAAATCGTATTCCGCCCCGTGCGCCGGTTTCGGATAGCTGAAACTCGCCTGTTCCAGACGAATCCGCTGGCCGATCAGCCAGCTGCCGAGGCGATGCCAGATCACCAGCAGGCTCTCGCTGAGAAAGTGATCCGGGTCCCACAATTGCGCATCGTCGAGGCTCAGGCGCACCCATTCGTCTTCATGGGTCAGGGTCAGGCGCGGGGCTTCGGGGAATAGGCTATAAAACAATAAGCCGCGTTGCAGAGCCTTCTCCAGGCTGCGGCAATGAATGATGGCGTGGCACATCATGGCGAAGCTGCCGGGCTTGCTCGGTGCGTTGCCAAAACCCAGGTATTCGTCGTCCAGGGCCAGCCACAGGTTCTGGATCAGTTGGGTGAATTGCTCCGGGGCGATCCGTGCGCGCGGCTCGTCGAGCAGTTCGGGACTGATGCCCAGTTGCTGCAGCAGGTCCGAATAGTCGTAACCCGAGCGCCGCGCGCCACCGAGGGCGGCGCGGGCAAAGTGACTGGCGATTGTGCGTTCGCGCATGGGCGGCAGATCCTTCCTCTGGCGACCGATGGTAGCGGTTGCCTTTGATCGGTAACAAGGCGGATTTCCGCCAAATTGTAGGACGAGGTCGGGCGAGTTGGCGGAAATCCGCCACACTTGAGTAACCGAACGGTGACACGGAAAAGCCCGCATCCCCTGATATCAAAAGGCTTGCAGCGATTTGCACCAAAGTGGCACGCCGTTTGCGATAAGAGCGACAGAAGCGTGCGCCGAGCCGGTCCGGAACAGCGCCGTTCGACACAACAAATCCCTCCAGTGCAGGAGGGTTCGCAATTCAGGTGTCGCGTTCAACAGATGGATGTTGCCGCGCGGGACTCTTGAGGAACTTTGCAATGACGACTCGTCAGCCACTGTACAAATCCCTGTATTTCCAGGTGATCGTCGCAATCTGTATCGGTATTGCGCTCGGCCACTACTACCCGCAGTTCGGCGTGGCCGTAAAGCCGCTGGGTGACGGGTTCATCAAACTGATCAAAATGATCATCGCCCCGATCATCTTCTGCACCGTGGTCAGCGGTATCGCCGGCATGCAGAACATGAAATCGGTCGGCAAGACCGGCGGTTACGCACTTCTGTACTTTGAAATCGTTTCGACCATCGCCCTGCTGGTCGGCCTGATCGTGGTCAACATCGTGCAACCGGGCAACGGCATGCACATCGACGTCAGCACCCTCGACGCCTCGAAAGTCGCGACCTATGTTGCTCAAGGCGCAGACCA
Organism: Pseudomonas sp. 22085; assembly: GCF_052045815.1. NCBI lineage: Bacteria > Pseudomonadati > Pseudomonadota > Gammaproteobacteria > Pseudomonadales > Pseudomonadaceae > Pseudomonas > Pseudomonas sp. 22085. The sequence goes on from NZ_JBQEQA010000033.1 coordinate 3,640, forward strand.
GAGCGTTGTCGGCTTCCTGCTCAACGTGATCCCGACCACCATCGTCGGCGCGTTCGCCACCGGTGACATCCTGCAAGTGCTGATGTTCTCGGTGATCTTCGGTTTCGCCCTGCACCGCCTGGGTGCCTACGGCAAGCCGATCCTGGACTTCATCGATCGCTTCGCCCACGTGATGTTCAACATCATCAACATGATCATGAAGCTCGCGCCAATCGGTGCCTTCGGTGCGATGGCGTTCACCATCGGTGCCTACGGTGTCGGCTCGCTGGTGCAGCTGGGTCAACTGATGATCTGCTTCTACATCACTTGCCTGGCGTTCATCCTGATCGTGCTCGGCGGTATCGCTCGCATGCACGGTTTCAGTGTGCTGAAGATGATCCGTTACATCCGTGAAGAGCTGCTGATCGTACTGGGTACTTCCTCTTCGGAATCGGTACTGCCACGCATGCTGATCAAGATGGAGCGTCTGGGCGCGAAGAAATCGGTGGTGGGTCTGGTGATCCCGACCGGCTACTCGTTCAACCTCGACGGCACCGCAATCTACCTGACCATGGCGGCCGTGTTCATCGCTCAGGCGACCGACACCCACATGGACATCACTCACCAGATCACCCTGCTGGTGGTGTTGCTGCTGTCCTCCAAAGGCGCAGCCGGTGTGACCGGTTCGGGCTTCATCGTGCTGGCGGCCACCCTGTCGGCGGTAGGTCACCTGCCGGTGGCCGGTCTGGCGCTGATCCTGGGTATCGACCGCTTCATGTCCGAAGCCCGCGCCCTGACCAACCTGGTCGGCAACGCCGTTGCCACCATCGTTGTGGCCAAGTGGGTCAAGGAGCTGGACACCGACGTGCTGGACGCCGAGCTGGCCTCGGGCGGTCGCGGTATCGCCGATACCCGTCCTGAAGATGACCTGGGCGTGGCCGAAGGCCCGACCCCGAGCAATGTGAAGTAAGCATCGCTTGAATGGAAAAACCCGCCTCGGCGGGTTTTTTCTTGCCTGCTGTTTGAGCGCAACGGTCAGCGCAACTGATGCATCCGGTAATTGCCCCATCGCCGAGGGCTGCCTAGGCTGCATGCATCGTTGATGGAGATTGCCCATGTCTGCACCGTTGGCCTCACTGAAGATTCTGGATTTCTCGACCCTGCTGCCGGGGCCGTTCGCCTCGCTGCTGCTGGCGGACATGGGCGCCGAAGTGCTGCGCATCGAGTCGCCGACCCGCCTCGATCTGGTGCGGGTGTTGCCGCCTCACGATCAAGGCGTCTCGGCCAGTCATGCCTATCTCAATCGCAACAAGCGCAGCCTGGCGCTGGACCTCAAGCAGCCCGAGGCGCTGGAGCTGGTCAAGCAGTTGCTGGCGGACTACGACATCGTGCTGGAGCAATTCCGACCCGGAGTGATGGAGCGGCTGGGGCTGGGTTACGAGGCGCTGAAGGCGATCAATCCGAAGCTGATTTATGTGTCGATCACCGGATACGGCCAGACCGGGCCGTACAAGGACCGCGCCGGCCACGACATCAACTACCTGGCGCTGGCCGGGCTCTCCAGCTACACCGGTCGCGCCGACAACGGGCCGTTGCCGTTGGGCATGCAGGTAGCGGATGTGGCGGGCGGCTCGCTGCACGGGGTGATCGGCCTGTTGGCAGCGGTGATTTCCCGTCAGCAGACCGGGCAGGGCACCCATCTGGATGTGAGCATGACCGACTGTGTATTCAGCCTGAATGCCATGGCCGGTGCCGGGTATCTGGCCTGCGGCGAGGAGCCGCGCTGGGAAGATCAGATGCTCAATGGCGGCAGCTTCTACGATTACTACCGCTCCCGCGACGGGCGCTGGATGTCGGTGGGCAGTCTGGAGCCGGCCTTCATGCAGCAATTGTGTGCGGCGCTGGGCCGGCCGGAACTGGCGGCGCAGGGTTTGTCGCCCAAACCCGAGCAGCAGCGGGCGCTCAAGGACGACTTGAAGGTCGAGTTCGAGAAGCATGACTTTGCCGAACTGTGCGAGCTGTTCGCCGGGATCGATGCCTGTGTCGAACCGGTGTTGAACCTGGGCGAGGCGGTGCAGCATCCGCAATTGCAGGCGCGGGAACTGGTGACGCAGGTACCGCGTGGGGATGGCTCGGTGCAGGCGCAGATCGCGTGTCCGCTGAAGTTTTCCGAAGCATTGCCGGCGCCGCGACATGTCGGCGCGGCGCTGGGGCAGCATACGGATCAGGTGTTGGGGGAATTGGGCTTGAGCCCTGAGCGGATTGCCGAACTGCGTGCCGCGAAAGTGGTTTTGTAGCTCGTTCCCACGCTCTGCGTGGGAATGCCGCCATGGACGCTCCGCGTCCACTGTGACGCAGAGCGTCACGGAATACATTCCCACGCAGAGCGTGGGAGCGAGATGGGGTCTTATTCCACCCGCATTTCACCACTGAACACCAATGTGTTGCGGCAACGCCGGCACAGATAGCGCCGCCCCTGCCTGACCAGGCTATGGCGCTGGGCCGAAAACGGGAAATCGCTGTCGGCACACGGGCATTTATAGATGTAGCGGGTCACGCTGCGGCGTTTGACTTCATAGGTATGGCAGCGGTCCGGCGGCAATTCGTAAACGCCGCGCATGATCAGTTGCCACTCCTCGCCGTGGGGCTGGATGCGATCGCCGAACAGCTGATGGGCGATCAGGTGCGCGACTTCGTGGGCCACGGTCTGCTTGAGGAAATGTTCGGTGTTTTCCCGGTACAGCTGCGGATTGAAGCGCAGCAGGTTCTCGTGCAGATGCGCGACCCCGGCTTTTTGCCCGCGCAGCTTGAGGCTCACCACGGGGCGTTTGAAGGGACGTTTGAAAAAGGATTCAGCGAGTTGGAAACAGTCTTCGACGCGGGTATTGAGTTGCTCGGGCATGCTTGATGGATCTCCAGAGATTTGGAGTATGCCGCAACCTTTCGGCGTTGCGTATCGCCAAACTGCCGAATGGTCGCGACGTTTATTCCAGGCATGAGAAGGCCGCCTTGCGGCGGCCTGTGTTGGCGGATCTTGTTCTTCTCGGGTTGGATCGGTCGTCAGTTGGTGTAGACGGGCCCCACGCCCAGTCCCCAGACAATCACGGTAAACGCCATGATGGCGACCAGCACCACCAGACCCACCGCCAGCACCGAGCTGGAAAACAGGAACCCCTCGTCGGACGGAATGTTCATGAAGGTCGGCAGCCCCACATACAACAGGTACACCGTGTAGCAGATGGCCGCCGTGCCGACGATCATCCCCAGCCACATGTGCGGATAAAGCGCCGCCAGCCCACCGACGAACAACGGTGTCGCGGTGTAGGTGGCAAATGCCACGCAACGCGCCAGGCTCGGGTTGGCGTCATAGGTGCGGGCCATCCAGTGCACGAAGGCACCCATGACCGCGACCCCGCCGAGCATCGCCAGGTAAGACATGATCGTCATCCACAACGCGCTTTCGACGGTGAGCATCACCGGTGCGCGGTTGCCGATCACCCAGCCGACCTGAGTCGTGCCGATAAATGCCGAAACAGCGGGGATCGCCGCCAGAATCAGCGTGTGCGTCAGGTACATGTGGCTGATGCTTTCTTCCTGGTCGCCACGGATTTCCTTCCATTCCTGATCGGGGTGGGTAAAAAGTCCCACTACGTGATGGATCATGCCAGTCACTCCTCTCGTTATTGCCATCGCCCCCCAGCGGAGCGCCTACGGGCCAATGCGGCCGAGCAAATACAGGTCTTCAGATTGTGTGCGACCTTATGTCGCAGTATAGAAAGGTCTTAACCGCACAGGTGGTAGGGGCTTAGAGCAAATCGCGCTGTAAACCTTCGGGGTAATCGCGTCGGGGTCTGTGCAAACGGGCATTTGAGGGGGCGACAACCTGTGGCCACAAGCCAAGTGTTTTTGCGTAAAATGCCCGCCTTTCGTCACACCTCACGGATTTCGCGTCATGGGCACTCTTACGGTCAACCAGAACAAACTGCAAAAGCGCCTGCGCCGCCTGGCCGGCGAAGCCGTCACCGACTTCAACATGATCGAAGACGGCGACAAGGTCATGGTCTGCCTGTCCGGGGGCAAGGACAGCTACACCATGCTCGACGTGCTGATGCACCTGCAGAAGGTTGCACCGATCAAGTTCGAGATCGTCGCCGTGAACATGGACCAGAAGCAGCCGGGTTTCCCCGAGCACGTGCTGCCGGCCTACCTGAAAGAGCTGGGCATCGAGTACCACATCGTCGAGAAGGACACCTACTCGGTGGTCAAGGAGCTGATCCCGGAAGGCAAGACCACCTGCTCGCTGTGCTCGCGCCTGCGTCGCGGCACGCTGTACACCTTCGCCGACGAAATCGGCGCGACCAAAATGGCCCTCGGTCATCATCGCGACGACATCGTCGAGACGTTCTTCCTCAACATGTTCTTCAACGGCAGCCTCAAGGCCATGCCGCCGAAGCTGCGCGCCGATGACGGGCGCAACGTGGTGATCCGTCCGCTGGCCTACTGCAACGAGAAAGACATCCAGGCCTACTCGGACTTCAAGCAATTCCCGATCATTCCGTGCAACCTCTGCGGTTCCCAGGAAAACCTGCAACGCCAGGTGGTCAAGGAAATGCTCCAGGACTGGGAACGCAAGACCCCGGGCCGCACCGAAAGCATTTTCCGCAGCCTGCAGAACGTGATCCCGTCGCAACTGGCTGACCGCAACCTGTTTGACTTCACCAGCCTGAAGATCGACGAGACGGCGGCTTCGCGTTTCGTCAATGTGGTGAACCTGTAACACCGTCACTGTGGGAGCGAGCTTGCTCGCGATTGCGGTGTGTCATCCAGTGTTGATGCCGGCTGACACGACGCTTTCGCGAGCAAGCCCGCTCCCACATTGGTTTTTCGTTTCATTCAAAAGGAGAGGGCATGCGCGACTACAAGTGGCTGCACGAATACTGTCTGAACCGCTTCGGTTCGGCGGCTGAACTGGAAGCCCATCTGCCCGTTCCCAAGACCCCGGCGCAACTGCGCAAGATCAGCGACGACCGTTATCTCTCGACCATGGCCCTGCGGGTATTTCGTGCCGGGCTCAAGCACAGTCTGGTGGACGCCAAGTGGCCGGCCTTCGAAGAAGTGTTCTTCAAATTCGACCCGGAAAAGGTCGTGCTCATGAGCGCCGAACACCTTGAGCGATTGATGCAGGATGCGCGGATCATCCGTCACCTGGGCAAACTCAAAAGCGTGCCGCGCAATGCGCAGTTCATTCTGGACGTCGAGAAAGAGAAGGGCAGCTTCGGCGCGTTGCTGGCCGACTGGCCGGTGACCGACATCGTCGGTTTGTGGACCTATCTGAAAAAGCACGGTCATCAATTGGGCGGCTTGTCGGCGCCACGGTTCTTGCGGATGGTTGGCAAGGATACGTTTGTGCCGAGCTACGACGTGGTCGCGGCGTTGAATGCGCAAAAGATCGTCGACAAGGTGCCGACCAGCCTGCGGGATCTGGCGACGGTGCAGAATGCGTTCAACCAGTGGCATGAAGAAAGCGGTGGACGGCCGATGAGCCAGATCTCGATGATGCTGGCGTACACCGTCAACCATTGAGAAGTACTGCACTTGATCGTTCCCACGCTCTGCGTGGGAACGCCGCCCGGGACGCTCTGCGTCCCTGAGACGCGGAGCGTCTCTTTATGCATTCCCACGCAGAGCGTGGGAACGATCCCGAAACCTGTGGGAGCTGGCTTGCCAGCGATAGCGGTCTGTCAGGCGACGGAGACTTCGCCTTCGCCCGCCAGTTTGCGATTGAGCTGATACCGCCACCGCACATACAACAGCGCCGAGCAGAACACCGCCAGACTGGCGATCATCTCCAGCACGCCAAACAGCTGCCGGCTCGGGTCATATGCGGCCAGCGCGCCCTTGATGAAATACAGATTCACCACAAAGCACATCCACGAATGCCCGCGTGCGCTGCCCATGATCATGCCCGGTGCGAGCACGATCCACGGGATCAGCTCGATCAGCAGAATCACCCACGGCCGCGCGCCGTGCAGGTCGGCGAACACCAGGTAATACGCGGCGAGCAGTCCGGCCAGGCCGAAAAAGCACAGCAGACTGATCACCCGCATCGCCCGCACTCGTGGTTCCAGCCATTCGACGGCGGGCAGGACTTTCGGCTTTCTGGCCATCTCAGTTCCCCAGTTTCCGGGCCGTATTGGCCAGGCGTGCACCAAGAGCGCGGCACAGCGCCACTTCGTGCTGATCGAGGCCGCTTTTGCCGTCTGCCCCGGCGTGATGGCTGGCACCGTACGGCGTGCCGCCGCCCTGGGTTTCCAGCAGCGCCGACTCGCTGTAAGGCAGGCCGGTGATCAGCATGCCGTGGTGCAGCAGCGGCAGCATCATCGACAGCAGGGTGGTTTCCTGACCGCCGTGCAGGCTGGCGGTGGAGGTGAACACCCCGGCCGGTTTGCCGACCAGCGCGCCGGTCAGCCACAGGTTGCTGGTGCCATCGAGGAAGTACTTGAGCGGCGCGGCCATGTTGCCGAAACGGGTCGGGCTGCCGAGGGCCAGGCCGGCGCAATTCTTCAGGTCATCCAAAGTGGCGTACAGCGCGCCTTCATCCGGAATGTCCGGTGCCACGGCTTCGCACTCGGTGGAGATCGCCGGCACGGTGCGCAGGCGCGCTTCGAGGCCGGCCTGCTCGACGCCACGGGCAATCTGCCGGGCCATCTCGTTGGTCGAGCCGCTGCGGCTGTAATACAGAACCAGAATGTACGGCGCACTCACGGCAGCAGCTCCAGGACCTGCTCCGGTGGACGGCCGATGACGGCTTTGTCGCCGGCTTCGAGAATCGGTCGCTCCATCAGCTTGGGATGCGCCGCGATGGCTTCGATCAATTGTTTCTCGGTGAGACTGGCATCGGCCAGATTCAAGGTCTTGTACTCGTCTTCGCCGGTGCGCAGCAGTTGCCGGGCGCTGATGCCCAGCTTGCCGAGCAAGGCCTTGATCTGCGCGGCGTCCAGCGGGGTTTCGAGGTAGCGCACCACGGTCGGCGTCAGGCCACGGGCTTCGAGCAGTTCGAGCGCACCGCGGGATTTCGAGCAGCGCGGGTTGTGATAAAGCGTCAGATCGGTCATGGGCGGGTCGCTTCTTGCGTAGAGTGGCGGCTATTCTAACTGTGCAGCGCGCAATCCAGAACCTTGGGAGGCGATGGGTCGCAGGCGCATTCAATTTTTCACAAGGAACACGACATGACACGGGCACTGGCAGCGGCATTGACGATCATCGGGGCGTTGATGCTGGGGGGCTGCGGTAACGACTACGGCATCGATCAGAACGGACAGAAAGTGGCGTCCGAGCGCCTCGACAAACAATGGGTCGTGCTCAACTACTGGGCCGAATGGTGCGGCCCGTGCCGCACGGAAATCCCGGAACTCAATCACCTGGCGGACGAACTCAAGGGCAAGAAGATCGGCGTGTTCGGGGTCAACTTCGACAACGTGCAGGGGGAAGAGCTGAAGAGCGCCAGCGAGAAGCTGGGCATCAAGTTCACCGTGCTGGCGCAGGATCCGGCGGAACTGTTCGAACTGCCGCGCAGTGAAGCCTTGCCGGTGACCTACATCATCGACAACAAGGGCAAAGTGAGGGAACAGCTGATGGGCGAGCAGACGGCGGCGGGGGTGATGGCGAAGCTCGAGGCATTGCAGGCGACCAACTGATTCGCCTTGGCTGATCGTTCCCACGCTCTGCGTGGGAACGCCGCCCCGGACGCTCCGCGTCCGCTGTGACGCAGAGCGTCACGGGATGCATTCCCACGCAGAGCGTGGGAACGATCATTCAGTGCAGCAGGATCAGCCTTCTTCCAGCCACCAGCGCAACGGCTTGCCTTCAGCCGGCCAGAAGCGTATCTGCTCGATCGGCGAGATGTCCCAGCGCTCCACATGCTCCAGGGCTTGGAGGAAGCGTTGCTCCTGCTCCATCAGCGCCGGTGCGCAGAGTTTGCGGGTCTTGCCGATCTTGCCGAAGCTCAGCTTGTCGCCTTCCAGGGTGTACGGCGCGAACCAGTGGTTGCAGCCGCCATTGCCATAGGCCCGGCCATCATCGCCGAGGGTCACGGTCAGGTGGCTGTAGTCCATCAGCGGACGCTCGCCGATCCATTCCAGAATGTAGCTGCGGTTTTGTTGCAGTTGCACAGGCTCCGCGGCGCAACCCATCAGGCCGGCGCCGACAGCGGCGGTCAGGGCCAGGTGTTTCATCACGCCGGCTCCTGGCATTTCGGGCACAGATGTTTGTCGCCGATGGCTTTCCAGCCCAGCTCCGCAATACGTGCGGTGGCGGCCGGTTTTTCCGCAGGCTTGCCCAGTTTGGCGTCCACGGCGAATTCGAAGCTCAGCTCCTTGGCGCAGCTGTCGCAGTTGACCTGCCAGGTGTGGATCGCCAGTTCACCGAACACCGGACCGGTGGTCATTGCGGTCCATTGACCCGGCGGATTGATCAGGTGGCGGACGGTGTCGACGGTCAGGCGCATGGACAAGTCCTTGCTGCCTTTGAGGGTCACGACGAGCACGTCGCCGATGCGGATCGAGCCACCGTTGCCGGTAACCTGATAGCGGCCCGGAACCAGGGCGCGGCATTCGGTGAGGGTGTGTTGCGGGTTCATCAGGGTGTAGCGGAAATCGTGTTCGACCATGGGTCCTCCAAATATGCGCGACATGCTAGCACGGGCTTGATTGCAGAATGATGCGCGCGTGCGACCTTCGATCCGGTTCAAATCGACACCGCAGTCGTGGCAAACTGCCGCCTTCATTTTCAAGGAACGGAACATGGCGCTGATCGAATGTTATGAATGCAAGCGGAGCATCAGCTCCGAAGCCACGGCGTGCATTCATTGCGGAGCCCCGCTGGCAGAGGCGCAGGCGCCTCAAGCCGAAAAGGGCACGTCGACAATTTCCTTCGGTAGCCTGCCGCGCAACAAGGCAGTGCCCGAGGCCTACGTTCCGCCGCCGGCCCCCGAGCGGCCGAAGATCATGCCCGCCGCTGCGGGGCGACGCCGTCGTTCGCAGCCTGTCGAGCCGGTGCTGAACCCGGACGGCTCGCGCCCGGTGGAAGGCTGGCTGAAGATCATGGCGTTTCTGATGCCGCTGGTGTTTGTCTGGTTCCTGCTGCGCAGCGGGCACTCCCTCAAACAACGTTTGCTGGGGTTCGGCTGGCTGGCGCTGTTGATCCTGTGCGTGGCGATTACGCCGACGCCGCCTCCGGTCTGAGTCCGTTCGTTCAGCCTTCGACCTGGTTCTGCGGCGTGCCCGCCGCCCAGGTCGCAATGTTGTGCAGGGTGGTCGCGGCAATCGCGCCCAGCGCCTCATGGGTCAGGAACGCCTGATGCGCGGTAACGATCACATTGGGGAACGTCAGCAGCCGCGCCAGCACGTCGTCCTGTAGCGGCAGGTCGGAACGGTCCTCGAAGAACAGCTGCGCTTCCTCTTCATACACATCCAGTCCCAGATAACCGAGCTGGCCGTCCTTCAGGGCGTCGATCAGCGCAGGCGTGTCCACCAGACCGCCACGCCCGGTGTTGATCAGCATCGCCCCCGGTTGCATGTGCGCCAGCGAATCGCGGTTGATCAGGTGTCTGCTCTGTTCGTTGAGCGGGCAGTGCAGGCTGATGATCCGCGACTGCGCCAGCAGATCCGGCAGGCTCAGGTAGCGCGCGCCCAACGCTTCGACGGCAGGGTTAGGATAAGGGTCGTAGGCCAGCAGTTCGCAGCCGAAACCGTGCATGATCTTCGCGAAGGTCGCGCCGATCTGCCCGGTGCCTACGACGCCGACGGTTTTGCCCACCAGATCGAAACCGGTGAGGCCGTGCAGGCTGAAATCGCCTTCGCGGGTGCGGTTGTAGGCACGGTGCAGGCGTCGGTTGAGGGCGAGGATCAACGCCACCGCGTGCTCGGCCACCGCATGGGGCGAGTAGGCCGGTACCCGCACGACGGCCAGCCCGAGGCGTTTGGCGACGGCCAGGTCTACATGGTTGTAACCCGCCGAACGCAAGGCGATCAGGCGTGTCCCGCCGGCCACCAGACGTTCGAGCACCGGGGCGCTGAGGTCATCGTTGATGAATGCGCAAACCACTTCGTGATGCTCGGCCAGCGCTGCGGTATCCAGACTGAGCCGGGCCGGCTGGAAGTGCAGTTCGATCCCGGCCGGGCAGTCGGCGGCGAGGAAACTGTCGCGGTCGTAGGTCTGGCTGCTGAAAACGATCGTGCGCATGAAATCCTCCTGGAGCATCGACGCGGGCGCAATTCACCCGCGACAACTGTAGCCGCGTCGGCGTTGATCGGTATTGCCGTGGATCAGGCGCTGATCTTCGCCTGGGCTGCCAGACGATTGATCGCCCGGTCCAGCTCGTCCAGCGCGGTCGAGGCCTTGGGATCGTCCTGCTTGAGCAGGGTTTCGCTGCGCTGGCAGGCGGCGCGCAATTGCGGCACGCCGCAGTAGCGAGTGGCGCCATGCAGGCGGTGCACCCGTTCAAGCAGAGCGTTCTGATCCTGATGGTCGCGGGCGGTGCGGATGGCTTCCCGGTCGGCTTCGAGCGAGGCCAGCAGCATCGCCAGCATGTCCGCCGCCAGATCCGCCTTGCCGGCAGCCAGGCGCAAACCTTCTTCGTGATCGAGAATCGGCAGTTCCTGATTGCCCAGCAGGCTTTCACCGCCTCGGTCCGGCGCCTGATTGCGCAGTGCAAGACCCGTCCACTTCAGCACGACCTGCGCCAGTTGCCGCTCGCTGATCGGCTTGGTCAGGTAGTCGTCCATGCCGCTTTGCAGCAGCGCGCGTTTTTCATTGGCCATGGCGTGGGCGGTGAGGGCGACGATCGGCAGCGGCGTGCAATGGCGCTCGCTTTCCCACTGGCGAATGGTTTCGGTGCTCTGGCGTCCGTCCATGCCGGGCATCTGCACATCCATCAGCACCAGATCGAAGCTTTCGCTCTGTACCGCCTTGACCGCGGCGTAACCGCTTTCCACGGCCAGCACCTTGGCGCCCATGTCTTCGAGCAGGGTCTGCACCAGCAACAGGTTGGCCGGGTTGTCATCGACACACAGCACTTTCGGCGCGCGGCTCGACAGCGGTTCGCCCGGTTCGCTGCGCGACTGGCGCGGGTTGACCATGTCCGACAGCGCCCGACGGAGTTTGCGAGTGCAGGCCGGTTTCGATTGCAGCTGGCTGTGAGGGTTGGGCACCGAAAGGTGATACAGCGTCAGCTCGGTGGTCGGGCACAACACCAGCACCCGGCAACCGAGGTGCTCAAGGTCCCAGATATGCTGGTTCAGGCGTTCCGGCGGCATGTCGTTACTGGTGATGCCGAGCACGGCCAGATCGATGGCCTGATCGGTCTGATGGGCGCCGGTGACGCCGTTGGTCAGGCTTTCCAGGGTATTGAACGGCGTGACGTCGAGGCCGCAGTCTTCCAGTTGATGCTGCAGTGCCTGACGCGCCAGCTCGTGATTTTCCAGCACCGCCACCCGGCGCCCGAGCAATGGCGCGGCGGGCAGGTCTTCGGCATCGTCGCGGGTCTTGGGCAGGTTCAGGCTGATCCAGAATTCCGAGCCTTCACCCGGCGTGCTGTCGACGCCGATTTCGCCGCCCATCTGTTCGATCAGACGCTTGGAAATCACCAGCCCCAGACCGGTGCCGCCGGGTTGGCGCGACAGCGAGTTGTCGGCCTGGCTGAAGGCCTGGAACAACGCGCGCACGTCCTGGTTCGACAGGCCGATACCGGTGTCCTGAATGCTGATGCGCAACTGCACGCTGTCATCGTTTTCTTCTTCGAGCATGGCGCGAGCAACGATGGTGCCTTCGCGGGTGAACTTGATCGCGTTGCTCACCAGATTCGTCAGGATCTGCTTGAGTCGCAGCGGATCGCCGACCAGCGACAGCGGCGTGTCGCGGTACACCAGACTCACCAGTTCCAGCTGCTTGGCGTGGGCAGCGGGTGCGAGGATGGTCAGGGTGTCCTGCAACAGGTCGCGCAGGTTGAACGGAATATGGTCGAGCACCAGTTTGCCGGCCTCGATCTTCGAGAAATCGAGGATCTCGTTGATGATCCCCAGCAGGCTGTCGGCGGACTTTTCGATGGTGCCCAGGTAGTCGAGCTGGCGCGGGGTCAGCTCGCTTTTCTGCAACAGGTGGGTGAACCCGAGAATGCCGTTCAGCGGTGTGCGGATCTCGTGGCTCATGTTGGCGAGGAATTCGGATTTGATCCGGCTCGCTTCCAGCGCTTCCTTGCGGGCCAGGTCCAGTTCGATGTTCTGGATCTCGATGGTTTCCAGGTTCTGGCGCACGTCTTCGGTAGCCTGATCGACGCTGTGCTGCAATTCTTCCCGGGCGTTTTGCAGGGTGCCGGCCATGCGGTTGATGCCGGACGCCAGTTCATCCAGCTCCTGACTGCCCAGTGGCGGCAGGCGGGTTTCCAGGTGACCGTCCTTGAGCTGCGCGACGGCCTGTTTGATCTGGCTCAGCGGGCGGTTGATCGTGCGGCCCATGCGCAAGGCCAGCAAGGCAGCGCCGGCCAGCCCCGCGCCAATCAGCAACAGACTGGCGAACAGGCTCCGATAGCCGCGCAACAACATACCGTTGTGCGACAGCTCCAGTTCCACCCAACCGAGTAAACGGTCGGACTCTTGCGGGATCAGCTCGCCGGCGAGGTTGCGGTGTTTGCCGAAGACCGGCAGCAGATAGCGGGTGGCGTCGTTGCCGCTGCGTCGCAGCAAATGCGCGCTGTCGCCGCTCGGCGCCTGATTGAGCATGGTCGGACCGGCGTGGGCGAGGGGCGAGCGATCGGGCGCGAGGAAGGTCACGGCGCGCACGTCCGGTTGTTCGAGGGACTGGGTGGCGATGCGCTCGAGCAATTCGGCATCGCCGTGGCCCATGGCCGGGGCTACCAGCGGGGCCAGTTGCTCGGCGATCATTTCGCCGCGCTGCATCAATTGGGCTTGCAGGTCGGACTGCTGCGTCCAGGTGAAATACCCGCCCAGCACCAGTGCCATCAGGCTGGTCGGCAACAGGGTCAGCAGCAACACGCGACCTTTGATTCCCAGTTTCTTGAGCACGCCTTTCTCCTGCATCCCGCTGATTGTTGACTCACACGTGCGTCCGGCACGCGGTATCGGCGCAGTGTAGCGATTTGCTCAGGGACGTTGTCGGGAAAAATGATGTCGTTGTTCTTCGCTTGGGCACCTGTCATCTGTCCGACAGGTCAAGCTTGGGTTGCCGGGCGCGGGGCAATCTTGAATAATCGCCCAACTGAGAATTATTTGCAGATAGTCATGACTCCTGTCTCCATTGGCCAACCCCGCATTCTTTCCATCGAAGACGACCCCGTCCTCGGTGCCTATGTCCATGAACATCTGGGCCGCAGCGGCTTTCAGGTCACCTGGTGCCAGAACGGCAGCGAAGGCCTGAGTATCGCCCGACGCCAGCCGTTCGATGTGGTGTTGATGGACATTCTGTTGCCGGGGCTCGATGGACTGAATGTCCTGACCCAACTGCGTCAGAGCCATTCCACCCCGGTGTTGCTGATGTCGGCCCTCGGTGCCGAGGCCGACCGTATCAGCGGGTTCCGCCTTGGCGCCGACGACTATTTGCCCAAACCCTTCAGCATGGCTGAGCTGCATGTGCGCATTGAAGCGATCCTGCGCCGGGTCGCCCTTGATCGTCGCCCGACGGCCGTCGCTGCGGTGGTGCCGGTCGGCGGGCTGCGTTTCGACGACGAGCAGTGCGAGGTGTTCTACCTCGACCAGCCCGTCGGCCTGACCCGCAGCGAATACCGTCTGCTGGAAACCCTCAATCGCAACGACGAGGAAGTGCTGAGCAAGGCCTTCCTTTATCAGCACGTCCTGCAACGCGGTTATGCGGCCCACGACCGCAGCCTTGATATGCACATCAGCCAGATCCGCCGCAAACTCAAGTCGGTCGGCTACACCGAGCGGGAAGTGCGCACGGTGTGGGGCAAGGGTTACGTTCTGAGTGCCGTCGATGAAAGTGTCTGACCTGCCGGGCCGGCACTCGCTGTTCTGGAAACTCGCCTGCCTGCTGGTGGCGTTCTGTCTGCTGATGATCTGGCTGAGCTGGTCCTGGGGCCGGTACATGGAGCAGCGCAATCAGTTTCTCTCCGATGACGCCCGTCGCACGTTGAGCCGGTATGCCGCCGAGGCCGAGCGCGCCTGGCAGCAGGGCGAGCGCGATGGCATCGACAGCTGGTTGCAGAGCATGGAATTGCGCGAGGCCGGCTGGGTCGGCGTGATCGGCGGCAATCTACAGTCGCTGGGCAGCCAGCCGCTGAACGCTCAGGCGCTGCAGCGCCTGACCTTCCTGCGCGGCCTTGACTGGCCGATTCACAAAAAGGGTCGGCCGTGGCTGCGCGTACCGTTCCCCAGTGACCCGACTGCCGGCAGCCTGGTCATCGAGTTGCCCGAGCGATTTCTGCCGGGAAAATACCGGGTGTTCTGGCGAGTCATTACCAACGGGGTGATTCCTGGTCTGTTCACCTTGCTGCTGTGCGTCGGCCTGTATCGCCTGCTGGTGGTGCCGCTGAACAATCTGCGCGAGCAGGCCAATGCGTGGCGCGCCGATCAATTGAATGTGCGGTTGTCGAGCGGCATCACCCAGCGCCCCGATGAACTCGGCGAACTGGCCCGTGCCTTCGATTCGATGTCCGAACGCCTGCAATCCACCGTGGCCCTGCAACAGCAACTGCTGCGCGACCTGTCCCACGAACTGCGCACACCCCTGAGCCGGCTGCGGGTCGCCAGCGAAAGCGAGCAGCAGTTGCAACCGTTGCGCGAGCGCATCGGTCGCGAAGTCGACGTGATGCAGCGACTGGTGGAAGACACCCTGCAACTGGCCTGGCTCGACACCGAGCGCGCACCGTTGCCGGACGAAGCGATCCAGATTCAGGCGCTGTGGGAAATGCTCACGGAAAACGCCTGCTACGAAAGCTGCTGGCCGGCCGGGCAGTTGCAGTGCGGCGTTGAAGCGTCCTGCTGGGTACGCGGCAATCTCAACACCCTGGCCCAGGCCCTGGAAAACATTCTGCGCAACGCCATTCGTCATTCGCCACCGGGCGGCATTGTGCGGCTCGAAGGTCGGCGGGATGGCGATTACTGGCACTTGTGGCTGGAGGACGAGGGCGGCGGCGTGGCCGACGCGGACCTTGAGCGGATCTTCTCGCCCTTCATTCGCCTCGACGGCTCGCGGCCGGGGGACGGTGGATTTGGTCTGGGGCTGAGCATCGCGAGAAATGCGGTGCAACGCCAGGGTGGAACCCTGTGGGCCGAGAATGGCCCGTCGGGATTGCGCTTGAATCTGCGGTTGGTGGCGGATGACAGTGCTGTCAGTCCCGACGTCTTCGCTGGCAAGCCAGCTCCCACAGTGGACATGAGTCGCCAGCAGATTGTGTGAACACCACAAAAGTCTCGCCACTGGCGCGACTTTTACTGCTTATTCCAAGAAACCATAAGCACCACACTTTGCGTGATATGGCCTGCGCAGGTTTGCCGGTATGATAGGCGCCCCCGCTGTCCGGATTGCGAAAAACGCCATGACCTTGCAGTACCCAACCATCGCCGATTGCGTCGGCAACACGCCGCTGGTGCGTTTGCAGCGCCTGCCCGGTGTCACCAGCAACACCCTTTTGCTCAAGCTCGAAGGGAACAACCCGGCGGGTTCGGTCAAGGATCGTCCGGCGCTGTCGATGATCACCCGTGCCGAGTTGCGCGGGCAGATCCACGAAGGCGATACGCTGATCGAAGCGACCTCGGGCAACACCGGGATCGCCCTGGCGATGGCCGCCGCGATCAAGGGTTACAAGATGATCCTGATCATGCCGGACAACTCCAGCGCCGAGCGTAAAGCGGCGATGACCGCGTACGGCGCAGAGCTGATTCTGGTCAGCCAGGAAGAGGGCATGGAAGGCGCTCGCGATCTCGCCCAGCGGATGGAAGCCGAAGGCCGTGGCAAGGTGCTGGATCAGTTCGCCAACGGCGACAATCCTGAAGCGCACTACACCACCACCGGCCCGGAAATCTGGCGTCAGACCCAGGGTTCCATCACCCATTTCGTCAGCTCCATGGGTACCACCGGCACCATCATGGGCGTGTCGCGTTATCTCAAGGAGCAGAACGACAAGGTGCAGATCGTCGGTCTGCAACCGATGGAAGGCTCGGCCATTCCCGGCATCCGCCGCTGGCCGCAGGAATACCTGCCGAAGATCTATCAGGCCGATCGCGTCGACCGCATCGTCGACATGGCGCAAAGCGAGGCCGAAAACGTTACCCGGCGTCTGGCCCGCGAAGAAGGCATCTTCTGCGGCGTGTCCTCGGGCGGTGCGGTGGCAGCGATGCTGCGCCTGTCCAGAGAAGTTGAAAACGCGGTGATCGTTGCGATCATCTGCGACCGTGGCGACCGTTACCTGTCGACCGGCATTTTCGACGCGCCCAACTGATGGCCAAGCACGAGAGAGGCCTGCGCTTCCAGCCCACCGGCGGCAGCAAGGCCCCGCAAATCCCGACCGGCAAAAAGCAGCGCCTGAGCATCGAGCGCCTGGCCAATGACGGTCGCGGCATCGCGTTTTTTGAAGGCAAGACCTGGTTCGTCCTCGGCGCTCTGGCGGGTGAGGAGGTCGAAGCGCGGGTGCTCGGCGCCCACGGCAAAGTGGTCGAGGCGCGTACCGAGCGCGTATTCAGCGCCAGTGAATTGCGTCGTCCCACACCTTGCCAGCATGCCGGCCGTTGCGGCGGTTGCAGCGTCCAGCATTTGCCCCACAACGAACAGCTTGCCCTGAAACAGCGCATGCTCGCCGAGCAGTTGTCGCGAGTCGCCGGTGCCGAGCCCGAGGAGTGGGCGGCGCCGTTGACCGGTCCCGAATTCGGCTACCGTCGCCGCGCCCGGATCGCCGTGCGCTGGGACAGCAAGGCCAAAAAGCTTGAAGTCGGCTTCCGTGCCGCCGGCAGCCAGGACATCGTCGCGATCAGTGAATGCCCGGTGCTGGTACAGCCCTTGCAACCGATCATGACCCGCTTGCCGGAGATGCTGCGTCGCTTGAGCAAACCTCAGGCGCTGGGGCATGTCGAATTGTTCAGTGGCTCGTCACTCGCTGTTCTGCTGCGTCACATGGCGCCGCTGTCCGAGGCCGACCTGACGATCCTCAAGGATTTCTGCGCGTTCCATGAAGCGCAGCTCTGGCTGCATGGCGAAGGCGAACCGCAGCCGGTGGATGATGCACAGTCGCTCGGTTATCGCCTGGAACAATGGGATCTGCAACTGGCCTACCGGCCGGGGGATTTCATCCAGGTCAACGCCGGGGTCAACGAGGCCATGGTCGCCCAGGCGCTGGAGTGGTTGAAACCGACAGCGGATGAGCGCGTGCTCGACCTGTTCTGCGGTCTCGGCAACTTCGCCCTGCCGCTGGCGAAAGCTGCGCGTGAAGTGGTGGCGGTCGAAGGCGTGCAGACCATGGTCGATCGCGCGGCAGCGAATGCCGCCAGCAACAATTTGCATAACACAAAGTTTTTTCAGGCCGATTTATCTCAGCCTTTGACCGATGCCCAGTGGATCGGAAACGGCTTTTCTGCGGTACTCTTGGACCCACCGCGCGACGGTGCTTTCGAGGTGGTGCGCAAGCTGGCGGCCTTGGGCGCCAAACGGTTGGTGTACGTGTCGTGCAACCCTGCAACTCTGGCGCGCGATACGGTCGAATTGATCAAGCAGGGCTACCGGTTAAAACGTGCCGGGATTCTCGATATGTTTCCTCAGACGGCACATGTCGAGGCCATGGCGTTATTTGAAGCGAGCCAGGATGGCTCGTCTGATCCGACTGGTCGTCCGTAGCGCTCGCCTTGGCCCCGCGAGCGCGAACGGGCATTGACGGTCAGTGATTTGACGCATTGAATCTGCGTCGTAGGGAAGGTAAAGCAAGATGGTACAGGTGAGAGCACACCAGCCGATCAACACTGACGGCAGTATCAATCTCGAGGCTTGGCTCGATCATGCGGTCAGTGTCGATCTGGCACTGGATCGCGAAGCCTTGAAAGAGGCCTGCGAGTACGCTCGCCAGGCCGAGCAACAGTCCAATGCGGCGAAGAATCTCTGGTCCGAAGGCAGCGGCAGTTTCAGCACGGGCCTTGAGATCGCCGAGATCCTTGCCGACCTCAAGCTCGATCAGGACTCGCTGGTTGCCGCGGTTCTGTATCGCGGCGTACGCGAAGGCCAGATCGAACTCGCGGCGGTCAGCCAGCGCTTCGGCCCGGTGGTCGCCAAACTGATCGACGGCGTGCTGCGCATGGCGGCAATCAGCGCCAGCCTCAGCCCTCGCCAGTCGATGGTGCTCGGCACCCAGGGCCAGGTGGAAAACCTGCGCAAGATGCTGGTGGCGATGGTCGACGACGTGCGTGTCGCGCTGATCAAGCTCGCCGAACGCACCTGCGCGATCCGTGCGGTGAAAACCGCCGACGACGAAAAACGTAACCGGGTCGCCCGGGAAGTGTTCGACATCTATGCGCCGCTCGCGCATCGACTCGGCATCGGCCATATCAAATGGGAACTGGAGGACTTGTCCTTCCGTTACCTGGAACCCGATCAATACAAACAGATCGCCAAGCTGCTGCACGAGCGGCGGCTCGACCGCGAGCGTTTCATTGCCGACGTGATGACCCAGCTCAAGGACGAACTGCAGGCCACCGGCGTCGAAGCCGACATCAGCGGCCGGGCCAAACACATCTATTCGATCTGGCGCAAAATGCAGCGCAAGGGTCTGGAATTCAGCCAGATCTACGACGTGCGTGCGGTGCGCGTGCTGGTGCCGGAAATGCGCGACTGCTACACCGCGCTCGGCATCGTCCACACCCTGTGGCGGCATATCCCGAAAGAATTCGACGACTACATCGCCAACCCGAAAGAGAACGGCTACCGCTCGCTGCACACGGCGGTGATCGGCCCGGAAGGCAAGGTGCTGGAAGTCCAGATCCGGACCCATTCGATGCACGAAGAGGCCGAACTCGGCGTCTGCGCGCACTGGCGCTACAAGGGTACCGACGTCAAGTCCGGCTCGAACCACTACGAAGAGAAAATCTCCTGGTTGCGTCAGGTCCTCGAGTGGCACGAAGAGCTGGGCGACATCGGTGGTCTGGCCGAACAGCTGCGGGTCGATATCGAGCCGGACCGGGTCTACATCTTCACCCCGGACGGTCACGCCATCGACTTGCCGAAGGGCGCGACGCCGCTGGACTTCGCCTACCGCGTGCACACCGAAATCGGTCACAACTGCCGTGGCGCGAAAATCAACGGGCGCATCGTTCCGCTCAACTACAGCCTGCAGACCGGCGAGCAGGTCGAGATCATCACCAGCAAGCACGGCACGCCGAGCCGTGACTGGCTGAACCCGAACCTGGGCTACGTCACCACGTCCCGGGCGCGGGCGAAGATCGTGCACTGGTTCAAGTTGCAGGCGCGCGATCAGAACGTCGCGGCGGGCAAGACCCTGCTCGAACGCGAACTCAGTCGCCTCGGCCTGCCGGCGGTGGATTTCGACAAGCTGGCCGACAAGGCCAACATGAAAACCGCCGAAGACATGTTCGCCGCTCTCGGGGCCGGCGACCTGCGTCTGGCGCAACTGGTCAACCTGGCGCAACAGCTGGTCGAGCCGGAACGCGGCAACGAACAGCTGGAGCTGATTCCACGCAAGGCCACCGGCTACAAGCCGGGCAAGCGCGGCGACATTCAGATCCAGGGCGTCGGCAACCTGATGACCCAGATGGCCGGCTGCTGCCAGCCATTGCCGGGCGATGCGATCGTCGGTTACATCACCCAGGGCCGTGGCGTGAGCATTCACCGTCAGGACTGCGCCTCGGTGCTGCAACTGGCCGGGCGCGAGCCGGAGCGGATCATCCAGGTCAGCTGGGGCCCGGTGCCGGTGCTCACCTATCCGGTGGACATCGTCATCCGCGCCTACGACCGATCCGGTCTGCTGCGTGACGTCTCGCAGGTGCTGCTCAACGAGCGGATCAACGTGCTGGCGGTCAACACCCGCTCGAACAAGGAGGACAACACCGCGCTGATGTCCCTGACCATCGAGATTCCGGGTCTGGACGCGCTGGGGCGGTTGCTGGGGCGGATTTCCCAGTTGCCGAACATCATCGAAACGCGGCGTAACCGGACCCCGTGAAGATGACTTTGATTGATCGTTCCCCCGCTCTGCGTGGGAATGCCTCTAGGGACGCTCCGCGTCCAGTGACGCGGAGCGTCACGGGCTGCATTCCCACGCGGAGCGGGGGAACGAGCAAGATCGCAGAAAGGGTTGAGTGAGATTTTGTATGTACAGCCTTGAAGACCTGCTGCACCTGATGAACCGTCTGCGCGACCCGCAGTACGGTTGCCCGTGGGACATCAAGCAGACTTACGCGACCATCGTCCCGCACACCCTTGAAGAGGCCTACGAAGTTGCCGACGCCATCGAGCGCGGCGACTTCGACCACTTGCAGGGAGAGTTGGGCGATCTGCTGTTTCAGGTGGTGTATTACAGCCAGCTGGCGCGGGAGGAGGGGCGGTTCGAATTTGCCGGGGTAGTCGACAGCATCACCCGCAAGCTGATCCGTCGCCATCCGCACGTGTTCCCCACTGGCGATCTGTATGCGCCGCTGGACGTGCCGCGTCTGAACGAGGAGCAGGTCAAGCAGCGCTGGGAGGAGATCAAGGCCGAAGAGCGAGCCGAGAAATCCGCCGAGCCGCAGCAACTGTCACTGCTCGACGATGTGCCGGCTGCGTTGCCGGCGTTGTCCCGCTCGGCCAAGTTACAGAAGCGCGCAGGGCAGGTCGGTTTCGACTGGCCGGATGCCTTGCCGGTGCTGGACAAGGTCCGGGAAGAGCTCGATGAAGTGCTCGAAGCCATGTCCGAAAATGACCCGCAAGCGGTGGCCGACGAGATCGGCGATCTGCTGTTTTCGGTGGTCAATCTGGCCCGGCACCTGAAGGTCGATCCGGAAACCGCATTGCGTGGCGCCAACGCCAAGTTCGAACGACGTTTCCGTTTTATCGAACAGGCATTGCGCGATACCCACCGACCCATGGAAGATTGCACCCTCGAAGAGTTGGACGCCCTGTGGGGCGAAGCCAAACGTCAGGAAAAGAATTCGCCCAGCTGTGGCTGAGCCGTTGCCCAAGTGAGTAAGCATCAATGAGCCTTTCCCTTCGCGACCAGTTGCTCAAGGCAGGACTGGTCAACCAAAAGCAGGCCAAGCAGGTCAGCAAAGACAAACAGAAACAACAGCGCCTGGCCCACAAAGGCCAGATCGAACTGGACGACTCCCAGCAGCGTGCTGCCCAGGAAGCCATGGCCGAGAAGGTCAAGCGCGACCAGGAGCTGAACCGTCAGCAGCAGGAGAAGGCCGAGGCCAAGGCCCGCGCTGCGCAGGTCAAGCAGTTGATCGAAGTCTCGCGTCTGCCAAAGCTGACCACCGAGGACTACTACAACTTCGTCGACGACAAGAAGGTCAAGCGCATCTCCGTCAACACGCTGATGCGCAACAAGCTCAGCAGCGGCTCGCTGGCGATCGTGCACCATGCCGGCGGCTACGAAGTGATTCCTCGTGAGGCGGCCCTGAAGATTCAGGAGCGCGATCCACATCGCATCGTGCAGCTCAACGAGAAGGTCGAAGAGGTCAATGCCGAGGACGATCCGTACGCGGCCTATGTGATCCCTGATGATCTGATGTGGTAATCGTGTCCAGTCGGGCTGCGAAGCGGCCCTGAAGCACCCAACAACGACAAACCCCGCTCATGGCGGGGTTTGTCGTTTTCAAAGCTGTGGTTTGATTCAGGCGGATTTCCGATCCCGCTGCTGTTCCTGCAGTTCCAGTTCGGCCTTGTAATTGTGGGCGTCGATCTCGTTGTGGAACATGCCGACCAGCAAGTCTTGTTGATGCACATCCCAGATCCGTACGCCGGCGGCTACGCCTTCATGGGACATGTGTGAATCGTCGCGTTCAGTTACTTTTACAGTCATCTGCTAGCTCCAAATCTCAAGTTATCTGCAGCAAGGCGTGTGCAGGACTCTGTTATAGATTTTGTTAGCCTGCTAAGTAAACGTCCGATTCGTGCAATGTATTCTTGCGAAATCTGCAACAGCGCTGGAGCCCGCAGAAACCGCGACATTCAGTCGCAGGGCGGTAAGTTGCATGACAAACGTTTCATCTTCAGAAGCTCCAAAGTCCCTGTGGGAGCTGGCTTGCCAGCGATTGCGGAGTGTCAGCCGGCATGGATGTTCGCTGTGCCGACGTTATCGCTGGCAAGCCATCTCCCACAGGGATAAGCGCTTTTCTCCAGGCGAAAAAAAACGCCCCGAACCAGTCGGGGCGTTTTCATGTGCGGCTCAGCGGGAGGGAATTACTTGCCTTCCCAGCGCTTCAGCACGAGGGTGGCGTTAGTGCCACCGAAGCCGAAGCTGTTGCTCATCACGGTGTTGATGGTGGCGTTCTCGCGGGTCTTGGTCAGCACCGGCAGATCGGCCACTTCAGGGTCCAGTTCGTCGATGTTGGCCGAACCGGCGATGAAGTTGCCTTCCATCATCAGCATGCAGTAGATCGCTTCGTGAACGCCGGCGGCGCCCAGGGAGTGACCGGACAGGCTCTTGGTGGAGCTGATGGCCGGGGCCTTGTCGCCGAACACTTCACGCACACCTTTCATTTCCGCGACGTCACCGACCGGAGTCGAAGTGCCGTGGGTGTTCAGGTAGTCGATCGGGGTATCGACGGTGGACAGCGCCTGCTGCATGCAGCGGATTGCGCCTTCGCCGCTTGGAGCCACCATGTCGTAGCCGTCGGAAGTCGCGCCGTAGCCAACGATTTCCGCGTAGATCTTCGCGCCACGGGCCAGGGCGTGTTCCAGCTCCTCGACCACTACCATGCCGCCACCGCCAGCGATGACGAAACCGTCACGGTCAGCGTCGTAGGCGCGGGAGGCTTGTTCCGGGGTGTCGTTACGCTTGCTGGACAGAGCGCCCATGGCGTCGAACAGGAACGACTGGCTCCAGTGCTCCTCTTCACCGCCGCCGGCGAACACGATGTCCTGCTTGCCCATCTGGATCTGTTCCATGGCGGTACCGATGCAGTGAGCACTGGTGGCGCAGGCAGAAGCGATGGAGTAGTTCAGGCCCTTGATCTTGAACGGCGTGGCCAGGCAGGCCGAAACGGTGCTGCTCATGGTCCGCGTTACACGGTATGGGCCGACGCGCTTGACGCCTTTCTCGCGCAGGATGTCCAGCGCTTCCATCTGGTTCAGGGTCGACGCGCCGCCGGAACCTGCGATCAGGCCGGTACGCGGGTTGGACACTTGCTCTTCGGTCAGACCGGAGTCGGCGATGGCGTCTTTCATGGCCAGGTAGGCGTAAGCCGCTGCGTGGCCGACGAAGCGATAGATCTTGCGATCGATCAGCTCTTCAAGGTTGAGGTCGATGGAGCCGGAAACCTGGCTACGCAGACCCATTTCGGCGTATTCCGGGTTGAACCGGATGCCAGGGCGGCTTGCACGCAGGTTAGCGGAGACGGTCTCTTTGTCATTGCCCAGGCACGAAACGATGCCCAGACCAGTGATAACGACGCGGCGCATGCGAATAACCCTTAGAAGTTGTCAGTGGAGGTGAACACGCCGACGCGAAGGCCTTCGGCGGTATAGATTTCGCGACCGTCGACAGTCACCGAACCGTCGGCGATGGCCAGGTTCAGCTTGCCCTTGAGGACGCGCTTGATATGAATGTTGTAGGTGACTTTCTTGGCGGTCGGCAGGACCTGGCCGAAGAATTTCACTTCGCCCGAACCCAGCGCACGGCCACGGCCCGGCAGGCCTTGCCAGCCCAGGAAGAAGCCGACCAATTGCCACATGGCGTCCAGACCCAGGCAGCCCGGCATCACCGGATCGCCTTCGAAGTGGCACGCGAAGAACCACAGGTCAGGGTTGATATCCAGCTCGGCGACCAATTCACCTTTGCCGTACTTGCCGCCTTCTTCGCTGATCAGGGTGATGCGATCCACCATCAGCATGTTCGGGGCGGGCAGTTGCGCGTTACCTGGGCCGAACAGCTCACCGCGACTGCAGCGCAGCAGGTCTTCCCGAGTAAAGGCGTTTTGTTTGGTCATGCGAGCTCCTCAATAATCCCATGCGGCAGGTGGGGCAAATCTTCCCGGCCGATCGACGCGTTCATGCCTCGAACCGGCAGCCTACTCATAGACTATTGCGTTGTGGTGAAAGTCACAGCACCAAGGACATGAATGTACACTTGTGCACTGAAATTTTTAATCAAGCCCCTTTTGAGGCTCGTTCGGGTGCCTAAGACTGCCGCACTTTCGCTTTTCACGCCAGTCGCAGATGCTCGAAAGGGCCCCGTTACTGCACCCATCGCTGCAGAATCTGCTGCAGATCATTGCGTTTGAATGGCTTGGCCAGGTAATCGTTCATGCCCGCCGCGAGGCAGTTTTCCCGGTCGCCCTGCAAAGCATTGGCGGTCAGGGCGATGATCGGCACCTGGCCGCAGCCGGGCAGCTGCCGGATCTGCCGGGTCGCTTCGTAACCGTCGATCAGCGGCAAGCGGCAATCCATCAGGATCGCTTCGAAACGGCTGTCCCCGGCACTGCGCACCGCCTGCACGCCATCGGCGGCGACGCTGACGGTAAAGCCCAGGCTGCGCAACATCGCTTCGATCACCGTCTGGTTGACCGGGTTGTCCTCGACCAGCAGCACATTTCGGCCTTCGCCGTGACTTGCACCGTTCAATGTGCGCGGTGCGGCAAGCGCGGGCAGCGCCTGCTTATATAAGGCCAGTGGTATTTCCAGGGTGAACACCGAGCCGCGACCTTCTTCACTCTGGGCGCGCAAGGTGCCGCCCATCCGTTCGGCGAGCGTGCGGGCAATTGGCAGGCCCAGACCGGTGCCGCCATATCGACGGGAAATCGAGCTGTCGGCCTGCTGGAACGCGTTGAACATCAGTTCCAGGCTCTCTGACGAAATGCCGATGCCGCTGTCACGCACCGCGCAGGTGAACCACAGCAATTCGTGATCCAGCGATTGCCATTGCGCCTCGATGCTGACGCGCCCCTGCTCGGTGAACTTCAAGGCATTGCCCACCAGGTTGACCAGAATCTGCCGGATCCGCGTCGGATCGCCCTGTACCTGCAAGTCGTGCATGTCATCGGGGATCCGCAGTTGCAGGGCCAGCCCGCGTTGCGCCGCGCTGTGCTGGAAGGAATGGGCGCAGGCGCCGATCAGGTCGGCGAGGTTGAACGGAATGTGCTCCAGCTCCAGTTCCGAACGCTCGATGCGCGAGAAATCCAGAATGTCGTTGATCACCTTGAGCAAATGCTCGGTGGACTCGGAAGCCAGCGCCGCATACTCGACCTGCTCTTCGGTCATGTCGGTGGTTTCCAGCAATTGCAGCATGCCCAAGACGCCGTTCATCGGTGTGCGCAGTTCATGGCTCATCATCGCCAGGAAATCCGATTTGGCATTGTTGGCTTTCTCCGCCTCTTCGCGGGTCTGGATCAGTTGCGCCATCGCCTGATGCTGCTCGCGGCTGGCCTGTTCCAGCGCCTGGGCCAGGTTGTTGATGTGCTGGGACAGGGCGCCCAGCTCGGTGTCATCGACAATCGGCAGTGGGGTCTTGTAATCGCCGTCCTGAATCGCCTTGACCGCATTGCCGATGTCGCGAATCGGCTGCGACAGACTGCCGGCCAGCCGCCGCGCCAGGACGAACGTGAAGAGCAGGGCGAACAACGCGAGAATCCCGGCCTTGAGCAAAATTTCCTGTTGGCGCTGACTGAACGCGTCATTCGACAGACCGACGATCACCCGTCCCAGATAGTCCTCGCTGGCCACGCCGGGGCTGCTCTTGCCGTCCTGAAAAAAATCGTTGTGCAGGGCGATGCGTTGCAGCCGCACCGGCGCCTGGAACACTTCGACCTGATGCGGGCGATTGTGCGCATCCGCCGGCTGTTCGACGTAGGCCAGAATCCGGTTGGCGCTGTCCTGCACTTCCAGAAACCGCACGTTCGGCGTGGCCAGCGTGGCCTTGAGCAGGCTTTCCAGGACTTCGTTGTTGCCGGAAATCACCCCGTACTCGGTGGCCGGTGCGAGTTGGTTGGCGATCAACTGGCCGGTGTGGTTCAGCTCCTGACGCAAATCCTGAATGCGCACGAAGGTGAAAAAGCTGATCAGCAGCAAGGTCAGCAACAGCGCAGGGCCCAGACTGATCAACTGAGTGCGGGTGTTGATGTCCCAACGGCGGAATATCATGGGCGGCGCTCTCCTTCGGCCAGCTCTGCGGCGACAGACGCTTCATTGATCGGTTCTATCCCTAAGGAACGAGCCACCTGCGCATTACTTGAGACTTTAAAACGCCCGGGATAGAGCGTGCGCGGCCAGGTGGCCGGTGGCCGGTCCAGCAGTTCGTCGAGGACGGCCAGCCAGTCGTTCTGATCGCTGTAGGTACTGGCCAGGCTGCCGGCGCGAACGAACGAGACATTCGGCCCGACCAGTGCCAGTTGCCGAGAGTAACTGCTGAGCAACAGGTTTTTTGCGGTTTTCGGGTTGTACAGATCAGGGTCGTCGAGGCCCAGCAGCACGTCGCTGTTTTTCAGCACGGTCTGCAAGGGGCGGCTGTCATGGGTGTTGTCCCAGCGCTGCGGGACGATTTGCAGATTCAGCGGCTGGGCGGCCGATTGCAGCTCCTTGAGCAGGAACTCGCTGTGCTGATCGAACAGCACGCCGACGCGCCCGGCCTGGGGCAGAATCCGGCGGATCAGTTGCAACTGACGACTCAGCGGCGGATCGGCCCACAGCAGGCTCAAGTGGGGTGGCTGCGCGTCGCCGAAGCGTTGCCGGGCTTGCAAGCGGCTGATGCGCAGGACCAACGTCGCCGGCCCCTGGCTTTCCTGCATGCGCCAGTCGAGGCTCGGCAGATCCAGCAGGATCAGGCGCAGGCTCGACGGCAACTTGCCCGGCGCCGGCAGGCTGGCCAGTGGCTGGAAATGCACGCGATCGGTGGGGCGCAATTCGCTCAGGGCCTGAACGAAGGACTGCACGCCGGGGCTTTCCTCGGCGCCGGTCAGCAGAATATCGGCCGCCTGCACGGCCACGCCATGCAGCCATGCTGTCAGGAACAGACAAAGCCCGGCCAACCATTGGCCGAGCGTTGGCATCTTCCGTGACAGGGCGTAGCGCATCTAGAACTCCAGCTCGGCGCTGAAATACACCACGCGGCGTTCGTCGTAATTGTTGTCGACGAAGGTGGTTGGCTCATGGTCGAGGCGTTGTTGCAGCACGCCGGCCAGTTGCAGTTGGGCCTTGCCCAGGGCGAAGCGTTTGGCGATGCGCGTGTCGACCCGCTCGAAGCGGTAACCGTTGAGCGCGTTGTCACCGTAATAGAAGAGGGCGCTGTTCCAGCCGTGGCCCCAATCGCGCAGCCAGCCGGCCGAGCCGCTGTTGCGCGCGGTGAATTGCTGATCCAGCGGATTGCTCGCCTCGGCGTCGACGAAGGCGTAGGTCAGGCGCAAGCGGTCAGCCGCACTCAGGCGCCAGTCCAGTTGCGTCTCGGTGCCGCGAAACCGCGAATCGTTGGCGTTGCTGGCGATGTACTGATTGTTGCGCAGCGGTTCGCTGATCATCCCGGTGATTTCGTCGTAGAACAGCTTCACGTCCAGCGCCAGGCCCCACTCCGAGAAGTAGCCGTTGTAGCCCAGCTCCCGCGAGCGCATGTGCTCCTGGTCCAGATCGCCGGGGCCCCGGGTCTTGACGAAGTAGCGGGCCGAAGACTGGCCATAGGCGGCGGGCCGCAGGTTGGTCACCTGATAACTCCAGTTGACGTTGTTCTCGAACATGTCCGGCGAACGGATGGCCTCTGAATACACCGCGCGCAGGCTGTGGCGTGGATTGATCAGGTAATTGACCGCAAACCGGGGCGTCAGTGAGCTGCCGATCAATTGCGTGTCTTCGAACATGGCGCCGCCCTGTAGCAGCCAGTGTTCGCTGGCGCGCCATTCGAGTTGGCCGAAGGCGCGCCAGGTGGTGTCGTCCAGCGTGCCGTTGAAATAGGTCTCGGAATCGGCCCGGTCGTAACGATAGTTCAGGCCGCTGACCAGACGCAGGCTATCGGACAGGCTGAGGGTGTCCTGCAACTCCAGGTCGTAACGCGATTCCCGGGCACTCTGGTCGATGTCGCCGCACAGGGTCTGGCGCGCACCGTTGCGCCACTGGTCCAGCACCTGATTGGCCAGGGTCATTTCCTGCGGCGTGCCGGCGGGTGCGCCGGGGCCGGTGAACAGCGTCATGTTGCGGGCCAGGCGCTCGGTGTAGTTCGGGTTGAGTTGCCACAGCTCCGTCAATTGCGGGCTGAACGACACTTCGGCGTCACAGGCGCGCCAGGTTTGCTGGCGATCCCAGTGTTGCGCAGAACCTTGCACATAAAGGCTGTGATCGGGATTGAGGTCCAGATTCCAGCGCACCGAACCGGCATAGTCCTTGGCAACCACGTCGGAATTGTTCCCGGCGGCGGTAATCCCGGAGAACACCGGACGGTAGGTGTAAGGCCGTTGATTGGTCCCGTCCTTGGCGTTGATCTGCCAGTCCAGGCTCTGGTTGTCGCTCAGGGTCTGGCTGACGGCGAGACTGAAGCGGTTCAAGCGGCGGTTGTCGCGGTAATCGGCGCCGGTACGGTCGCTGTCGAAGCCGTCGTCTTCCTGGCCGGACAGCGACAGACGCAGATCGCCGCCATTCCAGCCGGTGCTCTGGCTGGCATAGAAGTCGTTGATGCCGCGTTGGCCGCGCGTCAGCTTCAGTCGCGTGCCATGGCTGTCAGCGGGATTGCGGGTAATGATATTGACCACCGCCATCAGCGCGTTGGCGCCGTAGCTGACGGTGTTCGGGCCGCGAAAGACTTCGATGCGCTCGATATCTTCCATGGCCACCGGAATGTCGCTCCAGTCCACCGTCGCGAGACCGGCGCGGTACACCGAGCGGCCGTCGATCAACACCTGCATGCGCCGGGCTTCGCTGGCGTTGGTCCCGTGATAGTTCACCGCCGCCTGATTGCCGCTGATGTTGCCGACCATCATCCCCGGCACCAGGCGCAGCAGCTCGCTGATGTCCCGGGCACCGCTGGCGCTGATCAGTTCGCTGTCCAGTACGGTCATGCTGCCCGGAACTTCCGCCGGCGACTGTTTCAGCCGCGTGGCGGTCAGGATCTGCGGCAAGGCCTCACTGTCGACAAACAGGTCGTCCGCCAGCAGCATCGGGCTGAACATTAGCGCCAGCAGCAGGGACGAACGCGGAGAAGGGGGGCCAGAAAACACGACGCAGCCTTGATAGCAAAGAATTGGCGCGCATGTTAACCGAGGTCGACGACTTTTCCAGTCACGTTGCAGGCATTTTCCTCGGTTTTATTGGTCTTCTTCCTACATGTGCGGGTAATTGACGCCGGGGCTGTCCGAGAAGGGGACGCTCCGTATAATGCCGGCATCGCCACTGGTATGGATTAACGGATTACATATGACTGAACAGCGCCCGATTGCGGTCCTGGGAGGCGGAAGTTTCGGTACCGCCGTGGCCAATCTGTTGGCCGAGAACGGCCATCAAGTCCGGCAGTGGATGCGTGACCCCGAACAGGCCGAGGCCATCCGGGTCAATCGCGAGAACCCGCGTTACCTCAAAGGCATCAAGATTCTGCCGGGCGTGACTGCGGTCACCGACCTGCAGGAAACCCTCGACGCCTGCGATTTGTGTTTTGTGGCGTTGCCGTCCAGCGCGCTGCGCACGGTTCTGGCGGCACATGCCGAGCGCCTGAGCGGCAAGATGCTGGTCAGCCTGACCAAGGGCATCGAAGCCCACACCTTCAAACTGATGAGCCAGATCCTCGAAGAGATCGCCCCCGAGGCGCGCATCGGCGTGCTGTCCGGGCCGAACCTTGCGCGAGAGATCGCCGAACACGCGCTGACCGCCACCGTGGTCGCCAGCGAAGATGAAGAACTCTGCAAAGCCGTGCAGGCCGCATTGCATGGCCGCACGTTCCGCGTCTACGCCAGCGCCGACCGTTTCGGTGTGGAACTGGGCGGCGCACTGAAAAACGTCTACGCGATCATCGCCGGCATGGCGGTGGCGCTGGAGATGGGCGAGAACACCAAGAGCATGCTGATCACTCGCGCCCTGGCCGAGATGACCCGGTTTGCGGTGAATCAGGGCGCCAACCCGATGACCTTCCTCGGTCTGGCGGGGGTCGGCGATCTGATCGTCACCTGCTCGTCGCCGAAAAGCCGCAACTACCAGGTCGGTTTTGCCCTCGGCCAGGGCTTGAGCCTCGACGAAGCGGTGTCGCGCCTGGGTGAGGTGGCCGAAGGCGTCAACACCCTGAAAGTGCTCAAGGCCAAGGCCCAGGAGGTCGGCGTTTACATGCCGCTGGTCGCCGGACTGCATGCAATCCTGTTCGAAGGGCGCACGCTTGAGCAGGTGATCGGTCTGCTGATGCGTGCCGAACCGAAAACCGATGTCGACTTTATTTCCACCAGTGGTTTCAACTGATTCAGCAGGGAGCAGGCCATGAACGATCCGAAAACCGAAGCCAAATATGAATCCATCCTCCTGCGGGTGTTGTGGATGATTGTTTACATCCTGGTCTGGCAGGTAGCGCAGTTCATCCTCGGCGCGGTGGTGCTGGTGCAGTTGATCTATCGTTTGATCTATGGCGCCCCGAGCGTCAGCCTGATGAATTTCGGCGACAGCCTGAGTCAGTTTCTGGCGCAGATCGGCCGTTTCGGCAGCTTCCACAGCGACCAGAAACCCTGGCCGTTCGCCGACTGGCCGGCGCCGCGTACGCCGGAAGGTGAGGCGCCACACGTCGTCGCGCCGGCACCGCATCCGGTTCGGGATGAGGAACCCAAGCTATGAAACTCTGGGTATTGCGTCACGGTGAGGCCGAGCCCTATGGCTCGCGCCCGGATTCCGAGCGGGAGCTGACCGCCCACGGTCGCCAGGAAGTGTTGAGCAGCGCGGCCCGCTTGATCGGCCAGCCGCTGACCGCCATCTACGCCAGCCCTTACCTGCGGGCGCAGCAGACGGCGCAACTGGTGCGCGAAGCCCTTGGCTTCGAGCCTGAGATCCGCACAGTCGAGTGGCTGACGCCGGAAGTTGACCCGGACCGCGTGGCCGAGCAACTGGTGTCGGTGAGCAACGTGCTGCTGGTCAGCCACAATCCGCTGGTGGGCAATCTGCTCAGCTACCTGCAACACGGTGCCGGCTACCCACCGGAAAAGGTCAGCACCGCCGGGCTGGCCGAGCTTGAACACAGCGAGTTGCTGATCGGCTCGATGACGCTCAACAGCCTTAAACATCCCTGAAATTTTTTGTATGAAATAGTCAACCAAGCACTTGCTTGGTTGACTACGCTTGCTCCAGACCAAAAAACAGGAGCGAGTCGAATGTCTTCCGCCTTCCGTTTGCCGCTGGACGTGTTTTATGAGCGCGAGGCCCGGCACCCGCGTCAGCGTTTTCTGGTGCAGCCGATCGGCGGCGGGCAGGTCGAGACACTGACCTGGGCCGACGTCGGCCATCAGGCTCGCTGCGCGGCGCACTGGCTGCGATCCCGGGAATTGCCGCAAGGCAGCCACATCGCCCTGATCTCGAAAAACTGCGCGCACTGGATCATCGCCGATCTGGCGATCTGGATGGCCGGGCATGTCTCGGTGCCGCTCTATCCGAACCTCACCGCCGAATCGGTGAATCAGGTGCTGACCCACTCGGAAAGCGTGCTGGCGTTCATCGGCAAACTCGATGACTGGCCGGGCATGTCGCCGGGTGTACCGGCCGGCCTGACCATCGTCAGCCTGCCGCTGCATCCGCCGGGCACGTTCGATTTCAACTGGGATGACCTGCAACGCAGCTCACCGATCCAGGACGATCCGCGTCCCGCTGCCGATCAACTGGCGACCATCATTTACACCTCCGGCACCACCGGCCTGCCCAAGGGCGTGATGCACAGCTTCGCCAATCTCGGATTCGCGACGACGCGCGGTACGCAGCTGTTCGGCCTCAATGAGAACGACCGGCTGCTGTCGTATTTGCCGCTGTGCCACGTGGCCGAGCGGATGTTCGTTGAGCTGGCGTCGATCTACACCGGGCAAACGGTGTTTTTCGCCGAGAGCCTCGACACCTTTCTTGCCGATCTCAAGCGGGCGCGACCAACGGCGATGTTCGGGGTGCCGCGGATCTGGACCAAGTTCCAGATGGGCGTCTACAGCAAGATCCCGGCGAAACGTCTGGATTTCCTGCTCGGTCTGCCCTTCATCGGCAAGCGGATCGGCCACAAGGTATTGGCGGGGTTGGGGCTGGATGCCTTGCGCGTGGCCTTGTCCGGTGCGGCGCCGGTGCCGCTGACCCTGTTGCGCTGGTATCAGAAACTCGGGCTCGACGTGCTGGAGGTCTACGGCATGACCGAAAGCTGCGGTTATTCGCACATCTGCCTGCCGGGGCAATACAAGGAAGGCTGGATCGGTCGGCCGTGCCCCGAAGTTGAAGTGCGGATCGACGAGTCCGGCGAAGTGCAGGTGCGCAGCCAGGCGAACATGCTCGGCTATTTCAAGGAGCCGCAGAAAACCGCCGAGACCCTCACCGAAGACGGTTTCCTGCGCACCGGCGACAAGGGCGAGCAGGACGCTGAAGGACGTTTGCGCCTGACCGGGCGGCTCAAGGAAATCTTCAAGACCAGCAAGGGCAAGTACGTCGCCCCGGCGCCGATCGAAAATCGGCTGGCGGTGCATTCGCGGATCGAACAAGTCTGTGTGGTCGGTGATGGCCTGAGTGCACCGCTGGGGTTGTGCGTTCTTTCCGCCGTAGGCCGGGAAGAGCCCCGCGCGCCGCTGCATTCGAGCCTGGAAAAATTGCTGGAGGAGGTCAACGCCGTCCTCGACAAGCACGAGCGCTTGCGCCGACTGGTGGTGGTCAAGGACAGTTGGGCGGTGGAGAACGGCTTCCTCACGCCGACTTTGAAGATTAAACGCAACATCATCGAAGACACCTACGGAGCACGTTTCGAAGAATGGAGCGAGCGCAGCGAGGCGGTGCTGTGGCAGGATTGAGCGTCGATCAAAACAACAAAGGAAGCCTGCGATGACCTTGTGGCGCACCACTCCGAACATCGAGCAGTTGAACGCAATCCAGAAAAACACCATCGGCGAAGTGCTGGACATCCGCTTCGAGTCCTTCGACGAGGAATCCCTGACGGCCAGCATGGTCATCGACCATCGCACCCATCAGCCTTACGGCCTGCTGCACGGCGGCGCCTCGGTGGTGCTGGCGGAAACGGTCGGGTCGATGGCCAGTTACCTGTGCATCGACGCCAGCAAGTTCTATTGCGTGGGCCTGGAAATCAACGCCAACCACTTGCGTGGTCTGCGCAGCGGGCGGGTGACGGCGGTGGCCAAACCGATCCACATCGGCCGTACCACCCACGTCTGGGACATTCGCCTGACCAGCGATGAAGGCAAGGCCAGTTGTGTATCGCGCCTGACCATGGCGGTGGTGCCGCTGGGAGAACAACCGCCGGCACGTTGATGGCGCGAGCGTCATAGCCCTGACCGGACTGTCATCATTCCTGGCAGTTACGGTCATTGCTGTGGGACGCGGTCTTACGGACAATCAACGCCTGTTTTCCGCTCATGGATTTGCCGGTATGTCGCAACCGATCTTCTTCGCCCACGCCAACGGTTTCCCTTCGGGTACCTACGGCAAACTGTTCGCGGCGCTGGCGCCCGAGTACCGGGTCGCGCATCTGGAACAACACGCCCATGACCCGCGTTTCCCGGCGGGTGACAACTGGTACCACCTGGTCGACGAACTCATCCATCACCTGCAACAACAAGATGAACCAGTGTGGGGTGTTGGCCATTCCTTCGGCGGCATGCTGCATTTGCACGCCGCACTGCGTTGCCCGGAACTGTATCGGGGCGTGGTGATGCTCGACTCGCCGGTGCTGACCCGCACCGATCAATGGGTGATCCGCGCCGCCAAGCGCTTTGGTTTCATCGACAAACTGACGCCGGCCGGCCGCACGCTCGGGCGGCGCGAAGAATTTGCCGACCTGGACAGCGCCCGTGGTTATTTTGCCGGCAAGACGTTGTTTCGCAGCTTTGATCCGGAATGTTTCGATGCCTACTTGCAGCATGGTCTGCACAAGGTCGGCGACAAATTGCGCCTGCGCTTCGATCCTGCGACCGAGATCAGCATCTATCGCGGCGTGCCGCACACCAGTCCTGCGCATACCCGGCAATTGAAAGTACCGCTGGCGGTGGTGCGCGGGCACAAGAGCCGCGTGGTGATGAACCACCACACCCGGTTCGTCGGGCGCCTGCCTCAAGGCGAGTCGCTGACCGTGCCCGGCGGCCATATGTTTCCGCTTGAACGTCCGCAGGACACCGCACAATTGCTGAAAAACCTGTTCAATCGCTGGGAGCGCCGGCAAGACAAGGATTGCGCATGAACCCCGCCGTCGAAGAAGTGCGCCTGAGCCTGCCGCATATCGAACTGGCAGCGCACCTGTTCGGCCCGGAAGACGGGTTGCCGGTGATCGCCCTGCACGGCTGGCTGGACAACGCCAACAGCTTCGCCCGCCTGGCGCCCAAGCTCAAAGGCTTGCGCATCGTGGCGCTGGACATGGCCGGTCACGGGCATTCCGGGCACCGGCCGAACGGCGCCGGTTACGCACTGTGGGATTACGCCCATGACGTGCTGCAGGTCGCCGAACAACTGGGCTGGAAGCGTTTCGGCCTGCTCGGGCACTCCATGGGCGCCATTGTTTCGCTGGTGCTGGCTGGCTCGTTGCCCGAACGCATCACCCATCTGGCGTTGATCGACGGGGTAATTCCTCCTACCGACAAAGGCGAGAACGCCGCCGAGCGTATGGGAATGGCCCTGCAGGCGCAGCTCGATCTTCGAGAAAAGCGCAAACCGGTCTACAACACTCTCGACCGGGCGATCGAGGCGCGGATGAAAGGGCTGGTGGCGGTCAGTCGCGAGGCCGCCGAACTGCTGGCCCGGCGCGGTCTGATGCCGGTGCCCGGCGGTTACACCTGGCGCACCGACAACCGCCTGACCCTGCCATCGCCGCTGCGCCTGACCCAGGAGCAGGCGATGGCGTTCGTCCAGCGCATTGCCTGCCCCGCGCAATTGGTGGTCGCCGCTGACGGCATGCTGGCCAAACATTCGGAGCTGCTGGAGCGTCTACCCTTTGACCGGGAACAGCTGCCGGGCGGGCACCATCTGCACCTGAACGATGAGGCCGGGGCCGACCTTGTCGCAGACTGTTTCAATCGGTTCTTCGCCATTCCTTGACTTGCTCCCGGCAACTGTCGAGGCTGGGCAGGTTGAAATGGGAGACAACCAAGATGGATTTCTACACCGCTGCGACTTCAAACTGCCCTCAAGGCACCCAGGCCATGCCCCTGCGATGAGCCTGTCCATGCGATCTATCAGTCTGCTGGCGCTGTGCTGTTTCAGTCCCTTTCTATTCGCTGCCGACCTGCCGGGCAGTCAGGACCTGCCGATCGTGCCGCGTGTGGCCGATGCACAGATCGTCGACTATCGCCCCGCCGTGGAGCTGGAGCGGATCTACCCGCTCGGCTCGATCCGCAAGATCAGCGGCCAGTTGCGTTTCGACGGCCAGGTCAGCGCCCGGGGGCAAACCACCTCGGTGACCTATGAATTGCCGCCGGAACATTCCGCCACCGAAGCTTTCACCCTCGCTCGCGAAGCCCTGCAAAAGCAGGACGCCCAGCTGTTGTTCTGGTGCCAGGCCCGGGATTGCGGCGAGAGCAGCCTGTGGGCCAACGAGGTGTTCGGCAACGCCAAGCTGTACGGTGCCGACGAGCAGCAGGCCTATCTGCTGTTGAGGCTCGCGGCCCCGCGCGACAACACGCTGGTGGCGCTGTACAGCATCACCCGCGGCAATCGCAAAGCTTATCTGCACGTTGAACAGTTTGAAGCACTGGCACCGCTCGGTGAGCTGCTGCCGACCTCGGCCACGCTGTTGCGGGAACTGAAAAGCACCGGCGAACTGGATTTTCCAAAACTGGCCGGCGATCCGGATGACACCTGGCTGCGCTTGCTGTCCCGTGGCTTGAACCTCGACACCACGTTGCGGGTGACGGTGTCCGGACCCAAGGCCGAGGCCTGGCGGCAGGCGCTGATCGGGCAGGGCGTGCGCGCCGCGCGAATGGAAACCGGCAGTGTCGACGGCGAAGGTCTGCGCATCGATCTGTTGCGATAAGGTGTCTTTGGCGGACACGCTCGACGTGTTCGCCTACTCTTTGCCTGACTGATTTTTTTCGAGATTTCACATGCCCAATAATGATCGTCTGCTGGTGCAGATCCTGTTGCTGGTGTTGTTTGGTGCCAGTTTCTGGGTGATGGCGCCGTTCTGGTCGGCGCTGTTCTGGGGCGCGGTGCTGGCGTTTGCCAGTTGGCCGCTGATGCGCTTGCTGACCCGCTGGCTCAATGGCCGGGAATCCCTCGCGGCGCTGGTCCTGACCATGGGCTGGATGTTGCTGGTGGCGGGGCCGCTGGTGTGGCTGGGGTTCAATCTGGCCGATCACGTGCGTGATGCCACGGCGTTCATCAAGGATGTGCAGGTCGACGGATTGCCTGAGGCGCCGAGTTGGCTGGGCGGCGTGCCGTTGGTGGGTGAGCGTCTTGTCGGGATCTGGAACAGCATCGATCAGCAGGGCGCGGCGCTGATGGTGACGGTCAAACCCTATCTGGGGCAGGTCGGCAACTGGTTGCTGGCGCGCAGTGCGCAGATCGGCAGCGGGATTCTCGAGCTGACCCTGAGCATTGTCTTCGTGTTCTTTTTCTACCGCGACGGGCCGCGACTGGCGGCGTTCGTGCACAGTCTGCTGCAACGCCTGATCGGTGACCGGGCCGGGTACTACATCGATCTGGTGGCCGGTACCGTGCAACGGGTGGTCAACGGGGTGATCGGTACGGCGGCGGCGCAAGCGGTGCTGGCGCTGATCGGTTTCCTGATTGCCGGGGTACCGGGGGCGCTGGTGCTGGGGATCGTGACGTTCCTGCTCAGTCTGATTCCGATGGGACCGCCGCTGGTGTGGATTCCGGCCACGGCGTGGCTGGCCTGGAAGGGCGAGTACGGGATGGCGGTGTTTCTCGGGATCTGGGGGACGTTCATCATCAGTGGCGTGGATAACGTGCTCAAGCCGTATCTGATCAGCCGGGGCGGGAATCTGCCGTTGGTGATTGTGTTGCTTGGGGTGTTTGGCGGGTTGATTGCGTTTGGGTTTATCGGGTTGTTTATCGGGCCTACGCTTTTGGCTGTTGCTTATAGTTTGTTGACGGATTGGAGTAAGAGTCAGGCTCGGGTTTGAGGCTTTTGCCTTGGCGGCCTTTGGGCCGACCAGGTTTTGGGTTGACTGTGTACATATCCGTTTCTTCGGGTGCTGCGGCTGACGGTTTCGCCCTTACGGCGAGTCCCTTTTGGCAAACGCCCCAAAAGGAACCAAAAGGGCTTGCCCCAACGTCCGGCGCCTCGCTGTGGCTCGGCGTTCCTTCGCTCCGGGATTCATCCGGGGGCATCGCCTACGGTTTGCTTCGCTGCACCTCCTCTCGATGCATGCGGCTGCGCCGCACGGTCGCTGCGCTCCCACCCCCGGATAAATCCCTCCACTCAGCCTTCCGAAGGGGCCGGTACGTCAAAAGCGGTACTCGAGCTAACGCTCATTGTGTTGAGTGGTGGGAAGCCAAAGCGAAAGCCAAAGCCAAATCAGGAGTGGGGTTGTATATGTTTTTGAAAACCTGAGTTCACTTCGGCATTTCATGTCGGTGTAGTTCGCTTAAACACCTCGGTCGGTCCCCTCTCCCTCTGGGAGAGGGCTAGGGTGAGGGGCGCTTTGATGACACACCGCTAAGTCGAAGCAAACCACTCACCCAGCCAACCTCAGTCGTCCCTCAAATCCTCACCCAAACTCAAGTCGCCACATTCAAATACTTGCCCACCGACGCGGTGCTTTCGAGCGAGTACTGCTTGCTCAGATTGGCAATCATGCGGTTCAGCGCTTCGGTGGTGGTTTGAGTATTGCTGGCGGTCTGTTCGTCATCCGGGCGCTCACGGCCTGTATGCAGTGCAGCTTTCAGTTCGTCGCTGCTGACGTTTCCACTGCTGTCGCTGTCCAGCACTTTGAGCAGGGCGGCGGCGGTGTCGGTGTTGTTCGATGAGGTGCCGTCGCTGGCCTGCAGCGCGCTGTTCAGTTCGGTGGCGGTGACGCTGCCGTCGCCGTCGGCATCGAGCTGGCTGAAGAGTTCGTCGCTGGAGGCTTGCGGCGGCGGGGGTGGCGGTGGGGTGAGGCTGGCGGCGAGTTCGTCCTGGCTGACGACGCCGTCTTCGTTTTTGTCCAGGGCCGAGAAGATTTTGCTGCTGTCGGCGGTGCTGCCGGCGCTGGTCAGGCCATTGCTCAGCTCGTCGCTGCTGATGGCGCCGTCGCCGTCGGCGTCAAGGGCGCTGATCAGGGCGTCGGCGAGTTCGGTGTTGGGGGCCTGGTCGCCTGGGGGCGGTGGGGGTGGGGCCATGGCGGTCATTTCTTCGGCGCTGAGGCTGCCGCTGGAATCGCTGTCCAGATCGCCGAATTGTTTGCTCAGGCTTACCAGCAGGCCGTCGTTGGACTTCTGCGACAGGGCACTGCCCAGTTCGTCCTGATCCACCGCGCCGTCGCCGTTGCTGTCGAGCTTGGCGAACAGTTCCTTTTGCAGTTGCTGGCTGCGGGCGTTTTGGGTGGAGGTGCTGCTGGTGCTGGTATAGCTCGTGTAGTTGCTGACGCTACCGATCATCGGGCTCACTCCTTGGACTGGAAACCGGTGGGTGTACCGGCTTATGCAGCCTCAAGGCACAAGGTGTCTCGGGTATGTGAGGTTTGTACCGGTCGGTACACAGTCGAGATCAGTGGCGAGGCAGTTGGATCACGGCGGTCAGGCCGCCGCCGGGTGTTTCTGTCAGGGTCAGTTGTCCGCCCTGGCGTTGCGCCGCTTCCCGGGCGATGGTCATGCCCAGGCCGACGCCGCCGGAGTTGCGGTTGCGTGAGCCTTCGAGGCGGAAGAACGGTTCGAATACGGCTTCACGCTTGTCCGCCGCGATGCCCGGGCCGTGGTCGATGACGCGGATCAGCAGTTGTTCGCGCTGGTCTTGCAGTTCGATGTGCGCTTGGCCGGCGTAGCGCAGGGCGTTGTCCATCAGGTTGTTGATGCACGAGCGCAAGGCCATCGGCTGTACCTGCAACGGGGCGCAGTGGCCGCTGACCTGAACGTCGGCGCCTTGATCCTGGGCGTTTTCGCACAGCGATTCGACCAGCGCTTGCACGTCCATCAACTGCAAGGCTTCGCTGGTGCGTTGTTCGTGCAGGTAGGTGAGTGTGGCGTCGAGCATACCGATCATGTCGTCCAGATCCTGGCGCATCTGGCCCTGCAGCTTGTCGTCGTTGATGTTTTCCAGGCGCAGTTTCAGCCGCGACAGCGGGGTGCGCAGGTCGTGGGAGACGGCGCCGAGCATTCGTGCGCGTTGCTGCACCTGTTCGCGGATGCGCTGCTGCATCAGGTTGAAGGTGTACGCAGCCTGCCGTGCTTCCCGTGGGCCGGTTTCGTCCAGTGGCGGGCTGTCGAGGTCTTCGCTCAGGCGCTCGGCGGCGTCGCTCAGGCGCTGGATCGGCCGGGTCAACAGCTTGGCGCCGTACCAGGCGGCGATGATCAGCGAGATGAACTGGAAGGTCAGCGGCACGATCGGCCCGCCGAACCACGGTCGCGGCGGACGGGGCGGGTAGCGCGGATCCTGCGGCGGCTGTTTGCCGTCGAGGTTTTGCGAAAACTCCGGCGGCGGAGGTGGGGGCGGCGGGCCGTAATGGTGGAACCAGGCGAAAGCCAGCAAGTGCGCCAGGACGATCGCCACCAACAGCACACCAAACAGGCGGCCGAACAGCGTGTCGAAGCGCGCCCGCATCAGCCGATGTCCCGCGCGTCGAACAGGTAGCCTTCACCGCGAACGGTTTTGATCAACTGCGGGGCTTTCGGGTCGTCGCCGAGTTTTTGCCGCAGGCGCGAGACCAGCAGGTCGATGCTGCGG
The DNA here is from genome assembly GCF_052045815.1 of Pseudomonas sp. 22085. Classification (NCBI taxonomy): domain Bacteria; kingdom Pseudomonadati; phylum Pseudomonadota; class Gammaproteobacteria; order Pseudomonadales; family Pseudomonadaceae; genus Pseudomonas; species Pseudomonas sp. 22085. The sequence continues at coordinate 43,781 of NZ_JBQEQA010000033.1, forward strand.
TCGAAGGCTTCGATCGAGCGGCCACGGGCGGCGTCCAGCAACTGTTCGCGGCTGAGCACCCGGCGCGGACGTTCGATGAACACCCAGAGCAGGCGGAATTCGGCGTTCGATAGCGGCACCACCAGGCCATCGTCAGCGATGAGCTGGCGCAGGACGCTGTTCAGGCGCCAGTTGTCGAAGCGAATATTCGCACGCTGTTCGGTGCGGTCGTCGCGCACCCGACGCAGAATCGTCTGGATCCGCGCCACCAGCTCCCGAGGTTCGAACGGTTTGGCCATGTAGTCATCGGCGCCCAGTTCCAGGCCGATGATCCGGTCGGTGGGTTCGCAGCGGGCGGTGAGCATCAGGATCGGGATGTCCGATTCGGCGCGCAGCCAGCGGCACAGCGACAGGCCATCTTCGCCGGGCAGCATCAGGTCGAGCACCACCACGTCGAAATGCTCGGCCTGCATCGCCTGGCGCATCGCCGCGCCGTCGGTGACGCCGCTGGCGTGAATGTTGAAGCGGGCCAGGTAGTCGATCATCAGTTCGCGGATCGGCACGTCATCGTCGACGATCAGCGCGCGGATGCTCCAGCGCTTGTCGTCTTTCTGCTCGTCGTTCACGGAGACTTGGGAGTTGTGCATGAGGCTGTTCATCTGCCAGTAGGCCGCCAACCACAAAGATAGGCTGCGAGGTTGTGGTTTCAGCATAGGCGTCCGGCCGTGAGGCGGGAAGGGCTGCTGTAAGGACTTGTTGCGGCTGGCGAGGCTAGCGCGGGCGCATGTTGCCGGCGTGTCGGTTGTGTATCGGGTTCGACACAATACCCTGCAAGGCTATGCTGATCACGGTTGGCGCGACGATTTACCGATCATCGGGTGCCGCGCCGTCGCCGGTTCCGCTACAATGCGCGCCGATTTCGACTTGCCTGAGAGCCCATCCATGTCCGCCTGCCAGACTCCTATCATCGTCGCCCTGGATTTCCCTACCCGTGACGCCGCACTGAAGCTGGCCGACCAGTTGGACCCGAAACTGTGCCGGGTCAAAGTGGGCAAGGAACTGTTCACCAGCTGCGCCGCGGAAATCGTCGGCACCCTGCGTGACAAGGGTTTTGAAGTATTCCTCGACCTGAAATTCCATGACATTCCCAACACCACGGCGATGGCGGTCAAGGCCGCGGCCGAGATGGGCGTGTGGATGGTCAACGTTCACTGCTCCGGCGGCCTGCGCATGATGGCGGCCTGCCGTGAAGAGCTGGACAAGCGCAGCGGCCCGCAACCGTTGCTGATCGGCGTGACCGTGCTGACCAGCATGGAGCGTGAGGATCTGGCGGGTATCGGTTTGGACATCGAGCCGCAGGAGCAGGTGCTGCGTCTGGCGGCACTGGCCGAGAAGGCCGGGATGGACGGTCTGGTGTGCTCGGCGCTGGAAGCCACTGCGCTGAAAACCGCGCACCCGTCGCTTCAACTGGTGACCCCGGGGATTCGTCCGGCCGGCAGTGCCCAGGACGACCAGCGTCGCATCCTGACCCCGCGTCAGGCGCTGGATGCCGGTTCCGACTATCTGGTGATCGGCCGTCCGATCAGCCAGGCGGCGGATCCGGCCAAGGCCCTGGCCTCGGTGGTTGCCGAACTGGCCTGAGCGAACAGCTGAAGCATCAAAGAAGGGAGCCCGATGGCTCCCTTCCTCGTTTTCAGACCTTCAGCACCAGTTTGCCGAAGTTCTCGCCGCTGAACAGTTTGCCCAGGGTTTCCGGGAAGGTTTCCAGGCCTTCGACGATGTCTTCCTTGCTCTTGAGCTGACCCTTGGCCATCCAGCCGGCCATTTCCTGGGCGGCGCTGGCGTACTGCGCGGCGTAATCCATCACCACGAAGCCTTCCATCCGCGCGCGGTTGACCAGCAGCGACAAGTAGTTGGCCGGGCCTTTGACCGCTTCCTTGTTGTTGTACTGGCTGATCGCGCCGCAGATCACCACGCGTGCTTTCAGGTTGATACGGCTGAGCACGGCGTCGAGGATATCGCCGCCGACGTTGTCGAAATACACGTCCACACCTTTCGGGCATTCGCGTTTAAGGCCGGCCAACACGTCTTCGCTCTTGTAGTCGATGGCGCCATCGAAGCCCAGTTCCTCGACCAGGAACTTGCACTTGTCCGCGCCGCCGGCGATCCCGACTACCCGGCAACCCTTGATCTTGGCAATCTGCCCGGCAATGCTGCCCACCGCGCCCGCTGCGCCGGACAGCACCACGGTATCGCCAGCCTTCGGTGCGCCGACGTCGAGCAGGGCAAAATAAGCGGTCATGCCGGTCATGCCCAGTGCGGACAGGTAAACCGGCAGCGGTGCCAGTTTCGGATCGACCTTGTAGAAACCTCTGGGCTCACCGAGGAAATAATCCTGCACGCCCAGCGCACCATTGACGTAGTCCCCGACCGCGAACTCCGGGTTGTTCGAGGCGACGACTTTACCCACGCCCAACGCGCGCATGACTTCGCCCAGACCCACCGGCGGAATGTAGGACTTGCCTTCGTTCATCCAGCCGCGCATGGCCGGGTCGAGGGACAGGTATTCGTTCTTGACCAGAATCTGCCCTGCCGCCGGCTCGCCGACCGGGACTTCCTGATAGGTGAAGGTCTCGCGGGTGGCGGCGCCCACCGGGCGTTTGGCGAGCAGGAACTGGCGATTGATCTGGTTGGTCATGACTGGCACTCGAGTTGAATGAAGCCTTGTTGATAGACCTTCATGAGCGATGCCGCAAGGTTGGCTCACGGGGCGAATGCAGGCCGATCCAGTACGGTGATAGTCGATCCATGGGTTTCATCACTGCGATTCATGCAAGCCTAACCGGCCTTTTGATAGTGCTGACGTCACTCAGGCCCCTCTGGCTATGCTGCCTTCATCAATCCCCCCCGCATTCGAGGACATAACAATGAGCATGACGTTTTCCGGTCAGGTAGCCGTCGTCACCGGCGCGGCCAACGGCATCGGCCGCGCGACGGCCCAGGCGTTCGCCGCCGAAGGTCTGAAAGTGGTGGTGGCCGATCTGGATGCGGCCGGGGGCGAGGGCACTGTGGCGCTGATTCGTACAGCCGGCGGCGAAGCGACCTTCGTGCGCTGCAACGTGACCGTCGAAAGCGAAGTGAAGAATCTGATGGATGAGGTAATCAATACCTACGGCCGTCTCGACTATGCCTTCAACAATGCCGGGATCGAAATCGAGAAGGGCAAACTGGCCGAAGGCTCGATGGACGAGTTCGACGCGATCATGGGCGTCAACGTCAAGGGCGTCTGGCTGTGCATGAAGTACCAGCTGCCGTTGCTGCTGGCGCAGGGCGGCGGGGCGATCGTCAACACCGCGTCGGTGGCTGGATTGGGCGCTGCGCCGAAGATGAGCATCTACGCGGCTTCCAAGCACGCGGTGATCGGCCTGACCAAGTCCGCCGCCATCGAATACGCCAAGAAGAAAATCCGCGTCAACGCCGTATGCCCGGCAGTGATCGACACCGACATGTTCCGTCGCGCCTATGAAGCGGATCCGAAGAAAGGCGAATTCGCCAACGCGATGCACCCGGTCGGCCGTATCGGCAAGGTCGAGGAAATTGCCAGCGCCGTGCTGTACCTGTGCAGTGATGGCGCGGCGTTTACCACCGGCCATTCGCTGGCCGTGGATGGTGGCGTGACCGCCTTCTGAGAGGCCATTGGCTGATGCATGAACGAGCCCGCCCACCGGCGGGCTTTTTTCGTCTCGGGGGCGGCTCCGTGAATTCGCTAAACAATGTGTTTCAAATATTGAGAAAGGAGGTTTTTGGCGGTTTTGTCGCACAGTCTCAAGGACGTGGCTGTGATTTACTGCCGCCAGCAAAAACGGACAGGAGTTTGCGTGCTCATGGAATTGAGAATTGACCGACAGGCAATGGTGCCGGTCGTACAGCAGATTGTTGACGGGTTGATCGACTGGATCATGCAAGGGCAGGTGCCGCCGACGACGCGCCTGCCCTCCGTGCGACACATAGCCCGGTGCAATCTGCTCAGCCAGTCGTGCGTCATGGAGGCCTGCGAGCGGCTGGTGACGCAGGGCGTTCTGGCCTCGCGCCAGGGCTCGGGTTTCATTGTGGCGGCTTCGCTGCCGGAGTGTTGCAAGGCGATCGATGGCTCCGCCAGTGAGGGGCAGTGCAGTGGGGGCGATCCAGCCACCCGATGGCGCGGCGGTTTGACGCTGGGTAGTGGCGTCCTGCCGGAGAGTTGGCGCGAGCCTGATGATCTTGGCTACGCGATCCGCGAGGTGACGCGCGCCGACATGGCCAGTCTGTTCAACTACAGCACGCCCCTGGGCCTGCCGGCGTTGCGCGAACAGATCGTCAAACGCCTGGGGTTGCTTAATATCAAGGCCGCCGAAGAACAGGTGATGACCACCGCTGGCGCCAGCCACGGACTGGACCTGATCGTGCGTACGTTGTTCAAGGCCGGTGATTGCGTCGTGGTCGAGACCCCCGGTTATGCGCCCCTGTTCGATCTCCTGCGCCTGCACGGCGTGCGCATGCTGGAGGTTCGTCGCACGGCGGGCGGGCCGGATGTCGAAGCACTCGAGACGTTGCTGCAGCAGTTTCGGCCGTCGGCGCTGTTCATCAACAGTCACCACCACAATCCCACGGGCAGTTGCCTGTTGCCGGCGGTCGCCCGACGAATCCTGGAGTTGAGCAGGATCTACGCTCTGAGGCTGATCGAAGATGATGTCTACGCCGACTTGCACAACGGTAGCGGTACTCGACTGGCAGCGCTGGATGACGAGAGGCAGGTGATTTACGTCGGCAGCTTTTCCAAGACCTTGAGCAGCTCGCTGCGGGTGGGTTTCGTGGTGGCCGATGGCGAGCTGATCGAGCGTATGGCGCGGGTCAAGATGATCAGTTGCATGGGCACCTCGAGGTTCTGCGAGGCGGTTCTGGCCGGATTGCTGGCCAGTGGTGCCTATCGAAAACTGGTACAGCGTCAGCGTCAGCGGCTTTCCACCGATCGTGCGGCTGCCCTTCAGGCGCTGGAAGATGCTGACTGGGAGGTGTTCGGCAAGCCCACCGGCGGTCTGTTCATCTGGGCACGTTCGCCAGTGGCCGATGAGGCGCGCTTGCGCAGGCATGCTCTGCGATGCGGTGTGCGGTTGTCCTGCGCAACGTCGTTCAGCCCCAGTGGCGAAGCCTGCGACTGGCAGCGGATCAACGTGGCTTACGCCTGTGATCCACGGGCACGGCAGTTTTTCCGCGATACAGCCATGGATCGACCTCGAACGTTCTGAAAACGACGCGAGCGTAGCTTTTTGCCATTATTCCGACGCCAGAGACTTGTGCTGGTTCGAGGCCATTGCGAATCTTCGACAACAGACTATGGCAGGGGACTACGCGCAATGATTTCGGCCGTGCAAGGACGTTTTGCCAACCTCGGTATGGCAAAAAAACTGGGTATCGGGTTTGTGCTGGTGTTGCTGCTGACGGCGCTGGTGGCCGCCATTGGCGTCTGGTCCCTGCAAACCATCAGTCAGCGCTTCGATGGCCTCAAGCAGATGTCATCGCTCAACAGTGGCTTGCTCAAGGTGCGCCTGCTGGAGCAGGACTACGCCCTGCACGGCAACCCGAAAACCGTCGATGCCTTGCACGAAGGCGTCGACGGTCTGATCGCCATGGCCGACCAACTCAAGATTTTGTCGCCGGGCAATGAGTCGGTCATGAATGACGTCCAACAGTCATTGGGTGCTTATCGCAAGGCGTTCGATGAATTCGTCTCGTTGTCCCAGGCCAAGGACCTGGCGCTGGAAATGGCCAGTTGGTCGGTGTCCAGCGTTGCCAACAATCTCGATGTGTTGCAGGCAGGACTTGCCGATGACGGCGCGTACACCCTGAAAGACAGCGAGGGCAAGGACGGGGCGCAATTCATCGAGCAGGCCGGTCAGGTCAGTCAGGTCTCACGCTTGATGTTGCAGGCGATGAACGAAGCGCGAGTACGCCTGGATCAGAGCCGCAAGGGTGACGACAGTGCCGGTCAGGGCAATATCGAGCAGGCTGCCCAGGCTCAGACCCAGGCCGAGCAGCTCAAATCCACGGTCAAGGATGAGGGTTACCTGACGGTGCTCAATGAAGTGTCGGGGCACATTGCCGGTTTCAGCGACAAGCTGGCCGAGTACACCGGATTGCTGGCCCAGGAAAAGACCGTTTATCAACAGCTGCACCAACGGGCCGACGAAGTCGTGGCGCGGGTCCAACAGGCCTATGTCGCGCAAGACGCCGCGATGCAGGGCGAACTGAAAAAGAATTCGGTGCTGATCATTGGATCATCGGCGCTGGCGTTGCTGGTCGGGCTGATTGCGGCGTGGGTGATCACCCGGTTGATCGTCGCACCGTTGCGCAGCGTGATTCATGTGGCGCAACAAATTGCAGCCGGTGATCTGAGCGCAACGATCGAGGTCTCCCGTCGCGACGAAATCGGCCAACTGATGCTGGCCATGCAGCAGATGGGCGCGGGCCTGAGCACGATTGTCAGCGGGTTGCAGGCGGGGATCGAACAGCTGGCGAGTTCGGCGCAATCGCTGTCGGCGGTGACCGAGCAGACCAACCTTGAGGTCAGCAGCCAGAAAGAGGAAACCGAACAGGTCGCCACGGCAATGAACCAGATGACCGCCACCGTGCACGATGTGGCGCGTAATGCCGAGGAGGCGGCGCTCGCGGCGCAGACCGCCGATGGCAAGGTCGAAAGTGGCCAGCAGGTGGTGCGCCAGAGCATGGCGCGGATCGAGCAACTGGCGGATTCGGCGACGTCGGCCAGTTCGAGCATCGAGAGCCTCAGTGCGGAGATCCAGAACATCGGCACGGTGCTGGGGGTGATCAAGAGTGTCGCCGAGCAGACCAACCTGCTGGCGCTCAACGCGGCGATCGAAGCGGCGCGGGCGGGCGAGCAGGGCAGGGGCTTTGCGGTGGTCGCCGATGAGGTACGGGCGTTGGCCCGGCGCACTCAGCAGTCGACCGAGGAGATCGAGCGGCTGGTCAGTGCCTTGCGTTCGGCGGCGCATTCGTCGGTGCAGCAGATTCAGAGCAGTGGCGAGCTGGTGAAGCTGGCGGTGAGTGATGCGTTGCAGACCGAAAGCGCACTGGGGAGTATTGCGGCGGCGGTTTCGTTGATTCAGCAGATGAACCAGCAGATTGCGGCGGCGGCCGAGGAGCAGAGTTCGGTGGCTGAGGAGATCAATCGCAGTGTGACGAGTATTCGGGCGAGTGCGGATCAGTCTTCGATTGCGATGCGGGGGAATGCGGCTTCGAGTGTTGAGCTGGCGCAGTTGGGGAGTGAGCTCAAGGGGATGGTGGGGCACTTTCGGCTTTGATTTGGATTTGACCTTGGCGGCCTTTGGGCCGACCAGGTTGCTGGTTGTTTGGTGTGAATATCCGTTTCTTTGGGTGCTGCCGCTGGCGGTTTCGCCCTTACGGCGAGTCCCTTTGGCAAACGCCCCAAAGGAACCAAAAGGCTGGGCCCCGGCGTTCGGCCCCTCGCTTGGGCTCGGGGTTCCTTCGCTCCGGGATTCATCCGGGGGCATCGCCTACGGTTTGCTTCGCTGCACCTCCTCTCGATGCATGCGGCTGCGCCGCACGGTCGCTGCGCTCCCACCCCCGGA
>NZ_JBQEQA010000034.1:0-39035 GCF_052045815.1 Pseudomonas sp. 22085
CCGCCCCACTGCTGCCGGGCGTGTTGAAGCAGGCGGATGCCGACAAGGCTGGCCAAGTCGTCAAACCCTCCCTCGGCTCCTTCAAGGCACAGTCAAAGGCAGGCGTGCTGTTGCCGACGCCGTCATGTCATCTCGACGCGACCGGGTGCTGTCCGGTTCACCAGACGGGAGCGTCAGCATGATTAACTCCATCCAGTCGCCTTTCGAGCAGCCTGCGACAACCGGGGCAATGTGCCTGATTCTGGATCGCAGTTTTGATCCGGACCTGCTGAGCCACCTGTTTCGAGGTGAAGAACAATCCAGGCCCAGCTGTATTCCATTGTTTACAAACACGCCTTACGCCGAGCTCCAGCCTGCTGGCCCCTATGTCGTCATGTACCCGGAAAAGCATTCGGCTGCGAGTTACGCCAGCAAACTGCTGGAGCAATTCGATGCAGGGTGTGTCGCCTGGTTGAGTGATCCGGCCTTGCTGGATCAGGGCATTGAACACTGGCGCAGTCTGCTGACCGTGAAAACCGATGAAGACCCTCAGCAAATGATGCGTTTCTATGAACCGCGCTGGCTGGAGCCTCTGCTACTCAGCCTCAGCGAATCTGAAAAAGCCCAATTCATCGGCCCCTTCAGTGGCATAGCCTGGCGCAATGAGATCGGCTGGCGGTATTACGCCAAGTCGCCTCAAAGCGCTTCAACGGAAACTCAGGCTCCGGGCTGGCTGTATTTGAGCGAGGAGCGCCAGGCGCTGATCGAACAGGGCCGGCTGAAGGTGATAGCGACCCGTTTTACCGACGATTATCACGAAGTCTTGCCCACGGAGGACGCCGTCGAATTCGTCCACCGCCAATTACTGGCCGGCCAGGACATGGGCTACGAGCAAATGGCCGACCAGGAGCGATGGCTTCGAGTCGCCATCCAGCGTGGGGACAGTTTCTGGGATCACGCACCGGCCGCCGAATTACTGGCGCGTGACGACGTCGCGCTAGGCGACAAGCTGATGCAATTGGAAAGTCTGTGAATCACAAGGACGATGCGCAATGAGCAACACCTACACCGTTAAGAGCGGCGACACTCTTGGCAGCATTGCCGCCGCCAACAAATGCTCCGTGGCGGATCTTCGGGGACTGAACCCGATCATCACAGATCCCAATCAGATCAAGGTTGGCTGGGTACTGAAATTACCTGCGGCCAAAGCCCTGCCACCACCCAAACACGCCGACAACCAAAGCACGACGGCTGTCAAAGGTGCCGTCGAGTGCAAGGACGAACTGGTCGATGTCGTACACATCACCGGAGATGAACACTTTTACGTACTGACTGAAAAAGAGTCGAAAGACCTCAAGCAGCAGAGCGACCTCGTCAAAAAACTCATGGACGAGCTGCATCAGAATCTGGCCAAGGCGACCGAAGCCAGCAAATGCGCGAAAACCAAGGATCCTCAGGCTGGCTGCTCCTGCTCGCGTTGTGTCAAAGATGACTGGAACGCCAAGGCCGAGGAAGCAGGCCTGCTGCAACGCTATCCTCCCCCGGCGGAAAAACCGAAAACTGTCATCGAGCGCAAGGAGGATTTGCAAGGCCAACTGGCAACTGTGCAAGAGGCCCGTGACTGGTATCAACGCTACAGGCCGCAGCCCGCGTTCGAAGGCAACTATCTGGAGACCAACTGGGAAGGCCTGCAAGCCAAAAAAGTTGCTGAGCTCAACGCGGAAATTCAGTCACTGCGCAATCGGATTGCCGCACAAGGCAAAGCCGAAGCCGGCGACAGCTCCACCAGTGCCAACGGTGCAGCACCAGACATCAAACATGGCAAAGGGAAAGCCTCGGACACCCAGAAAGGCAAGCAGGTCAAAACCGGGATTACGGTGGTCGAATACATTTCCTTCCGTGACCCGTCTCGCCGCCACTACATTCCGGTACGCACCCGAGAACAACTCACCTGGAGTGTCAAAGTCCCTACCAAGGTGATGCAAGGCAAACCACTGGACAAGAATCTGGCCAAGGATCTGATCAAAGACATTCGCACGGCGGTCAATGATGGTCGCAAGACCAGCCCTCTGGGCAGCCTGGAAGCCAAATTCACATCGTGGACGAGCAAGGACGACAACCTGCTCAACGCACTGCACAAAGAATGCTCCTGGACCTCCAACGAAGCGGACTCTGCGATGTACGCCGTGTCGGCCGAAGCCCACGCGTTCCGTTTTGCCGCCACGGCCAGTGCCGGTATCAACAGTTGGGAACCCGGCAAAGGCAACATCGAACTCGGCGTCAAAGGCAGCGCAGCAATCTCTCTGGCCGAAGGCTCCGTTGCACTCAAGAGCTACTTTCCCGACCAGGGTGGCTACGTGGTGCGCATGCCGTACCGCAATGCCGAAGGCAAGGAAGTGGTCAGCGACATCGGCATCTTCCGGCTCGACGGCAAGGTGGAATTGTCTTGCTTCCTTGGCGCCACCGCGCAAGGCCAGGCAGGTGCCAAAACCCAATACAAACCCAAGGAAGCAGAAGCCTCCGGTGTGACCGCACTGTTGAGTACGCCCGACCTGGCCGTCGACAAGAAACGCGGTGGCAGCCTCGGCCTGAAGGGCAACGCATTCGCGGGCGTTCAAGGTGGCGGAACCGTTACCGGAACATTGAAGTGGCTTGATTCCACCAAACAAGGCGTGGGCAAGATCACGCCCGGACAGGCGAATGACAGTGGGAGTACGGACTGGTCGAGTCTGGTGGAAATCAAGGCGGAGGGGAATGTCGCACTTGGAATCGGGGCGAGTTTTGATTTTGGGATTGAAATCCGCGCAGACCGATTGGCAATTAATTGCAAGGCAAGTTTAGTTTTCGGACCGGGTGCAGGTGGTGGCTTTGGTACGTCGATAGACTTAGAAAAAATTGGTGATTTGATCTATGTCTTTTGCAACGCGCTATCAAAAGCAGACTTCCACTATCAGTTGGCGGTGAGCAAGGATGCCTTCAACTATATGGCAAGAGGAATGTTCAGAATAGCTACGCAGCCAGGCGAAGCATTTGATGAGGGCTTTCGAAAGATTGGACTTTGGTGGGACGATCGACAGGCAACCAAGGTAGAAGCCCAAAACCTCGCAAAATATCTAATCAACAACCAGGCCATTAAAATAAAAAACAAGAAAATACCACTTGAAATTTTACCACCTGAAACCATTGGCCCGATGCTTCATTTATTAACCGAAAGCTTTGTGGAAAGCTGGGCTGAAGACCAGGAAAAAGCTGCTGTATTATTACTTTCCCATCTACGCAGCTGGAGACACTTCATTGAGGTGTTAGAATGCTGCTCAAAAGATGGCAGCAAGGTTAATGCAATGAAAAGTCTGAATCGTCTAAACTCCTTACTTGATGGGAAGGAGCAGCAACAATTTAACCGTTTCATTGGGACGTTAGCAGTAAATATTGACAGCAAGCCGCAGGAATATGGAATGCTTGCGTGGAGCCCCGGCCAGCCTTGGCGTAAAGAAAAGACGTTGATAGCAGCAAGGCGGAGCAGCCACTTTGACAATTTGGCTTAATTAAAGGCGCTTTCAGCGCCTTAATTTCTATACTAATTTAATGATACTGACTGAACAGCACATCGAAAACCTGCATCACTCGTATGATATTTTTGTATTGGGCCCACAGCCCAGCGACGGACCATTGGCGCCGCAGATAATGGAGCTTCCAAGACCGTTGAGCCGCGCCTGATTTTTTGAGTACCAAATTCTGGTCCTTGCGGATTTTCAAGAGGAGAAACTTTGTAATAGTCTTTACCGTACCAGTCACTAACCCAATCAGTCGAGTTACCAGAAAAACCATATATCCCCAATGGATTAGGTGCGAAGCGATCCACTGGAAAGTTATTCTCCTCGTCTTCGACTGGAAAATTCCTCCCAAAGTCCAGACTTCCGCTGTCCGTAGGAAACAAAAGCTTTTTCCCACGACTGCGCGCAGCGTATTCCCATTGAGCTTCAGTCGGCAGCCCCACCGCATAGCCACTTAGGTCCCCCAGCCACTGGCAATAATCTCTGGCCTCCTGCCAAGTTTGAGTTGGCGCAGGTAAATTAGGCTGATATCTAAATTTTAGATCTTCACGCTCTCGGTACTCCTGATCGAATAGAGACTTTTTGTTTACAACAAAATACAAATCAAAATCACCCAGAACCACTTGAAACTTAGAAATATAATACCCACTCAGCACTACCGAATGCACAAAATCATCATCACTATCAGGACTTATACTGCAAAGCTGATCCGAATCTTGCCCGCATGGCCAAGCACATACATTTCTTTCGTCATACTCACACGCCCAGCCAAAGTCACCCATATCAAACTGGCCTCCTTCGACAAAAATCATATTGTCAATCGACCGAACTACCATATTGAGTAATTTCCCGCGCAGCTCAGTGGAGAGATTCGGATAATTAGTCTTTATAGTTGCCGCGATCGATGCGACCTTTTCCGAACTGAGGCTCTTACTGACTGGCAGCGAATCATGTTCTGCTTTGCAGCCGAAAATTATAAAAAACACTGCAAAGACGAATACCCATCGACACAAAACTGACAACATCCTTATCATCCTAAAACATCTAAGAGCATCGCTACCGCCAGACCAACATTGACATATTCACCAATGGAAAAAACGCTTGAGAGAAGCAGTCATTGCAGACGCCCCTCTGACTGAATAGCGCAGCGAAAACCAGTACCAGGATAATAGGCCTCCTGTTCTGGTTTATCCGGCCAGCGTCTAACTATAGATGCCGCGGACATTGGGCCTTCTGGATAGTAGGAGCCTCGCTTAACCTTATATGTACCTTTGTCCGGTCCTTGAGGATTTTCCACTGGTGACTGTCGGTAGTATTCCTCATCGTACCAATCATTAACCCAGTCAGTCGCGTTACCTGCAAGACTGTAAATACCCAGTGGACTGGGTGGAAATTTAGCAATTGAAAACGTTCTACCGCTTCCTTCCACAGGATAGTTTTTCCCAAAACTCAAACTACCTGTATCAGTAGGAAAAAGAATATGTTGCCCGCGATTACGGGCAGCAAATTCCCACTGCGCCTCGGTAGGCAAATCCACCGAATAACCACTAAGACTGGCAATCCAGTGACAATAATCCTTGGACTCTTGCCAAGTTTTGGTAAATGCAGGCAAATCACGCTGATAGCGAAACTTCAAATCTTCACGTTCGCGCTTTTCAGCATCAAACAGAGGTTTTCCGTTTGCAATAAAGAACAAATCGAAATCACCCAGCGAGACTTGAAACTTTGAAAAATAATAAGAACTCAATTTGACCGGATGAACAAAGTCATCATCGCCATTACTGCTGATATTACAAAGCTGGTCCGGATCCTGTCCGCAAGGCCAAGCACAAACATCCGTTTCGTCGTATTCGCAAGCCCAGCCAAAGTCGCCCATATCAAACTGGCCACCTTCGACAAACACCATATTGTCAATTGACTGCACTACGGTGTTGAGGACCTTTTCACGCAGATCAGTGGAGAGGTTGGGGTACTTGGTTTTGATGGTTGCCGCAATCGACGCGACCTTTTCCGGTGTCAGGCTTTTGCTGACTGGCAATGGGCCGGATTCGGCCTCGCAGCCGGCCAGAAAAAACAGGGCCGGGAGGGCAAGCACAAACTGACGTAACACGGGCAATTTCCTTATAAGGTGCGTCAAAGGCCAAACCTTAACATCCCCTGCCGTGTCTCACAAAAACCTGAATACCTCCTCCTCCACAAAAGCCAACCTGACCTGCCTCTCCAACTCAGCCTTCAACCCCGGCCCCAGCTTCAAATGCCAAGCCAGCTCATCCAGATACCACCTCTCCATTCCTATCATCACGCTCGGCACATACACCTCCGTTGCTATCCGCGTAACGTCGGCAGGCTCAAGGAGCTATGGAGTTTGGTGTGAAGCCAGGACTTAAATTGCTGGTCATTGTGGAGTTTGGTAATTCGTGGATCAATTGACGTTCGCGATCATCGATGTGGCTGTCGGCTTAGTCGACAGCTACAAGGGCTTCTACGACAAAAAAAGGTGACAGATTGACACTTTGAAAAACAAACCTGTCACCTCTTCGTTTGGGGTCTAAAAATGAAGGTGCAGAAGACGCCTTCAGCCTGAAATACTAAAGCGGCTTACTGGACTGAATTGCACACCTAAAACTTGTATCGCTTGAATGATATTTTTGCACTAACTCTTCAGGCCAACGGCGGACGAGAGGTGCCGCAGACAGTGGCGCTTCCAAAGTTGTAGACCCTCTCCTGATCTTCTTTTCGCCACTTCCCGGCCCCTGAGGATTGTCTACAGGCGAAACTTTGTAATAATTTTCATCGTACCAGTCATTAACCCAATCGGTGGAATTACCAGCCATACCATAGAACCCCATAGGATTAGGTGCAAAACGATTCACTGGAAAATTTTCCTCTTCATTTTCAAAAGGAAAATTCTTACCGTAATCAAGACTCCCAGTATCAGTAGGAAACAGGATGCGCTGGCCACGGTTGCGAGCTGCAAACTCCCACTGCGCCTCTGTCGGCAGGTCTACTTCGTAACCACTTAAAGAACCAATCCAAGTGCAATAATCTTTTGCCTCCTGCCAGCTTTGAGTTGGTGCTGGAAGGTTAGGAAAATAAAGACTTTCCAAATCTTTGCGTTTTCGATCCTCTGCGTCGTAGAGCGGCTTTCCATTAGCCACAAAAAAAATATCGAAATCCGCCAACGTAGCCTGATATTTCGCTAGATAGTAACTGCTCAACTTTACCGGATGGACGAAATCGTCATTGCCCTTCCTGCTGATATTACAAAGCTGCTCCGGCTCTTGCCCGCAAGGCCAGGTACACACATTTTTTTCATCGTATTCGCAAGCCCATCCAAAGTCGCCCATATCAAACTGGCCACCTTCGACAAACACCATGTTGTCAATCGACTGAACTACGGTGTTGAGGACCTTTTCGCGCATCTCGCTGGACAGGTTCGGATACTTGGTTTTAATAGTTTCCGCAATCGACGCGACTTTTTCCGGTGTCAGGTTCATGCTGACGGGCAATGAGCCGGACTCGGCCCCGCAACCGGCCAGAAAAAACATGGCCGGAAGGGCGAGCACAAACTGACGTAACACGGGCAATATCCTTATTAAGGTGCGTCAAAGGCCAAACCTTAACATCCCCTGCCCTGTCTCATAAAAACCTGAATACCTCCGCTTACACCAAAGCCACCCTCACCTGCCTCTCCAGCTCCACTTTCAACCCCGGCTCCAGCTTCAACTGCCGCGCCAGTTCATCCAGATAGCTCTTCTCCATGAAGTTCTCCTCATCCACCATCATCACGCTCGCCACGTACATCTCGGCGGCCATCTCCGGCGTACTTGCCGCGCGGGCGACGTCGGTGGGGTCGAGGGGTTTGTTGAGTTCGGCGTGGAGCCAGTGTTTGAGCTCCTGATCGTTATCGAGTTTGGTGAACTCGCCTTCGATCAGTTGGCGTTCGCGGTCGTCGATGTGGCCGTCGGCCTTGGCGGCGGCGACCAAGGCTTTGAGGATGGCCTGGCTGTGTTGTTCGACTTGCGCCGGTGGCAGGCGATCGAGGGTTTGCGGTTCGCTTTGTGGGGCAGTGCCTTTCTGGGCGTTCCAGTTGCCGTAGGCTTTGTAGGCGATCACGCCCAGAGCAGCAAGGCCGCCGTAGAGGGCGACTTTTCCGCCAACCTTGCGGGCCTTTTTACTGCCCAGCAGCAGGCCCATGGCGCCGGCCGCCAGGGCACCGCCGCCTGCGCCTGACAGCAAGCCGCCGAGTGCGCCATTACTGGAAGATCTGCCAAGCAAGCCGCCCAAACCACCGGCCGCCGGTTTGTTCTGCGCCCCGCCCGCCTTGTTCTGCAGCAGATCCTGGCCGGACTTGAGGAGTTGATCGAGCAATCCACGGGTGTTCATGTTCCGTCTCCAAACTGGGGTTATCCGGATCAATAAGGCCCTCAGCCTAGTTCGAAAGTGCCCGTCACTTGGGTGCGAGTGTGCTTCCAGATGTTGCCTGGCCCGCAGCAGCCCTTCGCGAAAATAGATATACACTCGAGGCAATCTATAAAAACCGCCCACCGGGTAATCCTTCCATGATGACCTTGCGTCAGATCCGCCATTTCATCGCCGTGGCCGAGACAGGCTCGATCTCCGCCGCCGCGCAAACCGCGTTCATTTCCCAATCGACCCTGACCCTGGCCATCCAGCAACTGGAGGAAGAGATCGGTGTCAGCCTGTTCAATCGCCACGCCAAGGGCATGACGCTCACCCATCAGGGCCACCAGTTCCTGCGCCAGGCGCACCTGATTCTGGCGACCGTGGACAACGCCAAACGCAGCCTGCAACAAAGCACCGATCAGGTCGCCGGGCAGCTGATCGTCGGCGTGACCAGTCTGGTGGCCGGATATTACCTGGCGGATTTGCTCACCCGTTTCCAGCGCGCCTACCCCAATGTCGAGATCCGGGTGATGGAGGACGAGCGGCCGTACATCGAGCATTTGCTGGTCAGCGGCGAGATCGATGTCGGTGTGCTGATCCTCTCCAACCTCGAAGACCGCCATGCCTTGCAGACCGAAGTGCTGACCCACTCGCCGCACCGTTTGTGGCTGCCGGCCCAGCATCCGCTGCTGGAACACGACAGCATCAACCTTGCCGATGTGGCCCGGGAGCCGTTGATTCAACTGAACGTCGACGAAATGGATCGCAACGCCCAACGCCTGTGGCGCGGCGCCGGGCTACAACCGAAGATCACCCTCAGAACCGCGTCCACCGAGGCCGTACGAAGTCTGGTTGCGGCGGGCCTCGGCGTTTCGATCCAGCCGGACATGACGTATCGCCCATGGTCGCTGGAAGGCGACATCATCGAAGCGCGGCCGATTGCCGATCTCAACCAGACCCTTGACGTCGGTCTGGCCTGGCGTCGTGGCACCGCCCGCCCCGCGCTGGTCGATCCTTTCCTGACCGTTGCTCGCGAGCAGCCCCACGGCGGACGCAAGCCATCTATTTAATCGAATGCCACCTTCAGTATTTAGAATTTGTCGACCCCGGAGCCGCGCACTAGTCTTGCTGCATCGATAAGACGGTCGGCTCCCGGAACAGGGAGCAACATGGCCATACAAGAAAAGAGATCACGGAAAATGGCTGGCGCGCAGACCCACATGCACACCGCGTTGCTGATCGACGGCGAACTGGTCGCTGGCCAGGGTTTTGTCGAACCGATCCTCAACCCGGCCACCGGCGAAGTCCTGACTCAGATCGCCGAAGCCAGCACCGAGCAAGTCGAAGCCGCCATCCTTGCCGCCCACAGCGCCTTTGCCGAGTGGTCGCGCACCACCCCGCAACAACGCTCGAATTTCCTGCTGGAAATCGCCAACGCCGTCGAGAAGCACGCTGATCACCTTGCCCGCCTCGAAGCCCTGAACTGCGGCAAGCCGCTACATCTGGCACGGCAGGATGATTTGACCGCGACCGTCGATGTGTTCCGCTTCTTCGCCGGCGCCGTGCGCTGCCAGACCGGCCAGCTCAGCGGCGAATACGTGCCGGGCTACACCAGCATGGTGCGCCGCGATCCGATTGGCGTCGTCGCCTCGATTGCACCGTGGAACTACCCGATCATGATGGCCGCGTGGAAGATCGCCCCGGCCCTCGCCGCCGGCAATACGCTGGTGTTCAAACCGTCCGAGCACACGCCGCTGTCGATTCTGGCGCTGGCTCCGGCGCTGGCCGAAATCCTGCCGCGCGGGGTGATCAACATCGTCTGCGGTGGCGGCGAAGGGGTTGGCAGTCATCTGGTCGGCCACCCGAAAGTGCGCATGGTGTCGCTGACCGGCGATATCGTCACCGGCCAGAAAATCCTCCAGGCCGCCGCCAAAACTCTCAAGCGCACCCACCTCGAACTCGGCGGCAAGGCCCCGGTGATCGTCTGCAACGATGCCGATCTGAAAGCCGTGGTCGAAGGCGTGCGTACTTATGGCTACTACAACGCCGGGCAGGATTGCACGGCGGCTTGCCGGATCTACGCCCAGGCCGGGATTCACGACAAATTGGTCGCCGAACTCGGCGCGGCGGTCAGCAGCCTGCGCTTTGCCGGCAAACGCGATGCCGACAACGAAATCGGACCGCTGATCAGCACCCGTCAGCGCGACCGCGTGGCCAGTTTCGTCGAGCGCGCCCTCGGTCAGCCGCACATCGAGCGGGTGACCGGCGCGGCGGTGCATTCCGGCGCAGGGTTCTTCTATCAGCCAACCCTGCTGGCCGGTTGCAAACAGAGCGATGAAATCGTCCAGCGCGAAGTGTTCGGCCCGGTGGTCACCGTGACCCGCTTCGATGAACTCGCGCAGGCGGTGGACTGGGCCAACGACTCGGAATACGGCCTCGCTTCGTCGGTGTGGACCCAGAACCTGGACAAGGCGATGCAGGTCGCCGCACGCCTGCAATACGGCTGCACCTGGATCAACAGCCATTTCATGCTGGTCAGCGAAATGCCCCACGGCGGGCTGAAACGCTCCGGTTACGGCAAAGACTTATCCAGCGATTCGCTACAGGACTACAGCGTGGTGCGGCACATCATGGCCCGCCACGGCCAGCATCTCTGACTACGCTAATAACAAGCCGCTAACGGCATGCTTCACCGCGTTCACAACTGCCCCGACCATAATTTAAAGAAGAGGGTTCACCATGTTCGTGCACAAGACCGCACTGCTCAGTGCAATCACCACGGCCCTGCTGGCCAGCGCCAGCCTGCAGGCCGCCGAGCCGCTGAAAGCCGTCGGCGCCGGCGAAGGCCAGCTGGATATCGTCGCCTGGCCGGGCTACATCGAACGCGGTGAAAGCGACAAGGCCTACGACTGGGTGACCGGTTTCGAGAAGGAAACCGGCTGCAAGGTCAATGTGAAAACCGCCGCCACCTCTGACGAAATGGTCAGCCTGATGGCCAAGGGCGGTTACGACTTGGTGACGGCGTCGGGCGATGCCTCGTTGCGGTTGATCGTCGGCAAGCGTGTGCAGCCGATCAACACTGCGTTGATCCCGAACTGGAAGTCCCTAGACCCACGCCTGAAAGACGCGCCGTGGTACGTGGTCAACAACCAGACCTACGGCACTCCGTACCAGTGGGGCCCGAACGTGCTGATGTACAACACCAACGTGTTCAAGACCGCGCCGACCAGCTGGAACGTGGTGTTCGACGCGCAGAACCTGCCCGACGGCAAGCCGAACAAGGGCCGCGTGCAGGCTTACGACGGCCCGATCTACATCGCCGATGCCGCTCTGTACCTGAAATCCACCAAGCCTGAGCTGGGGATCAAGGATCCGTACCAACTCACCGAAGATCAGTACAAGGCTGTGCTGGAACTGTTGCGCGCCCAGCAGAAACTGATCCACCGCTACTGGCACGACACCACGGTGCAGATGAGCGACTTCAAGAACGAAGGCGTGGTCGCGTCCAGCGCCTGGCCGTACCAGGTCAACGGCCTGATCAACGAGAAACAGCCGATCGCTTCGACCGTGCCGAAAGAAGGCGCCACCGGTTGGGCCGATACCACCATGCTGCACGCCGAAGCCAAGCACCCGAACTGCGCCTACAAGTGGATGGACTGGTCGCTGCAGCCGAAAATCCAGGGTGATGTGGCGGCATGGTTCGGTTCGTTGCCGGCGGTTCCGGCGGCTTGCCAGGGTAGTGAACTGCTGGGTGCCGAGGGGTGCAAAACCAACGGGTTCGATCAGTTCGACAAGATCGCTTTCTGGAAAACCCCGCAGGCTGAGGGTGGGAAGTTTGTGCCGTATAGCCGGTGGACGCAGGACTACATTGCGATTATGGGCGGTCGCTGACACGCCGCTCTAGCCCGATCGTTCCCACGCTCTGCGTGGGAACGATCAATTCGAATACTGTTTTTCAGAAGTCCAGGCAGGGCCGCTGCGACGGCCCTCGCCTTTTCGGAGCACCGCATCATGACGCTTGCAGTCCAGTTCACCAACGTTTCCCGGCAGTTCGGCGAGGTGAAGGCCGTTGACCGGGTTTCCATCGACATCCAGGACGGCGAGTTCTTTTCCATGCTCGGCCCTTCCGGTTCGGGCAAGACCACATGCCTGCGCCTGATCGCCGGGTTCGAGCAACCGAGCGCGGGCTCGATCCGCATTCACGGTGCCGAAGCCGCCGGCCTGCCGCCCTATCAGCGCGACGTCAACACGGTGTTTCAGGATTACGCGCTGTTCCCGCACATGAACGTGCTGGACAACGTCGCCTACGGTTTGAAAGTCAAAGGCGTAAACAAAACCGAACGCCACAAACGCGCCGAAGAAGCCTTGGACATGGTCGCCCTCGGCGGCTACGGCGCGCGTAAACCGGTGCAGTTGTCCGGCGGTCAGCGCCAGCGCGTCGCCCTCGCCCGCGCGCTGGTCAATCGCCCGCGAGTGCTGCTGCTCGACGAACCGTTGGGCGCTCTCGACCTGAAGCTGCGCGAACAGATGCAAAGCGAGCTGAAGAAGCTGCAACGCCAGCTCGGCATCACCTTCATCTTCGTCACCCACGATCAGACCGAAGCGTTGTCGATGTCCGACCGCGTGGCCGTGTTCAACAAGGGTCGCATCGAGCAGGTCGATACGCCGCGCAATCTGTACATGAAACCCACCACGACTTTCGTCGCCGAATTCGTCGGCACCTCGAACGTGATTCGCGGCGATCTGGCGCGCCAGCTCAGCGGTCATCCGCAGCCGTTTTCGATCCGCCCGGAACACGTGCGTTTCGCCGAAGGTCCGCTGGCCAGCCACGAGATCGAAGTCAGTGGTCTGCTCCACGACATTCAATATCAGGGCAGCGCCACACGCTATGAACTGACCCTGGAAAACGGCCAGACCCTGAGCATCAGCCAGGCCAACAATCAGTGGATCGACAGCAGCGCGCAGCACCAGACCGGTCAGCGCATCAGCGCTCGCTGGGCGCGGGAAGCGATGATTCCGTTGCACGACACCGTTGCGAGCGGGGTGTGACATGACCGCCCTCGCTATTCCTCAATCGGCGCCGTTGCGCAGGTTTTCCAACCTGCTCTATCGCAAGCCGAACCTGTACCTGTCGATGCTGCTGGTGCCGCCGCTGCTGTGGTTTGGCGCGATCTATCTGGGCTCGCTGCTGGTGCTGTTGTGGCAAGGTTTCTACACCTTCGACGACTTCACCATGGCGGTCACGCCCGACCTGACCCTGGCCAACTTCGCGGCGCTTTTCCAGCCGTCGAACTTCGACATCATCCTGCGCACCCTGAGCATGGCCGTCGTGGTGTCGATCGCCAGCGCCATCGTCGCATTCCCGATTGCCTACTACATGGCGCGCTACACCACCGGCAAGACCAAGGCGTTTTTCTACATCGCGGTGATGATGCCGATGTGGGCCAGTTACATCGTCAAGGCCTACGCGTGGACGCTGCTGCTGGCCAAGGGCGGTGTCGCGCAGTGGTTCGTTCAGCACCTGGGGCTGGAGCCGGTTCTGCAGTTCATTCTGGGGATTCCCGGGGTCGGCGGCAGCACCTTGTCGACCTCGCACCTGGGGCGGTTCATGGTGTTCGTCTACATCTGGCTGCCGTTCATGATCCTGCCGATCCAGGCCTCGCTGGAACGCCTGCCGCCGTCGTTGCTGCAAGCCTCCGCCGACCTCGGGGCCAAGCCGCGCCAGACTTTCATGCAGGTGATTCTGCCGCTGTCGGTGCCGGGGATTGCTGCCGGTTCGATCTTCACGTTCTCGCTGACGTTGGGCGACTTCATCGTGCCGCAATTGGTGGGCCCGCCGGGCTACTTCGTCGGCAGCATGGTCTACGCGCAACAGGGCGCAATCGGCAACATGCCGATGGCCGCAGCTTTCACGCTGGTGCCGATCGTGCTGATCGCAATCTACCTGTCCATCGTCAAACGACTGGGGGCCTTCGATGCACTCTGAAAAGGCTTCAATAGGCTTGCGCATTGCAGCCTGGGGCGGGCTGGTGTTTCTGCACTTCCCGATCCTGATCATCTTCCTCTACGCCTTCAACACCGAAGACGCGGCGTTCAGCTTTCCACCGAAAGGCTTCACGCTGCACTGGTTCAGTGTGGCGTTTTCGCGGCCGGATGTGCTGGAAGCGATCAAGCTGTCGTTGCAGATTGCAGCCATCGCCACACTGATCGCGATGGTGCTCGGCACCCTCGCTTCCGCTGCGTTGTACCGCCGGGATTTCTTCGGCAAGCAGGGCATTTCGCTGATGCTGATCCTGCCTATCGCATTGCCGGGGATCATCACCGGGATCGCGCTGCTGGCGACCTTCAAGACGCTGGGGATCGAGCCGGGGATGTTCACCATCATCGTCGGCCACGCGACCTTCTGTGTGGTGATCGTCTACAACAACGTCATCGCCCGCTTGCGCCGCACCTCACACAGTTTGATCGAAGCGTCGATGGATCTCGGCGCCGACGGCTGGCAGACCTTCCGCTACATCATCCTGCCGAACCTCGGCTCGGCGCTGCTCGCGGGCGGCATGCTCGCGTTTGCGCTGTCGTTCGATGAAATCATCGTCACCACCTTCACCGCCGGCCATGAACGCACCTTGCCGCTGTGGTTGCTCAACCAGTTGAGCCGCCCTCGGGACGTGCCGGTGACCAACGTCGTGGCGATGCTCGTGATGCTGGTGACCATGCTGCCGATCCTCGGCGCCTACTACCTGACCCGGGGTGGCGAGAGCGTGGCCGGCAGCGGCGGCAAATGAATATCTAACAAACACCACAACTCCCTGTGGGAGCTGGCTTGCCAGCGATGACGGTGTGTCAGCCGCCATCAATTTTGAACGGGATGGCCTCATCGCGGGCAAGCCCGCTCCCACAGGATTCTCGATTCGGCCAGAAAAATAAAAGTGCTATTGAGGACAACAACATGCAAACCAAACTCTTGATCAACGGCCAACTGGTCAACGGCGAAGGCCCGGCGCAACCGGTGCTCAACCCGGCGCGCGGTGACGTGCTGGTGGAAATCAACGAGGCCACCGAGGCCCAGGTCGATGCCGCCGTGCGCGCCGCCGACAGTGCCTTCGCCGAATGGTCGCAGACCACGCCGAAAGACCGTTCGCTGTTGCTGCTCAAACTCGCCGACGCCATCGAAGCCCACGGCGAAGAACTGGCCAAACTGGAATCGGACAACTGCGGCAAACCCTACAGTGCCGCGCTGAACGACGAGATCCCGGCGATTGCCGACGTGTTCCGTTTCTTCGCCGGTGCCAGCCGTTGCATGAGTGGTTCGGCCGGTGGCGAATACCTGCCCGGCCACACCTCGATGATCCGCCGTGACCCGGTGGGCGTGATCGCGTCCATCGCGCCGTGGAACTACCCGCTGATGATGGCTGCCTGGAAAATCGCCCCGGCCCTCGCCGCCGGCAATACCGTGGTACTCAAGCCGTCGGAACAAACCCCGCTGACCGCGTTGCGTCTGGCTGAACTGGCGTCGGATATTTTCCCGGCCGGCGTACTCAATCTGGTGTTCGGGCGTGGGCCGAGCGTGGGCAGTCCGCTGGTGACCCATCCGAAAGTGCGCATGGTGTCGCTGACCGGCTCCATCGCCACCGGTTCGAACATCATTTCCAGCACCGCCGACAGCGTCAAACGCATGCACATGGAATTGGGCGGCAAGGCGCCGGTGATCATCTTCGACGACGCCGACATTGATGCGGCGGTCGAAGGCATTCGCACCTTCGGTTTCTACAACGCTGGCCAGGACTGCACCGCGGCGTGCCGGATCTACGCCCAGCAAGGCATCTACGACAAGTTCGTCGAGAAGCTCGGCGCGGCGGTCAGCAGCATCAAGTACGGCTTGCAGGATGATCCGTCGACCGAACTCGGGCCGCTGATCACCGCCCAACATCGCGACCGCGTGGCCGGGTTTGTCGAACGCGCCGTGGCGCAACCGCACATTCGCTTGATCACTGGCGGCAAGGCTGTCGAAGGCAACGGTTTCTTCTTCGAACCAACGGTGCTGGCCGACGCCCAGCAGGACGACGAAATCGTCCGCCGCGAAGTGTTTGGACCGGTGGTGTCGGTGACCAAATTCACCGACGAAGCCCAGGCGCTGGAGTGGGCCAACGATTCGGACTACGGCCTGGCGTCTTCGGTGTGGACGGCGGATGTAGGACGCGCCCATCGCCTGTCCGCGCGGTTGCAGTACGGCTGCACCTGGGTGAATACCCACTTCATGCTTGTCAGCGAAATGCCTCATGGCGGTCAGAAACTGTCCGGCTACGGCAAGGACATGTCCATGTACGGGCTGGAGGACTACACCACGGTTCGGCATGTGATGTTCAAGCACTAAAAGCATCGCTGGCAAGCCAGCTCCCACAGGGTTCAGTGCAGCTCTTGTGGGAGCTGGCTTGCCAGCGATGGCGTCACTCCGGTTTCAGGAAGAAAACCGGCATTACGCACCACCAGGCATTCAAAACAATAACTACCGATCCGGGCGGCGCTCACCAAGCCCCGCCACGGTTTCGGCCATCCGAAATCTGCCGATTTCACGGAGCAAACACACATGAGTGCATCACCCGAACTCTCAGCCGCCGTTGCCGACAGCGATGCCGAACAACTGCGTCAACTGGGCTACACCTCCAACTTCAACCGCAGCATGAGCCTGTGGGAAAACTTCGCACTGGGCTTCACTTATCTGTCACCGGTTGTAGGGGTTTATACCCTGTTCGGCCTGTGTCTGGCCGCTGGCGGGCCACCGATGTTCTGGGCCTATTTGCTGGTCGGCTGCGGTCAGTTGCTGGTGTGCCTGATCTTCGGCGAAGTGGTGTCGCAGTTCCCGATTTCCGGCGGTGTCTATCCTTGGGCGCGTCGCTTGGTGGGCAAGAAATGGGCATGGATGGTCGGCTGGATCTACTCCATCGCCCTGTGCGTGACCATCGCCGCCGTTGCGGTCGGTGCCGGCCCGTACCTCGCCGCCATGCTGGGTTTTGAGCCAAGCAACAACACCAATATCGTGATCGCCCTGGTACTGACCCTGTTCGCCACACTGGTCAATCTCAGCGGCACCAAAGTGCTGGCGCGGATCGCCATGTTCGGCTTCCTCTGCGAACTGGTGGGCGCGGTGATCGTCGGCGTGTACCTGCTGATTTTCGAGCGTCACCAACCGATCAGCGTGCTGTTCAACACCTTCGATATCAGCGTCGACGGCTCCTACCTACCGGCATTCCTCACCGCTTCGCTGGCGGGGATGTTCCTCTACTACGGCTTCGAAGCCTGCGGCGACGTCGCCGAAGAAACCCCGAACCCGAGCGCAAAAATCCCGGTGGCCATGCGCATGACCATCTACATCGGCGGCATCGCGGCAATGTTCGCTTGCCTGGCGCTGATCCTTGCCGTGCCGGACATGCAGGCGGTGATCAACGGCACCGACAAGGACCCGGTCACCACCATCCTCAACAACGCCTTCGGTCCGATCGGCTCGAAAGTGGTGATGGGCGTGGTGATGATTTCCTTCATCTCCTGCGTCATCAGCCTGCAAGCGGCGGCGAGTCGTCTGCTGTATTCCTACGCTCGCGATGAAATGGTCATCGGCAGCCGACTGCTGAAAAAGATTTCTCCTACGACCCAGGTGCCGGTTGCCGCCCTGTTCGTGTCCGGCGTCCTGCCCGGCCTGATCATCGCCCTCGGCTTCTTCCTGCAAGACGCCGTGGCCACCATCGTCAGCTTCGCCGCCATCGGCATCTACCTCGCATTCCAGATGATCGTCCTCGCCGCCCTGTACGCCCGCAGCAAAGGCTGGAAACCGAGCGGCAAATTCACCCTCGGCGCCTGGGGCTGGCCGGTGAACATCGGCGCGCTGGTGTATGGCGTCGGCGCAATCATCAACATGGCCTGGCCACGCACACCCGATGCGGCGTGGTACATCAACTACGCGATGGTGCTGAGTACGGCGATCGTGATTGGGCTGGGGCTGGTTTACATGTGGATTGGCAAGCCGTATGACCATGGGAAGGCGCCGGCTGGGGATGCTTGGAAAGTTAGTCGCTAAGAAAAACAGCCCCGGATTTATCACAATTTCGGGGCTGATTTCTTTCAGCGTCAGTTACTCGCTTCCTACAGACCGAACCCTCAGCATTCAGTCCCCTTTCCTACGAATGGCGTCGGCAGAGTAGACTTGGCGCCGCTAGCGCCTGACCGATAGGCTTTACCCCGTCGCTGCCCAATCAGCGGCCCGGGGTCGAAGCCGGAAATCTGTCAAAACGGTGCTTGCGTGCCCCCATTGAACTGCGGCTGCTTTGCAACTTCAGTTCTGCGTTATGGCGGGCCGTGTGGCGCGGGCCTTCCGCCTTTTCCGTTTCGACAGGAAGTAACCCGACTTCGAACGCCACTCGGTTCGCCACCCAACTTTTCGAAGAGTTGGTGGCGACTTTCCTACTCGAAACGGAAGTCATCTCATGCCAGCACCTACTCACAATCCGAATACTGAATATTTCACTCCCACCGTCTTCACCCGCCACAACCGCTTCCTCCACGCTCTCCTGCTCGATCATCAAGCCTGGTTCTGCGCTCAGGATCTCGGCCGCATGATGGGCCATCCCTTGAACCTACGCGTCACGCTCAAACTCGACCCCGACCAACGCCGCACCGTCCGGCTGCGCAAGTACGGCAAAGTTGTCGAGACACCGATGGTCAGCGAATCCGGCATGTACGCGCTGCTCGTCCATCATTTCATCCCGGAAAACCGCAACCTGCGGCAATGGCTGAGTAATGAGGTGATCCCCATCCTGCGGGAAACCAACTCAGTAACAGCGGAAAACTGCCCGAGCCTGAGCTCGGTGCATTGGGCAGGCGTCACCGTGCCGCTGTTGCATTGGCAACAACAGGCTTGGGTGAAATGGCGTGATATGCCTGAATTGGTGCAAGTACAGCAGCCGTATCCAGCGCCGCGCTCTTGCGGCTGACTCTGAAAGTCAGTGGCTTTGCCCCGGCGGCGATTAGGTCACCGGGGTATTATCCAAGCATTTCGCAACACATCCCGTCTTCCAGCGGCGTTCAAGTCCACTAGAGTTTTCCTCAACCTCGCACTCTGACTGGTTGACGCCGATGTTATTGCGGCCTAGGGTGTCTACGTCGTTTACAGCGTATACACACGCAGGAGATCTTCCATGGCCTCGCCCGTTTTATCCTTCCGCGTCGAAGAATTGCTCGCTCAACAATTGGATCAATTGGCCGCGGCCACTGACCGAGACCGCCAGTACCATCTCAAGCGTGCGTTGGTTAGATATGTGGAAGCGGAGTCTTGGCATCTGCAAGCCATCAGCGAGGGGATTGCTGATGCCGATGCTGGAAATCTTACCGATCTGGATGCCGTGAAGGCTAAGTGGGCAAAACGTGCCGAACGTAGTACTGACTGAACGAGCTGAAAACGATCTCGAAACAATTTTTGAGTATTACCAAGGCATCTTGGGTGCCAATCCAGCGTTTGGTGTCGTGAACTCCATTCTTGGAGCGTTTGATCAATTGAAGCAATTTCCGGGTTCAGGCCGGCCTTCAGTCGTGCCGGATACACGCGAACTGGTGCTGACCCGTTATCCATTCATTGCGCCATATCGCCTGGAGGATGGCCAGATCCAGGTCTTGAGAATTCTGCACCAGCGCGCAGAACAACCAGAAAATTGGTAAACCAGCCGTAGCAAGTACGGCTGGCTGTTCACCTCCCTAGAACCGCGAAACACTCCTCATCGCATCCACCAGATACCGCATCGCAATCCGGTCGCTTTCCGACAACTCGCGGTAACGCTCCACCAGTTTCAGTTCGTCAGGACTGAGCCGGCGTCTTCGCCGGACGTTGGTGAGGCAGGGAAAGATGCCCAACATTTCGGTGATGCCTTGTCCTTTTGTCATGGACGATGTCCTTTTCCAGTACGTCAGAAATTTCTCGAAAACCGCATCGCCCTGCTCCTTTAAGCAGCGATTTGAGCCCTGCCGGTCGGATGAGTCGTGACCGGCGATGCCCATAGAATAGAAATTAAATCGGCGCTGAAAAGTGGTTTTTAGAGTAATTAGTCGAAAAAAGCAGATATGCCCTATAAATCAGAAAAGACTGTGGGATAAGTAACCGTAACGTCTTGTTTCATTGAGACGCTGTCGCCGTGATATCAATGAATTTTGCAAAATCGGCGAACCGATTAAGCTAGCGGGCATCTGTACTAGTCCGTAGCGTTTGGCCGAAGGCTTGTCCGAACCGTAATTTCTGATCCAGTACGTGCCAGGAACGGCGCGGGATTGTCCACGACAGGTTGTATTTATGCACCGCAGGAATTTGCTCAAAGCGTCCATGGCCATTGCGGCTTACACCGGCCTTTCCGCCTCCGGCCTGCTCGCCGCACGCGCCTGGGCCGCCTCTGGCGGTGCCGCCGACGGTGAAGCACAGGCCTTCGACTTCGAAACGCTGAAGCGCCAGGCCAAGCAACTGGCCGGCAGCGCGTATCAGGACACCAAACAGGTGCTGCCGCCGACCCTGGCGACCATGACCCCGCAAAACTTCAACGCGATCCGCTACGACGGCGAGCATTCGCTGTGGAAAGAGAACAAGGGTCAGCTCGACGTGCAGTTCTTCCACGTCGGCATGGGTTTCCGCCAGCCGGTGCGCATGTACAGCGTCGATCCCAAGACCCGCACGGCCCGCGAGGTGCATTTCCGCCCTCAGCTGTTCAACTACGAAAACACCTCGGTCGACACCCAGCAGCTCAAGGGTGACTTGGGTTTTGCCGGCTTCAAGCTGTTCAAGGCGCCGGAACTGGATCGACATGACGTGGTGTCGTTCCTCGGCGCCAGCTACTTCCGCGCGGTGGATGCCACTGGCCAATATGGCCTCTCCGCCCGTGGCCTGGCTGTCGACACCTACGCCAGGAAACGCGAAGAATTCCCTGACTTCACCAAGTTCTGGTTCGAGACCCCGGATCAGAACGCGACCCGCTTTGTGGTCTACGCCCTGCTCGACTCGCCGAGCGCGACCGGTGCCTATCGCTTCGACATCGATTGCCAGGCTGAGCGCGTGGTGATGGAAGTCGATGCTCACATCAACGCCCGCACCGCCATCGAACAACTGGGCATCGCTCCGATGACCAGCATGTTCAGTTGCGGCACCCACGAGCGCCGGATGTGCGATACCATCCACCCGCAAATCCATGACTCGGATCGTCTGGCCATGTGGCGTGGCAACGGCGAGTGGATCTGCCGCCCGCTGAACAACCCGGCAACCCTGCAATTCAACGCCTTCGCCGACACCGATCCGAAAGGTTTCGGTCTGGTGCAGACCGACCACGAATTCGCCAACTATCAGGACACCGTCGACTGGTACAGCAAGCGCCCGAGCCTGTGGGTAGAACCTACCACCGCGTGGGGCGAAGGCTCTATCGATCTGCTGGAAATTCCTACAACCGGCGAAACCCTCGACAACATCGTTGCATTCTGGACACCAAAGAAACCGGTAGCCGCCGGCGATTCGCTGAACTACGGCTACAAGCTCTACTGGAGTGCCCTGCCACCGGTCGGCACACCACTGGCGCGGGTACATGCGACCCGTTCCGGCATGGGGGGCTTCGTCGAAGGCTGGGCTCCAGGCGAGCATTATCCGCCGGTCTGGGCCCGTCGTTTTGCCGTGGACTTCACCGGTGGTGGGCTTGATCGCCTGCCACAGGGCACCGGGATCGAACCGGTGGTCACTTGCTCCAACGGCAAGGTGCAGGACTTCAGCGTGCTGGTGCTGGATGACATCAAGGGCTACCGGATCCTGTTCGACTGGTACCCGACCAACGACAGTGTCGAGCCGGTTGAACTGCGGCTGTTTATCCGCACCAATGACCGCACGCTGAGTGAGACCTGGTTGTACCAGTACTTCCCACCGGCTCCGGACAAGCGCAAATACCCTTGATGATTCTCTGACGTCGGATCGGGCCTCATCGCTGGCAAGCCAGCTCCCACATGGATATCGATTGATCACAGAGCTTGTGTACAACCGAAAACCTGTGGAAGCGAGCTTGCTCGCGATGGCGTCAGTCCAGGTGACAGTAAAAGTGGATATCGTGAGGTTCGAGTGCAAACAGCTCGGGATCCGGTTGCGCCAGCAACCGGCAACCCTGGCGCTGATAGAACTCCACGGTATTGCGCGACTCGGTCGCCGAGACGTACAGCGCCTCGGCGCCGATCCTCCGACCATGGGCGCAGGCCAAGGCAAACAACCGCCCGCCCAGCCCCTGTCCACGCCAGCCGCGGCTGATGTGCAGAAACTTCAACTGCCGCATCTTCAAACCCTGATTGTGAATAACCCGGTTATCCACAACCACTGCCGCCACCAGCGTCTCGCCATCGAAAATCCCGTGTAGCCACCCACCGCTGCGCCAGCATTTTTCCAATACCCGCGCATTGTCCTCCGCCTCCCCTTCGGGCCAGCCGCGCATGTCGAAACGCGCCGGATACAGAATCAACTCACCGTTTTCCACGCGATAGCATTCTTCGACCAACTCGCTGCGGTCGATCAGCGCCAGCAGCGGCAAGTCAGACTCAGTCAGCTCACGTTCGATCAACATCGCGTTCCATTCCTTTGCAATTCCGTACGGCAGGCAAGAAAAAAACCCGCCAGTTCAATGGCGGGTTTTATAGGCTTTGCGGCGGGTCGGAATCAATCCCGCAGATCAGACTCGTGAATCGGCTGATCCCGATGGGTCGCACGCTGATACTGCGCCGGCCACACCGCTTTGCGTCCCCCCAGGTCATCGTCGGCGTGCAGCGGCCAGTACGGATCACGCAGCAGCTCACGGGCGAGGAAGATGATGTCGGCCTGACAGGTCCGCAGAATGTGCTCGGCCTGGGCCGGCTCGGTAATCATTCCCACGGTGCCGGTGGCGATACCTGACTCCTTGCGCACTCGTTCGGCGAAGCGCGTCTGATATCCCGGCCCCACGGGGATTTCGGCGTTGACTGCCGTGCCGCCCGATGACACATCGATCAGATCAGCCCCCAAGGCTTTCAGGCGTCGCGCCAGCTCCACGGTTTCATCCGGATTCCAGCCGTCCTCGACCCAGTCGGTAGCCGAAAGGCGCACGAACACCGGCAGTTCTTCCGGCCACACCGCGCGTACCGCCTCGGTCACTTGCAGCACCAGACGAATACGGTTTTCGAACGAACCGCCGTACTGGTCACGTCGCTGATTACTCAGCGGTGATAGAAACTGGTGCAGCAGATAACCGTGCGCCGCATGCACCTCGACCACACTGAAACCGGCGGTAAGCGCACGTTTGGCTGCGGCCACGAAATCCTGAATGACCTGGGCGATCTGACTCTCATCCAGCTGTTTCGGTTGGGTGTGTTGCGGGTCGAAGGCAATCGGCGAAGGCCCCACCGGGATCCAGCCACCGTCCTCCGGTTTGACGCTGCCGTGCTTGCCGATCCACGGCCGATGGGTGCTGGCCTTGCGCCCGGCGTGGGCCAATTGAATGCCGGCCACTGCGCCCTGTGCGTTGATGAAACGGGTGATGCGTTGCAGCGGTAGGATCTGTTCGTCGTTCCACAGGCCCAGGTCTTCGGCGGTGATCCGCCCGTCGGCCGTGATCGCCGTAGCTTCGGTAAACACCAGGCCAGCGCCCCCCACGGCACGGCTGCCGAGGTGCACCAGATGCCAGTCGTTGGCCAGGCCATCGACGCTGGAGTACTGGCACATGGGCGACACGGCAATGCGGTTGGACAGGGTCAGTTGGCGAAGGGTAAAGGGTTCAAGCAGCAGACTCATGGGGCACCTCTCAAATCAGTGGGCAGGCTCCAGGGTTCTGTTTGAAAAGTCGACGAGTGACAGGAAAAAGGTGCAGCACCCGCCCCCGCGGGCAAAAAATTCGACAAGACGTCACAAGGCCAATCAAGCAGTGCTTAGAGCCTAGTCGACATCCGGGGATGAGGGAGGGTTCCGAAATGAAACAGCACAATTGAAGATGCCTGCGCCCTTCAGTAAAGGGCGCAATGATCTTTAGCGCGGCTCGATATGAGCAATCATCAACTGCACGGTTTCATTGCCGCGAAACTCGTTGAGGTCGAGCTTGTAAGCCAGTTCGACCCACTTGATCGTGGGGTTCGGCCAGATATCGCGATCAATCCCGAACGCGATGCCATCGAGCTTCACCGAACCGCATTCGGTTTTCAGCACCACTTTCAGGTGCCGCTCACCCACAACCCGCTGCTCGACCAACTGGAACACCCCGTGAAACAGCGGCTCCGGGAAATGCTGGCCCCATGGCCCGGCGTGGCGCAGGGCCCGAGCCAGTTCCAGATGAAACTCCTCGACCGCCAGCGTGCCGTCCGACAGCAGGCGCCCGGTGAGGTCCTCTTCGCGAAGTTGCCTACGCACCTCAGCGTCAAATGCCTCGGCGAACAACGGAAAATTTTCCTGCGGCAAGGTCAGACCGGCCGCCATCGCGTGGCCACCGTACTTGCTGATCAGATCCGGATGTTGTGCCGCGACCACGCTCAGCGCGTCACGAATATGGAAACCCTGCACCGAACGGCCCGAGCCCTTGAGCAGGCCGTCGCCGGCATCGGCGAAGGCGATGGTCGGGCGGAAATACCGCTCCTTCATCCGCGAAGCCAGGATACCGATGACGCCCTGGTGCCATTCCGGATCGAACAGGCACAAACCGAACGGCATCGACTCGACCGGCAAGTCCTTGAGCTGGGCCAGCGCTTCACGCTGCATGCCTTGCTCGATGGATTTGCGGTCCTGATTCATGCCGTCCAGTTGTGCGGCCATTTCCCGGGCCAGCGCAGGGTCGTGGGTCAGCAGGCATTCGATGCCCAGGCTCATGTCATCCAGACGCCCCGCCGCGTTCAGGCGCGGGCCGACGATAAATCCGAGGTCGGTAGACGTAATGCGCGAAGCCTCACGCTTGGCCACTTCCAGGATCGCCTTGATCCCCGGCCGCGCACGTCCGGCGCGAATTCGCTCCAGACCCTGGTGCACCAGAATCCGGTTGTTGGCATCCAGCGGCACCACGTCGGCAACGCTGCCCAGCGCCACCAGATCCAACAGTTCGCCGATGTTTGGCTGCGGCTTGTTCTCGTACCAGCCAAGACTGCGCAGACGTGCACGCAAAGCCATCAACACGTAGAAAATCACCCCGACCCCGGCCAGCGCCTTGCTCGGGAACTCGCAGCCGGGCTGGTTCGGATTGACCAGTGCATCGGCCTGCGGCAGTTCATCGCCGGGCAAGTGGTGGTCAGTAATCAAGACCTTCAGGCCATGGCGCTTCGCGGCCGCGACACCTTCAACGCTGGAAATACCGTTGTCGACGGTGATCAGCAACTGCGGCTCGCGGGTCATCGCGACTTCGACGATTTCCCGGGTCAGGCCGTAGCCGTATTCGAAGCGGTTCGGCACCAGATAATCGACGTGCGCCGCGCCCAGCAGGCGCAAACCGAGCACGCCCACGGTGCTGGCCGTCGCGCCGTCGGCGTCGAAATCGCCGACGATCAGGATCCGCTGCCGCTGCTCCAGCGCTGTCACCAGCAGGTCAACCGCCGCATCGATCCCTTTGAGCTGCTGGAACGGAATCAGCCGCGCCAGGCTCTTGTCCAGCTCCGCCTCGGACTGCACGCCCCGCGCCGCATACAGGCGGGTCAGCAGGGGTGGCAGTTCACCGAGAAACGGCAGAGTGGCGGGCAACGGGCGAGGATCGATACGCATGGGGTGACAGGAGCTTCTCTTGAATACGTGGGATTTTTCCGGAGTAGCGCGGACTTAACCGCGCTCACCCTGCAGCCAGGTGAGCTGGACTTCGTGTTGGCCACGGTCATCGGTGACGAAGATCGTGCCTTCGCTGATCATTACGTCCCACTTGATGACGCGGGGCATGTCCTTGGCCAGGGTTTCCAGCACTTCCTGCGGGACGGCGGCAATGTTGACGTTCTTCAGGTTCTTGATTGCCGGAATCACTTTGCCTTCCCAGACGCGCAGGCTGCCGTAGGCCAGCAGGCTGGTGCGCTCGGTGCGACGGGAGCACCAGGTCAAGCGATCGGCGTCCGGCTGGCCGACTTCGATCCAGTGCAGGACGCGGTCGTCCAGGCTCTTTTCCCACAGCGCAGGTTCATCCACGTCCGACAGACCACGCCCGAACGACAGTTGCTCGTTGTACCAGAGCGCGTAGGCCAACAGCCGCACGGTCATGCGTTCTTCGGTTTCCGAAGGATGGCGGGCGATGGTCTGCTTCACGTTCTCGTAGACGCTACGGTCGAGGTCGGTGAGGTTCAGTTCGAATTTGTAGGTAGTGGACGGCTGGGCCATGAACGGGCTTCTTGATACGAGGAAAGTCGGCAAGTCTAACCGATGCTGTAGGCAATCCACGAATTGATGGCGATCAACCTTGCGCGACTGACAGCCGGCTATGTTAAAACGCTGTATCTGCTCAGCCTTGTCCTACAGGATTTCGCATGCCGTTCGCCAACAAACCGCTCAGCGGTCTGAAAGTCATTGAATTGGGTACTTTGATTGCCGGGCCCTTTGCCTCGCGCATCTGCGGCGAGTTCGGCGCCGAAGTGATCAAGATCGAGTCGCCGGATGGCGGTGATCCATTGCGCAAATGGCGCAAATTGTACGAAGGCACATCGCTGTGGTGGTTCGTCCAGGCGCGCAACAAAAAGTCCCTGACGCTGAACCTGAAACACCCTGACGGCCTGGCGATTCTGAAAAAACTGCTCGGTGAAGCCGACATTCTGATCGAGAACTTCCGCCCCGGCGTACTGGAAAAACTCGGCCTGAGCTGGGAAACCCTGCACGCGCTGAACCCGAAACTGGTGATGGTGCGCCTGTCCGGTTTCGGCCAGACCGGGCCGATGAAGGACCAGCCAGGTTTCGGCGCAGTCGGCGAATCCATGGGCGGCCTGCGCTACATCACCGGTTTCGAAGACCGGCCACCGGTGCGCACCGGGATTTCCATCGGCGATTCGATCGCGGCCCTGTGGGGCGTGATCGGCGCGTTGATGGCCTTGCGTCATCGCGAGGTCAACGGCGGTCTCGGTCAGGTGGTCGATGTGGCGTTGTACGAAGCCATCTTCGCCATGATGGAAAGCATGGTCCCGGAGTTCGATGTGTTCGGATTCATTCGCGAGCGCACCGGCAACATCATGCCGGGCATCACACCCTCCTCGATCCACACCAGCGCCGACGGCAAACACGTGCAGATCGGCGCCAACGGCGATGCAATCTTCAAGCGCTTCATGCTGATCATCGGCCGTGAAGATCTGGCCAATGACGCGGCGCTGGCCAGCAATGACGGGCGCGACACTCGCCGCGACGAGCTATACGGCGTGATCGACCGCTGGGTCAATTCGCTGCCGCTGCAAACCGTGCTGGACCTGCTGAACCAGGCGGAAGTGCCCGCCAGCCGGATCTTCAGCGCCGAAGACATGTTCAACGATCCGCAGTACCTGGCCCGGGAAATGTTCCTGCAGGCCAAACTGCCGGACGGCAAACCCTTCAAGATGCCAGGCATCGTGCCGAAACTCTCTGAGACACCCGGTTCGTCCGAATGGGTCGGACCGCAGCTCGGTGAACACAATGCGCAGGTACTCCACGATCTTGGCTACGACGAGAAGCAGATCGCCCGGCTGCGCGAAGACGGAGCCATCTGAGCTGAATCGCCTGATGCCCTCGGCCTCGAACCGCGCCCACCATTGGTGGACCTGGCGGTTGTTCGGCCTGCTATTCCTGCTGGTGCTGCCGGCGTGGGCGCAGGCCAAGCCAACGCTGATCTGGCTGCTGCGCGACCTGCCGCCGCTGACGATCTTCGAGGGTCCGAAAAAGGGCCAGGGCGTTATCGATCAATTGATGCCGATGCTGATTGCCGGCATGCCGCAATACGAACACACCTTGATGCGGGTCAATCGCGCCCGTGGCA
The DNA here is from genome assembly GCF_052045815.1 of Pseudomonas sp. 22085. Lineage (NCBI taxonomy): Bacteria > Pseudomonadati > Pseudomonadota > Gammaproteobacteria > Pseudomonadales > Pseudomonadaceae > Pseudomonas > Pseudomonas sp. 22085. Next base: position 27,905 of record NZ_JBQEQA010000034.1, read on the forward strand.
CTCAAATGCTGCATGAACATCCCTTCGCCTGCGATCCGTCGCTGATCTGGAACAAGGAACGGGCGCAATGGATCGCTTTCTCCATCCCCGCGTTTCGCGCTGTCAGCAATGGGCTTGTGGTGCGTCGGAAAGATCGCGAAGTGCTGGAGCCGTTTCTGGTCGACGATGAAGTCGACCTGTCGGCATTTCTGGCCAACGGCGAGCGAAAAGTCGGCGTGGTAGCCGAGCGCAGCTATGGCGAGTACATCGATGCATTGCTGCGCCAGGCGCCGAATGGCGCGTTGACACCCCATTACGGTAACGACGCACTCAGCAGCCTGTTGTCGATGCAGCGCCTGGGGCGTTTACAGGTGGTCCTGGGTTACTGGCCGGAAATCCGTTATCAGGCGCGGCAGGCCGAGATAGCCGAGGACGAATTGCTGTTCTTTGCAATTCGCGGCACAGACAAGTACCTGTCCGGCCATGTCGGCTGTACCGACACTACGGCGGGTCGAAAGGCGATCACTGAGATCAATCAACTGTTGCGCACCCTGCCCCACGAGCATCTTGACCGGCTCTACGCCGACTGGCTTGACCCCGAGAGGCGTCAGGACTATCTGGAACAGGCGCGGATTTTCTTTCAGCAACAAGCCGCGCAGTGAAATCCGGGCAAAAAGAAACCCCGAGAAGTGGGGAGACGACTCGGGGTTAAACGTGGTCTGTATCAAAGACCCGTAGCAGCAAGCGACAAACACCGGAGCACAATGCTTGCTCCTGCTGTTACGGGGTCTGACTGATCTGGATGCAGGAAGGTTCCCACAAATGAATAATCAGTTTCAGAGGGCCGGGTGTTTGTCGAGGGCTGCGTTTCGCAACGCGGCGATCACACAGGGTTCCAGCCGGCCTTCGGCAATCAGGATGTCACGGTGCAGGCCGTCAACCACATCCGTCAGCTGGCGCTTGTCGCTCAGTTGCGCCTGATTGAATTCTCGCTCCACCACGATCGCGCCGCTGCCATTCTTCAAGGTCACCAGGCATTCGCCGTGGCGCCCCCGAGGGGTCAACGTCACCTGATACGGGCTCAGAGCCTCACCGAGCAATAGACTGATACTTTCCATCTCGATCTCCACTCAATAGTCCGAAAACACAGTGTCTGGGGCGTGTTCACTGTAAATGACCACCGGCCCGAGAGGAAAGTTCTGCCGGTCACCGGCCTCTCCCGGAGCGTCACCCGGCCTGACGAAGCATGCAGGCTGAAGATGACAGAAAAATAACCGCCCGCCTCATGCACTGAGCGGATGTCGGGGTGGCGACAGGTAGGTGTCCAGCAACTTGCGCATCAGCACCGCCGAAACCGGCGTAGGCAGCTTGCCCAGAAGCCTCACCCCGTCGTCCTCCACGAGGCTCTCCAGATCGGCCAGCAGGCTGGGGGCTACCGTCCCCAGCAAAATCAATGCTCGTGCCCTTTGTCGAACGACCAGATGGGTGATCAGGGCCAGTCCGTCACCGCCCTTGAGCTGAGGATTGCATATGGCGATATCGACCGCGCCGCGTCGTTCAAGTGAACGCTTTGCCGAATCCAGCGTAGGGGCGGTCAATACATCGTAGATGCCGATGGCGTTGAGCATCTGGTGCAACGCCATCAACTGGAACGGATCGGGTTCAAGCAGCAGTATTTTGAGCGAGCGCATGGGACGACCTCTGAAGCGACAAGGGCGGATTCTCGCCGCAGTGGCCTGTCACTCTAGGGCAGTCGTCCTAAGCCTCCCATCGGAAAAGTAATCAGGTTTTATAGGACTTTTCCCAACTTCAATGCGGACACCGACAACCGTTTTCCTTCCGCCGCTGGGTGATATCCGTCCAGCCACCCAGCAGACCGCGCAGCTTTCCGTCAGCACTGTAAAAGGGCACCGTCCATTGGTAAATCTGCCGCAGGCCACCCTTGAACAATAAATGCCGCTTGCAGAAGCGCGTCTTGCGCGTATGCATTTGCAACATGAACTCGTCGTGCAGCATCAATGCGGTAGCCTGTGGCAGTGCATCAAACTCGAACAGCATGCGTCCCAGCACCTGCTCCTGCCGGACCGAAAGCGCATCTTCATAACTTCGGTTGCACATGAGCAATCGGCCCTGCAGGTCACGAACGAACACCGGGTCGGGCATCGCATCGATCAATGCGTGCTGAAAGGCCAGTTGATCGCCCAGGTCCTTTTCCGCCTCACGTCGCTGCTTCACTTGGGCCGCCAGTCGACGGTTCCACACTATCGACAGCAGGCCAAACAGGCCCAGAACGCCCATTGCCCAGCAGCCCCACTCGATCATTCGTGCGCCGATCGAGGGGGCGGGCACAGGGGAAACGCCTGCCAGCCATTTCAGACGCATGGACCGCAGCTCAGCCACCGAGAAAGCGCCCAAAGCCTTGTTGAGGATGCTCAGAAGCTCTGGCATTCCCTTGCGCACGGCCAGATGATCAGCCTCCCACTTGCCCTCCACCAGACCACCGACCTTGAGCAGGCCGGAGGGAAACAGCTGAGCACCTATCTCGTTTTCGATGGTGGCGTAGGCCTCTCCACTCTCGACCAGCGCGCGCGCTTCGGCATAGGTCTTGACGGAGCGGATTTCAATCGACGGGTAGTCGCGCCGGATACCTTCCTCCAGCGCATGCCTGGCCGGCAGCACCAGAACACGCTTGGCCAGGGTTTCAAGCGACTGAATTGCAGGCTCGCCCGCATGCCCGACAAACACCCACCCCGCCCCACCGAACGCATGACTGAAGTCCAGAAATGCCCGGCGCTCTTCGTTCATCGCCAGTGTCGTGCTGATGTCCGCGACACCACTTTGAAGCCGTTCGAGCATGTGATCGGTGGAGAACGACTCCTGGTGGACGAACTGCAGTCCGGTCATGGCGCTGATGTGTTTGAGCACATCGTTGTTCAAACCGCTCCATTGGCCATGTTCATCCTGAAACAGATACAGCGGGTATTGCACCGACGCCACAGTCACCCGGGGGTTATCTCGAATCCACTGACGCTCACGCTCATCCAGCTCGATGGGCTTAACAGCCTCCACCGCATCGGCATGCTTCGCCAGATGGGCTGATTCGCTCCACTGCGACAGCCCGAAGCCCCCCAATAAAACCAACCAGCACAGCCCTGGTTTCAATCCTGAAAAAAACCGCATTGCCACATCCTTCATCATCGACTCGCCCGTCCTTCGTGGGCGAAACGCGCGCAGTGTGGCATGCAAAAACAAGAAAGCCCGTCAGGAGACGGGCTTCAAAATGTGACAGCTTTGCGCGTTTAAAGAGGCTTGCCGCGGTTGCCATGCTGACTGACAAAGGCCTGCACGGCTTTGAGCTCATTCGGCAGCACAGTGCAGCGCTCTTCTCTCTCAAACAAATCAGAAAGATGTGCAGGCAGTTCGAGAGCTTTTCCTACACCAGCTTTCTCCACCGCGTCCGGGAACTTGACCGGATGCGCCGTGCCCAGAATCACCATCGGAATGTCCAGGCTGCGACGGCATTCGCGAGCGGCTTTCACGCCAATCGCGGTGTGCGGATCCAGTACTTCACCGGTCTGTTCGTAGACTTCGGCGATGGTTTCGCAGGTTTGCGCATCGTCCACGGCCAGCGAATCGAACAGCTTGCGAGCCTCGGTCCAGCGCTCCTGTTCGACGCTGAAACCGCCGCCCTGCTTGAACGAATCCATCAAGCCGGCGATCGCCGCGCCGTTGCGACCGTGCAGGTCGAACAGCAGGCGTTCGAAGTTCGACGAGACCATGATGTCCATGGACGGCGACAGCGTGGCGTGCAAGGTTTCCTTGACGTACTGGTTGCCGCTCATGAAGCGGTGCAGGATGTCATTGCGGTTGGTGGCGACGATCAACTGGTTGATCGGCAGGCCCATGTTGCGCGCCAGGTAACCGGCGAAGATGTCGCCGAAGTTACCGGTCGGCACCGAGAACGACACCGAACGCGCCGGGCCACCCAATTGCAGGGCCGCGTGGAAGTAGTAGACGATCTGGGCCATGATCCGCGCCCAGTTGATCGAGTTCACTGCAACCAGGCGGGTGCCCTTGAGGAAGCTCTGGTCGGCGAAGCTGGCCTTGACCATTTCCTGGCAGTCATCGAAGTTGCCTTCGATGGCGATGTTGTGGATGTTCTCACCGAGGATGGTGGTCATCTGCCGACGTTGCACTTCGGACACACGGTTGTGCGGGTGGAGGATAAAGATGTCTACGTTTTCGCAATGCTTGCAGCCTTCGATGGCGGCCGAACCGGTGTCACCGGAAGTGGCGCCGACGATCACCACGCGCTCGCCGCGCTTTTCCAGCACGTAGTCGAGCAGGCGACCGAGCAGTTGCAGGGCGAAGTCCTTGAACGCCAGGGTCGGGCCGTGGAACAGCTCCAGCACCCATTCGTTGCCGTTCAGCTGACGCAGCGGCGCAACGGCGTTGTGGGCAAACACACCGTAGGTTTCTTCAAGAATCTTTTTGAAATCGGCGTCCGGAATGCTGCCGTTGACGAACGGGCGCATCACGCGGAAAGCCAGCTCGTGATACGGCAGGCCGGCCCAGGAAGCGATTTCTTCCTGGGTGAAACGTGGCAGGTTTTCCGGGACGTACAGACCGCCGTCGGTGGCGAGACCGGCCAGCAGGACGTCTTCGAAATTCAGGGCCGGTGCCTGGCCGCGGGTACTGATGTAACGCATGACTGACTCCAATGGACAGTGTTCACGACACCGGCCCCGCTGGCGGGACCGGTGAAGGAGATCGGCTTAGTTCAAGTGCTCGACGCGGATCCGCACAACCGGACCGACCACGCCCGCCAGCGCTTCGAGGGCGGCGATCGCGTCGTTGATGTGCTGCTCCAGCACGCGGTGGGTCAGCAGGATCATCGGCACCAGGCCGTCGTGTTCCTCGACTTCCTTCTGCATGATCGACTCGATGTTGATGCCGCGCTCCGAGAGGATGCTTGCCACCTGAGCCAATACGCCCGGATGGTCCTTGGCCTGAATGCGCAGGTAGTAGGCGCTTTCGCAGGCTTCGATCGGCAGGATCGGATGAGCCGACAGCGAGTCCGGCTGGAAGGCCAGGTGCGGCACGCGGTTTTCCGGGTCGGAGGTCATGGCGCGAACCACGTCCACCAGATCCGCGATCACCGACGAAGCGGTCGGCTCCATGCCGGCGCCAGCGCCGTAGAACAGGGTTGAACCGGCAGCGTCACCGTTGACCATCACCGCGTTCATCACGCCGTTGACGTTGGCGATCAGGCGATCGGCCGGGATCAGCGTCGGGTGTACGCGCAGCTCGATACCGGCGGCGGTGCTGCGTGCCACGCCCAGGTGCTTGATGCGGTAGCCCAGCGCTTCGGCGTAGTTCACGTCGGCGGTGGTCAGCTTGGTGATGCCTTCGGTGTAAGCCTTGTCGAACTGCAGCGGAACACCGAATGCGATCGAGGCCAGGATCGTCAGCTTGTGCGCGGCGTCGATGCCTTCGACGTCGAAAGTCGGATCGGCTTCGGCGTAGCCCAGCGCTTGCGCCTCGGCCAGCACGTCTTCGAAGGTGCGACCCTTCTCGCGCATTTCGGTGAGGATGAAGTTACCGGTGCCGTTGATGATCCCGGCGACCCAGTTGATACGGTTGGCGGACAGGCCTTCACGGATCGCCTTGATCACTGGAATGCCACCGGCTACCGCCGCTTCGAACGCCACGATCACGCCTTTCTCGCGTGCCTTGGCGAAAATTTCATTACCGTGAACGGCAATCAGAGCCTTGTTCGCGGTGACCACATGCTTGCCATTCTCGATGGCCTTGAGTACCAGCTCGCGGGCAACGGTATAGCCGCCCATCAGCTCTATGACGATGTCGATCTCAGGGTTCGTGGCCACTTCGAAGACATCGTTGGTAATCGCAATACCGGTCGTCTGGAACTGAGGCTTTGGCGTGCGCATGGCAATTTGTGCCACTTCGATTCCACGCCCGGCACGACGAGCAATTTCCTCGGCGTTGCGCTGAAGTACGTTGAAGGTTCCGCCACCGACGGTCCCTAACCCACAGATGCCTACTTTGACCGGTTTCACTGTGAACTCCCCATAAAACGGCCGACGCGAGGCCGGCCGTGAAAACAACCGCAGGTTCGCGGCTCTCTGTTGATGGCCCGGCAATCCTGCCGCCGGACCACGCTCGTCAACACCTGAGCGTGACGATGCGAATTACTTCGCGCCCAGCGCCAGTTTGGCGACTTGTGGCGCAGGCTGGTAGCCCGGAATGACTTGTCCGTCAGCCAAAACGATGGCCGGTGTACCGTTCACGCCGATCGACTGACCGAGGGCGAACTGTTTGGAAACCGGGTTCTCGCACTTGGCGGCCTTGATTTCCTTGCCGTCGACCATTTTGTCCATGGCCGCTTTCTTGTCTTTCGAGCACCACACGGCTTGCAGTTGCTCGTCACCCGGCGAGCCGAGGCCCTGACGCGGGAACGCCACGTAGCGCACTTCGATGCCGCGCTTGTTCAGCTCGGGCACTTCAGCGTGCAGCTTGTGGCAGTACGGGCACGTGGTATCGGTGAAAACGGTGATGTGCGACTTGGTTTCACCCACGGCCGGGTAAACCACGGTCTCGGCCACCGGGATCGCATTGATCAGTTTGGAAATGCCCAGGCGCTCGGTCTTCTCGGTCAGGTTGACCGGCTTGCCGTCCTTGAGCTGGAACATATAGCCCTGAACGATGTACTGGCCGTCGGCGCTGGCGTAGAGCACCCGGCTGCCCTTGAGCTTGACTTCGTAAAGACCGGGCAGCGGGCTGGCGGTGATGGTATCGACCGGCACGTCGAGCTGGAGATTTTCCAGGCTTTGGCGAATCGCTTTGTCGGCCGCGTCATCGGCGGCGGCAAAGGTGCTGACCAACGCAATGGCTGCGGCGGCGAAAATCTGGGTCAGACGCATGAGAACTCCTGAAGGCGGACAAATGGAACGATCAGAACGCCCGTGCCGGAACACCGGGTCATAACCGCCCATCGTGCAAACCGGCAAAGCCTACCACATAAGGCTGGCGTGGCCGAATGCGCCTGTCGCAAGACAAAACGGGCTCAGCCACGGGGGTGATGTTTGGCATGCAGATCCTGCAACCGCGCGCGGGCGACGTGGGTGTAGATCTGCGTGGTCGACAGGTCGCTGTGGCCCAACAGCATCTGCACCACCCGCAAGTCGGCGCCATGGTTGAGCAAGTGGGTGGCAAACGCGTGACGCAAGGTGTGCGGCGACAGCGATTTACTGATGCCGGCGACCTTGGCCTGGTGCTTGATGCGGTGCCAGAAGGTTTGCCGAGTCATCTGCTCGCCGCGCTGACTGGGAAACAACACATCGCTGGGACGCCCGCCCAGCAGCTCGCCGCGACCGTCGCGCAGGTAGCGCTCGACCCAGACAATCGCCTCCTCGCCCATCGGCACCAGCCGCTCCTTGCTGCCCTTGCCCATCACCCGCAACACCCCCTGACGCAGGTTGACCTGTTCCAGCGTCAGGCTGATCAGCTCGGTGACACGAAGACCACAGGCATACAAGACTTCGAGCATGGCGCGGTCACGCTGGCCGATGGCTTCGCTCAGGTCTGGCGCCTTCAGCAGCGCTTCGACGTCGGCTTCCGACAGGGATTTGGGCAATGGCCGACCGAGCTGCGGCATATCCACGCGTAAGGTTGGATCGACCGAAATCAGTTTTTCCCGCAGCAGGTAGCGATAAAAGCCACGTACACCGGAGAGAAATCGCGCGGTGGAGCGGGGTTTGTAGTTCTGTTCCAGACGCCAGGCCAGGTGGTCAAGGATCAGTTCACGACCGGCATTGATCAGTTCGAGACCTTTGTCCTGCAACCAGCCGTTGAACAGCGCGAGGTCACTGCGATAGGCGTCGCGAGTGTTGTCGGAGAGACCTTTTTCCAGCCAGAGGGCGTCGAGAAACTGGTCGATCAGTGGGTGGTCGATGGCAGGCATGGGCGCTCAAGACACGCAGACTTGGCACTGCGCGCAAATAAAGAGTGAACGGTTGAAATGGCCGCTAGTCTTTCATAGCCCGCTATTTCAAGGAACAGGGAGCTTCAATGAACGAGCAGCAAATTCTGTTGGCTTTCGGTGGTATCGGTGCCGCCGCGCTGGGCTGCCAATGGCTCGCCTGGCGCCTGAAGCTGCCGGCGATTCTGTTCCTGCTGCTGACCGGGATTCTGGCGGGCCCCGTGCTGGGCTGGCTCGACCCGCAGGAAATGTTCGGCCCGCTACTGATGCCATTGGTGTCGCTGGCAGTGGCGCTGATTCTGTTTGAAGGCAGCCTGACCCTGCATTTGTCGGAATGGCGCGAGATCGGCAGCGTCGTGCATCGGCTGGTCACCATCGGAGCGCTCTCGACCTGGATAGTGATTGCGGTCGCGACCCACTGGCTGCTGGGCTTCGACTGGCTGCTCGCCATCCTGTTCGGCAGCCTGACCCTGGTTACTGGCCCGACCGTGATCGTGCCAATGCTGCGCGTGGTGCGGCCAAAGGCTTCGATCGCCAACATCCTGCGCTGGGAAGGGATTGTGATCGACCCGATCGGCGCACTGCTGGCGGTGGTGGTCTACAGCTTCATCATTGCTCGGTCCGAAGGAAATGGCCTGGAACAGAGCCTGCTGACATTCGGCGGGGTGATTGCCTGCGGCAGTGCATTCGGCGTTGCCGGCGGCTGGCTGCTCGGTACGATCATTCGGCGCCAATGGTTGCCGGAGTATCTACACAACCTGGCATCGCTCGCCGCGGTGCTGGGGATATTCATTGCCGCCAACCAGGTCATGCACGAATCCGGTCTGCTGGCGGTGACGCTGATGGGCATGTGGCTGGCGAACATGAAAAACGTGGATGTGCGGCACATCCTGCACTTCAAGGAAAACCTCAGCGTGCTGCTGATTTCCGGGTTGTTCATTTTGCTGGCGGCGCGACTGGATCTGAAGGCGTTGATCGGCCTCGGACCGCTGGTGCTGATTCTATTGCTGGTAATCCAGTTGATCGCCCGGCCGCTGAACGTGGTATTGAGTACCGCCGGTTCGAGCCTGAGTTGGCGTGAGCGTGCACTGTTGTGCTGGATTGCCCCGCGCGGGATTGTCGCGGCAGCGGTCTCGGCGATCTTTGCGATTCGCCTGGATGAAGCGGGCCATGAAGGCGCGCTGTTGCTGGTGCCGCTGACTTTCGCGGTGATCATCGGCACCGTCGTGCTGCAAAGTGCGACTGCCCGGCCTCTGGCGCGTCTGTTGAAGGTTGCGGAACCAGCGCCGAGCGGCTTCCTGATCGTCGGTGCGAACGGGCCTGCGCGCCTGCTCGGCAAGTCGCTGCAACAGCTGGGCAGCCGGGTGCTGCTGACGGATTCAAGCTGGGAAAATATCCGGGCGGCGCGCATGGAAGGCTTGCCGACCTACTTTGGCAATCCGGCCTCGCAGCACGCCGATGCGCATCTGGACCTGGTCGGACTGGGGCATTTGCTGGCGCTGTCACCGTCGGGCGAACTCAATACGCTGGCAGCCATGCGCTTTCGTCATGACTTCGGCCATCAACGCCTGTTCGGCCTGGCCAGTGGTCAGGAAAGCCGGCGCAGCGACAAGCACCGCGCCAGCCTCGAACATCGCGGCAATCAACTGGGGAGCGAGGCGCTGACTTACGCCAGACTGGCCAGCCAACTGAGCCAGGGCGCCGAGCTGTACAGCACGACTCTGACGGACGGGTTTGGCTGGGACGATTACCGGGCGCTGCATGGCAACCGCGCGACGCTGCTGTTCATGCGCGATGACAGTGGTTGGGTGCACGTGGTGACGCCGGAGACCACGCTGAAACCCGGCTCGGGATGGACGTTGCTGGCGCTGATTCAGCCTGAGAGCGTCAGCGCCTGACAGATCAAATCGCGGGCAAGCCCGCTCCCACAGTGTCCATGTCGAACACAACATCAGCGGACAACACAAAATCTGTGGGAGATTCTATGTTGCAGGGGAACCCTGCAACCTTAAATTGGGTTGGTATTCGCTCTGATTTTTCATGAGGGCGAATGCCACCCGGCAAAGCTTACGGGCGAGGATGACCAAAGCCTGAGTTCTGGCTAGACCTCTTGCCAGATAGGATTCATAGAACGGTTTCCAAACAGGGGACCGACAAGCTGCCATAGCTGCATTGTGTGCAAGACGCCGTAATTCTCCGTCACCTTTTTTGCTCAAGTGGCGAGGACTGTGTTTCTTGCCTGAGTCCTTTGCCTTCAAATCCATTCCCAGAAAGGCGATGAACGCATCGGCGCTGGCGAACTCACCTCGCATATACGTAGTTGCCAAGCCCGTTGCCGTGAGTTCACCAATCCCTTCAATCGCTTTGCAGCGTCTGATGTTTTCGCTAATGCCGGCCTCTTGGCTGACTTTGCGGAGTAATTCCTGAATGGCTTGATCAAGCTGTTTGAAATGCTCCAACCCACGGGCCAAAAGATCTTCAAGGAGAGGTTCGTTTGACCAGCTCAGCATGATACTGACTCGGGCCTTCATCAGCTGCGCACGCTTGTTAAGCAGACTTTTCAACACCGTGTAGTGCCGTGGTGGTGGGCTCCAGACCCGCAGCCGGTGCTGTTCACTGGTTAGATAACGCGCCAGAAGACGTGCATCACAAGGGTCGGTTTTTGCACGCTGACCGATGCTTTCGCGGTAATGGCTCACCCGGTAAGGGTCCACGACGTAAACCCGATGCCCCATACCATGGGCCAGTTCGGCCGTGTCCAGGTGGTAGAGATTAGTGGCTTCCAGAGCGATCGAGCTTTGTGCGGGCAAGGTCTTCAGCCAACGACCTACAGACGTGCGGTCATTGTTGATGACCTGGGTAATTTCCAGATCTTCGCGATAAACAACGATTTCGGCCTTGGCCACATCGACACCAATCACCGTTGGCGAGGTAAGGATTGTCATGACGAATCCTCGGAGCTAGGGTTTAAGAGCTTGTCGGGGTCTACCGTAGCGCTGGCTTGCCTCTATCGTCGGTTTTACCGATGAATTCCTTATCGGCGCTTTAGGTAGAAAGGGCGGGACGAGAAGTCTCCCACGGTCCGTACTGGCTAGAGTCGGAATCGAGCTTTTAGTCCCGCCCACCCCTTCAAGTCTAAACATACAAGCG
>NZ_JBQEQA010000035.1:0-30464 GCF_052045815.1 Pseudomonas sp. 22085
TTGGTTAAGATCTTTCGTCTCAACCGAGGCGCGCATTCTACAGCAGCCTCATTTGCTGTCAAGTGATTATTTTCAGAAGTTTTCGAAGATTTCTTCAACAACTTCAACCACTTGCGCTTCCGATCTCTCGTTAGCGGGAGGCGAATTCTACAGCGTTACACGCTGCTGTCAACACCTCTTTTTCTCCGCTTTCGACCGAGAAGATCGAACCGTTGAAAGCACCGAAAAAACCAGCATTCCCAACTCCTTCCAGGCCTCGATGAACTGAAGCGACCCGCTTCGAAACCTACTTAACTCATTGAATCTCAAGGAGTTTTCCGTTTCGACTGCGCCGGAAGTGGGGCGAATTATAGAGACTCAGAATCTGCCGTCAACCCTTAATTTCGCTTTTCCTGAAAAACCTGCTTTTTACCCATCAAACGCGGGATCCGGCGAGTCAAAGCGGGAATACGCAGCGCCAAAAGGAAACCACCTATAAAGGCATAGATTGCCCACTCCTTAAGATCAGCACGCACAATCCACAACATATGCAGCAATCCCAACCCGAGAATCACATACACCAACCGGTGCAACTTCTTCCAACGGGTGCCCAAACGACGCTGACTGTAACGGTTGGAGGTTACCGCCAATGCCAACAACCCCAGAAAACCCAGAGCACCCACGATGATGTAGGGACGCTTGCGCAACTCGACACCCAGTTGCGACCAGTCAAAACCGAGGATGAACGCCATATAGCTGCAAAGATGCAGAACCACATAGGCGAAACACCAGAGCCCCAACTGCCGACGCACAGCAATCCACCCGGCCCAGCCGGTAAGTTTCTGCAGCGGCGTCATACTCAGGGTCATCAACAGCAACACCAATGTCCCAAGTCCCAGCCGATCAACCAGGACTTTCCCGGGATCAGGCCCAAGCAGATCCGCAAAGGCCTGATAGAACCACAACAGCGGCCAGATCGCCGCAGCGAGGAAGACGCTCACGCGCCAGATCGGATATCGCATCAGTAGTTCTTCCGCAAATCGAGCCCTGTATATAAAGAGGCGACCTCGTCCGCATAACCGTTGAACATCTGCGTATCACGCACATTCGGCTTGAACAGACTGTTAGGCAGTCGCCGCTCCCGCGCCTGAGTCCAACGAGGATGGTCGACCGTAGGGTTCACATTCGCATAGAACCCATACTCATCCGCCGCAATGCTTTGCCAGGTTGTCTTCGGTTGCTCGCTGACCAGACTGATCCGCACGATGGATTTGACGCTCTTGAAGCCATACTTCCACGGCACCACCAGACGCAACGGCGCACCGTTCTGGTTTGGCAATTCACGGCCATACATACCCACCGCCAGAATCGCCAAGGGATTCATCGCCTCATCCAGACGCAAGCCTTCTACATAGGGCCAATCGATCAAGGCAAATCCCGAACGCTGTCCGGGCATGCTCTTCGGATCCTGCAAGGTTTCGAAGCGAATGTATTTGGCATTGGAAGTGGGCTCTACCTGCTTCAACAACGCCGAAATGGGGAAACCGATCCAGGGAATCACCATCGACCACGCCTCGACACAACGAAGGCGATAGATACGCTCCTCCAACTGGTACGGTTTCATGAAGTCTTCCAGGGCATAACGCCCCGGTTTACCCACCTCCCCGTCCACGACAACACTCCACGGTTCGGTTTTCAACGAACCGGCATTGGCCGCCGGGTCGCCCTTGTCGGTGCCGAATTCATAGAAGTTGTTGTAATGGGTCGCGTCTTTGAAAGGTGTGATCGCCTCATCCTTGACGTTCACCGCACCCCATTTGACAGAGGGTAGTTTCTCGGTGAACCAGGCGGGCGCCTTTCCGGCCTCGACATCGGCATAGCGGGCAGCCTCTTCGGCACTGGCCCAGCGCGGCAAGGTGCTCATGGCCAAACCAGCCGCGGTCGCTCCGAGCAATTGCCGGCGAGAGAGATAAATGGATTCAGGCGTGACGTCCGACTCATGGCAATCGGACGCTTTGGGGACTTTGATCAGCATGGCAACTCCGCAGCTTTGGAGGACAGATGCACCATAGACTGCGGAGTATGAGGGAAATTACATCACTCGGCGTGTTTGTGACGACGAAGATGCAACAGATACTGCACCGGGCCCGAAGCGGCATAGGCGAGGAACACCAGCAGCAGAATGCGAGGCGGATCGCTGAACACCACAGCAAACACCAGCACCACTGCAAGGATCGCCACGAAAGGCACCCGCCCCTTCAGATCCAGCTCCTTGAAGCTGTTGTACTTGATGTTGCTGACCATCAGCATGCCGGCGGCCGCCACCATCAGCGCGACCAGGAATGACATCTTCGACCCCTGGATCCCGTAATCGCTGAACGCCCAGACAATCCCCGCAACCACACCAGCAGCAGCCGGGCTGGCCAGACCGATAAAGTAGCGCTTGTCGGCGGTACCCACCTGAGTATTGAAGCGCGCCAGACGCAATGCCGCACCCGCCACATAAATGAAGGCAACCATCCAGCCGACCTTGCCCATGTCACCCAGCGCCCAGCCGAATGCCAGCAAAGCCGGGGCAACACCGAAGGCAACCATGTCCGACAGCGAGTCGTATTCGGCGCCGAACGCACTTTGAGTATTGGTCATGCGCGCTACACGACCATCGAGACCATCAAGCACCATGGCAACAAAAATCGCGATGGCAGCAAAGGCGAAATACTTGCTCGCATTTGCGGCATCCCCGGCGCTCAACGCAGCCTGGGCACTCATCGAGTTGATGATGGAATAGAACCCTGCGAACAGGTTCGCAGTGGTGAACAGATTCGGCAGAAGATAGATACCACGATGCCGGACTTTACGGCCTTCTGCGTCATGCCCTTCTTCGATGTGCTCATCGATGGGCAGCAGGCTTTCGGCGTCGGAAGCCTGGTTCGGCTCTTCGGGACGTTCGCTCATGGACAGTACCTTGCAACGGATTGGACATTTTCGACAGGTGTCTGGGACGACGGTTCGGCCACAAACGATGCAGCTTTATACCAGAACCGCCCGCCCATACGAAAAAACGCGGCCGAGGCCGCGTTTTTTTCATACAAGGTTCGACGACTTAGTTTTTGGCTTTGTCGACGATCTTGTTGGCACCGATCCACGGCATCATGGAGCGCAGTTGCTCGCCGATGATTTCGATACCGTGAGCGGCGTTGTTACGACGCTTGGCGGTCATCGAAGGGTAGCCGGTTGCGCCTTCGCTGATGAACATTTTGGCGTATTCGCCGTCCTGAATACGTTTCAGGGCGTTGCGCATGGCCTGACGGGATTCGGCGTTGATCACTTCCGGACCCGTCACGTACTCGCCGTATTCAGCGTTGTTGGAGATCGAGTAGTTCATGTTGGCGATACCGCCTTCGTACATGAGGTCAACGATCAGTTTCAGTTCGTGCAGGCATTCAAAGTAGGCCATTTCCGGCGCGTAGCCAGCTTCAACCAGGGTTTCGAAACCGGCTTTCACCAGCTCGACGGTACCGCCGCACAGAACGGCTTGTTCGCCGAACAGGTCGGTTTCAGTCTCGTCCTTGAAGGTAGTTTCGATGATGCCGGTACGACCACCACCAACGCCGGCAGCGTAGGACAGTGCAACGTTCTTGGCGTTGCCCGAGGCGTCCTGGTAGATCGCGATCAGGTCAGGGATACCGCCGCCTTTCACGAACTCGGAACGTACGGTGTGGCCCGGGGCTTTCGGCGCGATCATGATCACGTCGAGGTCGGCACGCGGAACAACCTGGTTGTAGTGGATCGCGAAGCCGTGTGAGAAGGCCAGGGTGGCGCCTTTCTTGATGTTCGGCTCGATTTCGTTTTTGTACAGCTGGGACTGGAACTCGTCCGGGGTCAGGATCATGACCAGGTCGGCACCGGCAACAGCGGCAGCCACGTCGGTCACTTTCAGGCCGTGGGCTTCAGCCTTGGCAACGGTAGCCGAACCTTTACGCAGACCGACGGTAACGTCGACACCGGAGTCTTTCAGGTTGCACGCCTGGGCGTGGCCCTGGGAGCCGTAACCGATGATGGCAACTTTCTTGCCCTGGATGATCGACAGGTCGCAGTCTTTATCGTAGAAAACTTTCATGAATTTCCCCTTTATATCCAGGCCGTTCAGGCCATTCGCTAATTTGGTTTAGATGCTGAGTACTTTGTCACCGCGGGCGATACCGGTGACGCCACTGCGGACAGTCTCCAGAATCGATGCGGTGCCGATGGACTGAATGAAACTGTCGAGCTTGTCGCTGGTACCGGTCAGTTGAACGGTATACACGCTGGCGCTGACGTCGACGATCTGTCCACGGTAAATATCGGTGGTGCGTTTGATCTCGGCGCGCTGGGCGCCAGTGGCCTTGACCTTGACCAGCATCAGTTCGCGCTCGATGTGAGCGCTTTCCGACAGGTCCACCAGCTTGACCACTTCGATCAGCTTGTTCAGGTTTTTGGTGATCTGCTCGATGATTTCATCGTGACCGACGGTGGTCAGCGTCAGACGCGACAGGGTCGGGTCTTCGGTTGGCGCCACGGTCAGGCTTTCGATGTTGTAGTTGCGCTGCGAGAACAGGCCGACTACGCGAGACAAAGCACCGGGTTCGTTTTCCAGAAGCAAGGAAATAATGTGCCGCATGATTAGGTACGCTCCGTCTTGCTCAGCCACATATCGCGCATGGAGCCGTCTTTGATCTGCATCGGATAGACGTGCTCGCTGGTGTCGACCGAAATGTCGATCACCACCAGGCGATCTTTCATGGCGAACGCCTCTTCCATCTTCGATTTCAAATCTTTCGATTCGGTGATGCGCACGCCGACGTGGCCATAGGCTTCAGCCAGCTTGACGAAGTCAGGCAAGGATTCCATGTAGGAGTGCGAGTGACGGCTGCCGTAACTCATGTCCTGCCACTGACGAACCATGCCCAGAACACCGTTGTTCAGGATGACGATCTTGACCGGCAGTCCATACTGCAGGCAGGTCGACAGCTCCTGGATGTTCATCTGGATGCTGCCTTCACCGGTGACGCACGCAACATCGGTGTCAGGGAAGCTCAAAGCGATACCCATCGCGGCCGGCAGACCGAAGCCCATCGTGCCCAGGCCACCGGAGTTGATCCAGCGGTTAGGCTTGTTGAACTTGTAGTACTGCGCAGCAAACATCTGGTGCTGGCCCACGTCCGAGGTCACAAAGGCATCGCCCTTGGTCACTTCGCACAGGGTCTCGATCACGGTCTGTGGCTTGATCTTGCTGCCGTCACCCTTGTCGTAAGGGAACAGGCCACGATCACCGCGCCATTCATCAACCTGCTTCCACCAGCTGGCAACGGCTTCCTTGTTCGGGGTTTCGCCGATTTCCTTGAGGATCGCGACCATTTCGGTCAGGACGCTCTCCACCGGGCCAACGATTGGCACGTCGGCCTTGATGGTCTTGGAAATCGAAGCCGGGTCGATGTCGATATGGATGATCTTGGCGTTCGGGCAAAACTTCGGCGCGCCGTTGATCACGCGATCGTCAAAACGCGCACCGACCGCCAGGATCACGTCGGCATGGTGCATCGCCAGGTTGGCGGTATAGCTGCCGTGCATGCCGAGCATGCCGATGAACTGACGATCAGTGCCAGGATAGGCACCCAGGCCCATCAAGGTATTGGTAACCGGCAGGTTGAGCATTTTTGCCAGTTCGGTCAGCGGCGCGGAGCCGTTGCCGAGGATCACGCCACCGCCGGAGTACAGCACGGGACGCTTGGCCGCCAGGAGCATTTCTGCCGCCTTGCGGATTTGCCCGGAATGACCGCGAACGGCCGGGCTGTAGGAACGCAGTTTGGCTTTCTTCGGGAAGATGTATTCGAACTTTTCGGCCGGATTGGTCATGTCTTTCGGGATATCGACCACGACCGGGCCCGGACGACCGGATTGCGCCAGGTAGAAGGCTTTCTTCATGACTTCCGGGATTTCCGAAGCGTGCTTGATCATGAAGCTATGCTTCACGATCGGCCGGGAGATACCGATCATGTCGGTTTCCTGGAACGCGTCGGTGCCGACCATGGTGCTTGGCACCTGACCGGAAATGATCACCATTGGAATCGAGTCCATATAGGCAGTGGCGATACCGGTGATGGCGTTTGTGGCGCCTGGACCGGACGTCACCAATACCACGCCGGCTTTACCGGTGGCACGGGCGTAGCCGTCAGCCATATGGGTAGCCGCTTGTTCGTGACGAACCAGGATGTGGGTCACTTCCGGTTCTTTGAACAGGGCATCGTAAACATGAAGGAGAGCACCACCCGGGTACCCGTAGATATATTTGACGCCTTCGTCACGCAAAAAGCGGACGAGCATCTCACCGCCAGATAAAAGCTCCACGTTGTTCACCTCTAAAACGCCAGAATACCGTCCACAAAAAAGCGAACGGGTCTTAATAGGTTTACTTCTCGGCAGAGCATGAGCGACGGTGGTCGCCGACTACGTCAGCACTGACTGAGCAAGTATTGGGATCGTCCCAAGTGTTGCGGGCCTTTCCCACCCAGCGCGAGGTAACGCGTTGCGGGTGTAACAGGTCGACGCGGATATGCGCCTCATGATCTGCCGAGAGGGTCTGCTTCTGGCAGTCCCTGTACAGCGGACTTTGGATTCTTCTGTTTCGCCCTCTGCAAGTCAAGCCGTCAATGTGCTTAATTGTGGGTAAGCACATGAGAACGCAAGAAAAAACCTGGAAACCGCTACTCTGTTAGCTTCAATTGCGCAGTTTTGCCAAGGAATCAGCATGCGAACGCTTCTCTTAACTCTGCTAATCAGCGTCAGCTCCTGGTGCATGGCCGGTCAGATCTACAAATGGGTCGATGCCCAAGGTGTCACCCATTTCGATCAACAGCCACCACAAGGGCAGTCATCCACCGCCGTGAAGACGCCCTCCTCTCCCGCACCTATACCTGCCGCATTGCCTGGCAGCGGCGCGCTGGGCGATCAAAAAGCCATCGATGACAAGGTGAAGAAGCAAGTAGCCGAGCAACAGAAGCAACTCAAGGCGTTTTGCGAACAGGCGCGCACGAATCTCGCGCAACTGCAGAACAATCCGCGCTTGAGGGAGGAAGTGGAGGGAGAACTGCGGCGGCTGAATGACGAGCAGCGCCAGCAACGTACTGAAGAGGCAAAGAAACAGATAGCGGAAAACTGCCAGTAACGACTGGCAGCTCCCGGTTCAGCGTGAGGCGGTGATCAGCAGGTCGAACTCTTTGAGCAACACCTGAAGCTGCCGATCCTTGCCCTGAAGATTGCGCTGGGCGAAGACCATCTCGGCCATTTCCTGAATGCCCGAGGCATTGGGCAATGGCAGATTCTGTTCGAGGATCATCTTCATCCGCGGCAGGAAGATCCATTGCAGCCACTGCTCGAAATCGAGGGTGTCGACCGAAAACGGCTCGACACTGCTCAAGGCTTCAACCGAGGGCTGGACGTCATCCCACCAGCCCTGGGCGCGCAGTTCACGCTCGATCAACAGCAATTGGTCAGCGACTTTGGAGAAACGACTGTCCATCACAGCGAAACCTTGGCCTTCTGACGGGCCAGAGTGGCGCCGGCGGAGTCGCCCTGTTTCTCACGTGCCTGAGCGATCAATTCCCACAGGCTGGCCTGCAAGTCCGGACGACCGTTGGCCATGGTCAGTGCACGCCGTGCGGTCTGCTCGGCTTGCGGCGCATCGCCCTGGGCCATACGTACCTGCGCCAGACGGTAAAGCACTTGCGGCTCGCGCGGCGCTACACGCTGGGCGCGTTCCAGACTGGAAGACGCGCCGTTGAGATCGCCACCGGCCTGCTGCTGTTGCGCAGTGGTCAACAGTGCGAGCACCGGGCCGTCCAGCTGCTCATCGGCAGACAGACCGCCACCGCTGCTGGCCGAAGGAATGCCGCTCGGCGTCGAAGGCATGCTGTAACTGCCGGAGCTGATCGGCGCCGACTCGACCGGCGAAGGGTTATACGGCCCCGGCGTGATGCCGCCGGACGCCGGGCCCGGAACGATCGGCGAAGTGCTGATCGGCGCCGAAGCCGCTGCGCCGCCCGGCACCATTACCACCACACCGGTATCGCCTTGCGGGATCGCCTGGGTCTGGGCCTGTGCAGGACGTTTCACCGTCGTTTGACGGAAACCGCCATTGGCCGAAATGCGCTCGCTGTTGGACACGGCGGTGCCGGAGTCAACAACCGGGATCGAACCACGCTGTACGGTGGAGCAGCCGCTGAGCAAAGCCACGGCGGTCACCGCTGGAATCAACCACTTGTTCACTTGAAACCCTCTTTGCTTAATTCATCCAGCCCTTGACCCAATCCATCACCGACTCGCCCGAGGCCGGGCTTTCGCCCGCGCAGGAGGCGCCGGGTGGCGGTTCGCTGCCGCGAATATACGGCATCTGCACGGCGCCCGGACAGTTGGAATCAGAACCCTGGCCGGTACGCGAATCGACCCAGGCCTGCACCACGTTATCCGGTTGCGGCATGTCCAGCGGCAGCGGATCGGCCTTGCGCATGAAGCTGGTCCAGACCTGCAACGCACCGGTGGCCCCTGTGAACGGCGTCTTGCCGTTGTCGTCGCGGCCGAGCCAGACCACCGCCAGCAGATCCTGGCTGAAGCCGGCGAACCAGCTGTCGCGCGAATCGTTACTGGTGCCGGTCTTGCCCGCCAGCGTCAGGGTTCTTGGCAACACGTTATAAACCGAACTGCCGGTGCCTTCACGCATCACCCGCTGCATGGCGTTCTGGATCAGGTAGATCGAGGCCGGATCGAAACGCTGCTCGATCTGGAACGGATAACGCTTGAGCGGTTCGCCGTCGGCAGTCAGCACGCTGCGAATCCCGCGCATCGGCGTGTTGAAGCCACCGTTGGCCAGGGTCTGGTACATGGTCGCGACTTCAATCGGAGTCATGCCGCCCGCACCGAGCAACATCGACGGGAACGCCGGAAACTCGCGGGTCACGCCCAGGCGGCCCAACGTCTTGAGGACATTCGGAACACCGACCGCCAGACCGAGACGCGAGGTCGACAGGTTGTAGGAATGTGCCAGCCCCTGATACAGGAACACCGTACCGTGGGAGCGACGGTCGTAATTCTGCGGTTTCCAGACCTGACCGTCTGCGCCCTTGATTGAAAGCGGCTCGTCCGACAGCCAACTGGTCAACGTGTACTGGCTCGGCTTCTCCAGCGCCGTCAGATAAACCGCCGGCTTGATCAGCGAGCCGATCGGCCGCACCGCATCCAGTGCCCGGTTGAACCCGGCAAAACTCGCCTGACGGCTGCCGATCATGGCCTGGACTTCACCGGTTTCAGGATTGGTCACGACCATCGCCGCTTCCACGTCGTCGGAACCCTTGCGACCGGACAGACGCTTGAAGGTGTCGTTGACCGACGCTTCGGCTTTCATCTGCAGGATCGGATCGAAGCTGGTGAAGATCCGCAGGCCTTCTTCGGTCAAGTCTTCGTCGCGATAGTCTTCACGCAACTGGCGCTTGACCAGATCGATGAAGCCCGGGAACGAGCTGTCGGCCAGCTTGCCGCGGGTGGTCACGCCCAGTGGCATTTTCTTCGCGGCGGCCACCTGTTCGGCGGAAGCGACACCCTGCTGCTCAAGCACATCGAGCACCAGATTGCGTCGCTCCAGCGCCCTCTCCGGGTTGCGACGCGGGTTGTAATACGACGGGCCTTTGACCATCCCGACCAACAGCGCGACCTGGTGCAGCTTCAGCTCGGACAAAGGCTGAGCAAAGAAGAACTGGCTGGCCAGACCGAAACCGTGCACCGCACGCTGACCGTCCTGACCGACAAAGACTTCGTTGAGGTAAGCCTCGAGGATTTCCTTTTTGTCGTAATGCAGTTCAAGCAGCATCGCCATCATCGCTTCGGTGAGCTTGCGGGTCAGGCTGCGTTCGTTGGTGAGGTAGAAGTTCTTGACCAGTTGCTGAGTCAGCGTACTGCCGCCCTGAGTCATCTTGCCGCCCGAAGTATTGACCCAGACGGCGCGGGCAATCGATTTCGGCGACACGCCCCAGTGGCTGTAAAAGTCTCGGTCTTCCACGGCGACCAGGGTTTCCAGCAGATACGGGGGCACCTGATCGAGCTTGATCAGAATCCGGTCTTCAAGGTTTTTCGGGTAGATACCGCCGATCATCAGCGGCTCCAGGCGTACCACGGAGAGCTTCGAACCGTTGATTGCCGAGAGTTCGGCCACGTAATCGCCGGAGAAACGCACGCGCACTGGCTGCGGTTTCTCGAGGCCTTCATAGAACTGGAAGCCACGGGTATTCAGATCGACTGTGTTGCCATTGACCGCCGCCGCGCCGGGACCGTTGCTCACGGCTTCGCGGCGATAGCCCAGGGCATCGAGTTCGGTGAGGAAGTCGTCCTTGCTCAGCTTCTGTCCGACAAACAGCTCGAGCGGACGCGCGTACACC
The DNA here is from genome assembly GCF_052045815.1 of Pseudomonas sp. 22085. Lineage (NCBI taxonomy): Bacteria > Pseudomonadati > Pseudomonadota > Gammaproteobacteria > Pseudomonadales > Pseudomonadaceae > Pseudomonas > Pseudomonas sp. 22085. The sequence goes on from NZ_JBQEQA010000035.1 coordinate 10,443, forward strand.
TTGGCCGGGATGGTCCAGCGCTTGCCGGAGAACTTCTCCTGCACCACGGCATCAAGGTAAACGGCGAAGCCGGCCAGCACCACAAGGCCGACCAGACTGAGTTTAAGGGCCCAGCCCAACCACGGGCGCAGGCCCCGGGAAGCTGGTTTTTTAGGGGTACGGGGGGATCGAGTACGAGTCATGGCGGCGGATTATACGCACTTTATTCATACTCAACAGGAGCGCTCGGAGGTTTGCGTCGGGCTGGCGAGCGGCCATAATGAGCGCCTTGAATTTCCCCCAGTCTCTGAAGGATCGTCCGTGAGCCAGTCCCTGATCGCTGCCCTGCAAAACCCGGCCCTCTACCCGCATCCCGTCGAAGGGTTCCAGGTCATCGAAACCCATATCTCGTGGGTACTGCTCACCGGTCCCTACGCTTATAAAGTGAAGAAGCCGGTGAACTTCGGTTTCCTCGACTTCACCGGCCTCGATTCCCGCGAGCACTTCTGCGGTGAAGAGCTGCGCCTTAACCAGCGCCTGACCGAAGATTTGTATCTGGAAGTGATTCCAGTGACCGGCAGCGCCGAAGCTCCGCAACTGGGTGGCGACGGCCCGGCCATCGAGTACGTGCTGAAAATGCGTCAGTTCCCGCAGTCCGGCCTGCTCAGCACCCTGCAAGCCAACGGCGAGCTGACCACCGCGCACATCGACGCGATGGCCGAGCAAATCGCCCGCTTCCACCTCAATGCGCCGAAAGTCCCGGCCGAGCACGATGCCGGCACGCCTGAAAGCGTGATGGCGCCGGTACGCCAGAACTTCGAACAGATCCTGCCGTTCCTCAGCGACAAGAACGATCTGCTGCAACTCGACGCTCTGCAAGCATGGGCTGAAAGCAGCTTCGATCGCCTCAAGCCGCTGTTCGCCCAACGCAAGACCGATGGTTTCACTCGCGAATGCCACGGTGACATTCACCTGGGCAACGCCACGCTGATCGACGGCAAGGTCGTGATCTTCGACTGCATCGAATTCAACGAACCGTTCCGCTTCACCGACGTATGGGCCGACACCGGCTTCCTGGCGATGGACCTTGAAGACCGTGGCCTGAAATCCCTGGCCCGTCGTTTCATCAGCCAGTACCTGGAACTGACCGGCGACTATCAAGGCCTGGAAGTGCTGAACTTCTACAAGGCGTACCGCGCGCTGGTGCGTGCGAAAGTCGCACTGTTCAGCATGCCGGCCGACGCGACACCGGTGCAGCGCGCCACCACCCTGCGCCAGTACCGCAACTATGCCAACCTGGCGGAAAGCTACAGCACCATTCCTTCGCGCTTCATGGCGATCACCCATGGCGTTTCCGCTGTCGGTAAAAGCCACGTTGCCATGCGTTTGGTCGAAGCACTGGGCGCGATCCGCCTGCGTTCCGATGTCGAGCGCAAGCGCCTGTTCGGTGAGCAAACCGTTGCCAATGATGTTCAGGCCGGGATCTACAGCGCCGACGCCAGCACTGCAACCTATGCGCGTCTGCATGAAATTGCCGAAGTGATTTTGCACGCCGGTTTCCCGGTGGTGATCGATGCCACTTACCTCAAGCGCGAACAACGCGACAACGCCGCCAAAGTCGCTGAAGCCACTGGCACGCCTTTCCTGATCCTTGACTGCAACGCTCCGCAGGCAGTGATCGAGAGCTGGCTGGCGATTCGTCAGGCAGACAAAAAAGATCCGTCCGACGCGACCCTCGCCGTGATCGAAGCTCAACAAGCCAACCGCGAAGCCCTGACCCCGGAAGAAATCCTGCGCAGCAAACGCGTGCAGACCAATGAATCCGGGACCCTGGACACCGTCGTGGCGCAGATTCGCCAGCGCCTGCCCGGCCTGTAAGAAACTATTTCGGCCGTGAAGCCCTCGCTTGCTTCACGGCCGTCAAATAGTGGCACTATACTGGCGTCATAAAACCAACAGGTGATTTGACATGAGCCAGCCAAAACTACTCGACACCCCGCTTTATGCCTTGCTGCACAAAGACGACATCACAGGTTTCAACAATGAACGCCCGAAAGACGGCCCGATCGATATGGTCGGCGGCGACTTCCGTGGTCTCGACCTGCGCGAGCTGAACGCCGATGGCGTGGATTTCCGGGACGCCTACTTCCGCTCCGCCGACCTGCGCGGCATCGACTTCCGCAACGCTTCACTGGAAGGCGCGAGTCTGGCTCATGCGCAAATTTCCGGTGCCTACTTCCCGCCGGAGCTGAGTGCAGACGAAATCCTGATGTCGATGAATTTCGGTACGCGCCTGCGTTATCGCACCCGCTGAGCCTCGCACCACCCAAACTCGTCCAGCGCCCCCGCTTTGCGCTGGACTGCGTGCTATTGGTAATTCTCCCTCGCCCTCCCCATCCTGATTCATCAGCGGAAACTGACGTTTCTTAGAAGCGTTTGCGTCGAATCCGACCAAACAACTACGCTTTTCCTACTGATGGCTACACTCCTGAGAAGCTCGCCCACGCACCATTCGGCCGTCGCAAGGAGGCTTGATGAATGATGAACTGCAACACCTGAAAAATCTTGGCAAGACGTCGGCGCAATGGCTGCATGCCGTGGGCATCCATAGCGCCTCGGACTTGCGGCGCCTGGGCGCGGTAGATGCCTACCGGGCCGTGCGTACTCGTGGGTTCCGGGCGTCGAAGGTGTTGTTGTACGCGATCGAAGGAGCGCTGATGGATGTGCACTGGAACGACATTCCCGCCGAACGCAAGGATGCGCTGAACAAGCAACTCGAAGCCATTTCCTCCCGCCACAAAAACTGACGGGCACCGACCCATGTACCTGCTCGGAGAACAATCGGCCCAGGCCGATGCACTGATCAACCACTTGCAGAGCTTGCCTGCTCAATGGCTTGAAGGCCTGATGCCGTGCGGGCCAGCTCTGGAACTGGAAGCCACGGATGATTTGCTGGCGCAGTTGCCGGACGACCAGCTGTTTTTGCTGACGCAAGGTGTCATCACCGGGCGCCTCGGCGGTCGTGGCTTGTTCTACTGGCAAGAGGGAGATGTGATCGGTCTTCAGAACGGGCCGGAATGGGCGGATTGCACCTTGTGTACGGATAACCCGCTGACATTGCTGCCTTATCGCCGAAGCGATTTGTTTCAACATGTGTACGGCAGTTCATCGCGCCCGGAGCAGTTTCTGCACTATCTGCTCGGGCAAATGGCGCTGCTGGCCCACGCCGTCGCCGAGTTCAAGCCGCGGGAGTTTCGTAGCACGAATGGCTTCAAACGGGTCGAGCCCGGGGAAGTTCTCATCCGCCAGGGCGACTCGGCCGATCACGTATTCGTGATTATCGAAGGACACGCCGAAGCGTTTGTTAACGGGCACAAGGTAGGCGATGTGCCCAAGGATGAAATCTTCGGCGCCATGGCCGTGTTCACCGGCGAACCGCGCAACGCAACAATCATTGCCCGGGAAGCGAGCACCGTGATGCTGATTCCGGGCGATCAGTTTCTGAGCATGACCCGCACCAACCCGAAAATCGCCCACAGCCTGATCGAAAGCATGGCGCGGCGTATCGACCAGCTCAACAAGCAGCTCACGGCATATAACAGCCAGAACTGAAGCCCTATTCACGGGACGTTTACGCCATTGCCGGGACAAAACGACAGAAATGAAAAAACAGCTGTTGACTCGTTAATGAGAATCGCTATGATTATCACAACTGATCGCGAGATCAGTCGATATTCTGAAAAGCCCTTGGTTCGGACTCTCAGATTATCTCCTCATCAGGCTAATCACGGTTATTTGACCCGGTTTTTACCGGGTCTTTTTTTGCCTGTGGAAAAGTCATTCCTTGCCGAACTGCTTACGCATCTGCGCGCAATAATCCGGTTTCGGCGTGGCCGGTGTGAGCCAGACGTAATCAGCCATCGCCGCCGTGATCTGACTACCCTGCTCCGCCAGCATCAACACCGTCGGCGCTTCCGGCGCGCCCAGATCCAGCACATGCAGCGGCACCCCGACATCCTTTCGCGCGTGATACGCACCCGCCAATAACAGTGCAGGCGCGGGCGCCGCCGACAAACGCGAGGCCATACGCCGATCCCTTTGTTGCTGAACGGCCAGCATTGCCGGCATTTGTGATGACGGCAGCAAGCCGCAGTGAGAATCGCCAATCTGCTCCAGCAGTTTCTCTTTCACAGATTTGGCGCTGCTGCGCTCGCCGCTCAGAACCGGAGGATCGCGATAGAACGCGCGAATTTCGATGTTATCGAGGTTGGCCGCCAGTAACGGCCCGGGTTGCGTCAGGGCAAACCGCACAATCGGTCCGTAGAGATTCCAGTCCCAACCGTCCTGCCAGGCCAATGCAGCAGGGAGATCGGCCGGTAGCGTTGCGGCATGGCGCACGTCATCAACCCGCGACTGTTGATCGGGCGTCAGCATTTCCAGCAGAAGACTGCCTTGGGGGCGCTTTTCTTCGAGGTTCTGCAACAACCACAATTGAAGGGCATGGTGATCGGCGTTGTCGTGCTGTTCGCCAATGATCAGCCGCGACGGTCTGCTCAGTTGCGTCAGTAACTGTTGTGCCGTCAGACTCTCGCCACTCCGCAGATCACGGATCTCGCCAACGACCGGCGGCACCGCAACATGCTGGCAACCCGCAAGCCACAACACCGCCAACAGCAAAATCCCGCGCATACCCTCACCTCGATGATGAAATCAGCGGGCGATGATCAGCGGATGCCCGCGCTCCGGGTGCTGCTGCACCAATACTTCCAGACCGAAAACCGCCTTCAGCGATTCCGGACGCAATACCTGCTCAGGTGTATCCAGTGCGACCGGCCGCCCGCCTTCCAGCAGCAGGATCCGATCACAATAGCGCGCCGCCAGATTCAGATCATGCAGGATCACCAGCACCGCCGCGCCGCGATCGGCAAATTCGCGCACCGCTTGCAGCGTCGTGTGTTGATGCAACGGATCGAGCATCGAGGTCGGCTCATCAAGCAGCAGAGTCTGCCCCGCCTGCCCCGGCCAAAGTTGCGCCAGCACCCGCGCCAGATGCACCCGCTGACGCTCGCCGCCGGACAAGGCCAGATAACTGCGGCCACTCAGGTGTCCGGCATCGGCGGCCCGTAATGCGGCAGCGACGATCTGGTCATCGCGCACCCGTCCGCTCTGATAAGGCAGACGCCCCATGCCGACCACTTCCTCAACACGAAAGGCGAAATCCAGGGTCGACACCTGTGGCAACACCGCCAGCCGCTGAGCGCGCTGAGTGCCGCCCCAATGGCTCAATGCCTCACCGTCCAGCAGCACTTCCCCTTCGTGCGCACTCAGCTCACCGCACAACGCACCGAGCAAAGTGCTTTTGCCGGCGCCATTCGGCCCCAGCACGCCAAGCAGTTCGCCCGGTTCGAGTTGCAGGCTGACGTCGGCCAGAACGGTCTTGCGGCCACGGCGGATGTGCAGGTTGTGCGCACGCAGCATCAGGCACGCCCTCGCAGCAACAGATAAAGAAAGAACGGCGCACCGATGAACGCGGTGACGATGCCGATCGGCAGCTCCGCCGGCGCCAGCGCCAGCCGCGCCACCAGATCTGCCAGCAGCAACAGACTGGCGCCGGCCAGCACCGACGCCGGCAGCAATACCCGGTGATCCGGCCCGGCGAGCAAGCGCACCAGATGCGGCACCACCAGCCCGACAAAACCGATCATCCCTGCCGCCGCCACCGCCGCACCGACACCCAGCGCCGTGCAAAACACCAGCTCGCGCTTGAGCCGTTCGACATCGATTCCCAGATGCCCGGCTTCCGATTCGCCGAGCAGCAACGCATTTAGCGCCTTCGCCCGACGCGGAAGCCACAGTGCAACACCGGCGGTGATGATCAGCAACGGCCACAATCGCGCATAACTTGCACCGTTGAGGCTGCCCAGGTTCCAGAAGGTCAATGTGCGCAATGTCGCGTCGTCGGCCAGATAGGTAAACAGCCCCACCGCCGAGCTGGCCAACGCCGTCAGAGCGATACCCGCCAGCAACATGGTCGCAACATTCGTCTGCCCATTACGGCGGCCTAGTCGATAGACCAACGCCGTTACACCAAGGCCACCGAGAAACGCACACACCGACAGCAGGTAAGGCCCGAACCACTCCGGCAATCCGCCAAAAAACGAACCACCGACAATCGCCACCGCCGCGCCCAACGCCGCGCCGCTCGAGACGCCGACCAATCCCGGATCGGCCAGCGGATTGCGAAACAGCCCCTGCATCGCCCCCCCGGACAGCGCCAGCACACCGCCAACTGCCAACCCGAGCAGCGTACGCGGCAGACGAATCTGCCCGAGAATCAGTTCAGCCTGCTCCAACCCGTCCGGCGCCAGCGGCACACCGATCATGCGCAGGGCAGCGCGCAAGGTATCGAACATCGGCAGACTGACCGGCCCCAGCGCCAGCGACAACCAGATCGCCAGCAGACACAGCAGGATCAGGCCGATAAACAAGCCACGGGGTTTGACCAGCGTGGTCATTGGCCGCTCTTGACCGGATAGAAACCGTCAGACAGGGTCTTCAGCGCAGCCGGCAAACGCGGCCCGAGCCCGCCGACCAGCAGCGTCGGATCCAGTTCCAGCACGCGTCCGGTCTTGGCCGCACGGCTGGAATTGAGGATCGGGTTTTCCTTGAACAGCGCCGCTTTCGCCGCCTCGCCGGTCAGCGCACGGTCAGCGAACACCAGCACTTCAGGATCGAGACTGGCCAGGGACTCCACGGAAAACGGCTTGTAACCGGTGTGGGTCGCAAGGTTGTGCCCGCCCGCTTGTTGCAGCAGCCAATCGGCGGCGGTGTCTTTGCCGGCGATCAGCGGCTTGCCGCCAGCATGTCCGAGCAGCAACAGCACGCCCGGCGCTTTCTGTTTAGTCTGCGCTTGCGCCACACGCGCCTTTTGCGCATCAAGTTGTTGTTGATAACGTTGCAGCAGCTGCACGGCCTGGCTTTCCGCGCCCAGCAACTGCCCCAGATGGGTGACGTTTTTCTCCAGCGTCGGCAGATCCGGCTGAGCCGAGAACAATTCCACCTGCACCTTGGCGCTGCGCACCTGCGAGATCACTGGCGGCGGGCCCATTTCTTCGGTGCCGATCAGGATGTCCGGGCGCAGGCTGAGAATGCCTTCGGCCGACAGGCTGCGCTGGTAGCCGATGCTCGGCAGCGACTTGAGGGACTGCGGATGCTGGCTGGTGGTGTCGACCCCCACCAGTTTGGCTTCCCCCCCCAGTGCACTCACCCACTCCGACAAGGCGCCGCCAGCGCTGACCCAACGTTGCGGCAACTCGGCCGCTGCAGCCTGGTGGCTGACCAAAAGTCCGACACACAGCAAGGCAACGCGGGTACTCAGGCGCATAGACAGCTTCCTTGAAAGGTTTTCCCGGGCATCGGAACGGCAGGCCAAGTATCCTCGGCAGCGCTCACCTCGCCACGGGCGAAGGCGGCCATTTGATAATTGTTTGCATTTGAACGTCAAGCTCGGACATATCCGGACACGAGCCGACACTGAGGATAGCCATGAAGTTTCTTTGCGCGGGTGCCGATCTGATTGAAGGCGGCAGTCGCGGTTTCGATATCGACGGGAAAAAACTGTTGGCCGTGCGCCGTGCGGGGCAGGCGTATGTCTACCTCAATCGCTGCCCGCATCGGGGCGTCGGCCTGGAATGGCACCCCGACCAGTTTCTCGACCCGAGCAACAGCCTGATCCAGTGCGCGACCCACGGTGCACTGTTTCTGATCGAGGACGGTGAATGCGTCGCCGGCCCCTGCGCCGGGCAATCGCTGACGGCCATCCCTTGCCGTGAAGACGCGCAAGGGCTGTGGATCGATGTTTAACCGTTGAGCAGCACGTCCAGGCGCCGGTCGATCACCATTTCTTCATGGCTCAACCGCACGCCGTACGCCAGGACTTCGACCCCGCACGCCACTGCCTCACGCAGCGCAGCGGCGTAGGCGAAGTCGATTTCCTCGGCAGGACGCACCGCTTCGATACCCGTGAGATTGACGCAGTACAACTGCACCGCGCGAATCCCGTCCCGGGCCAGATGCGCCAGCTCACGCAAATGCTTGGCGCCACGATCGGTCACTGCATCGGGAAATGCCGCGACCGCCGTGCCGTCGAAACCCAGCGTGACACTTTTCACTTCCACGTACGCCGGGCCCGTCGGGTAGTCGAGGCGAAAATCGATCCGGCTCTTTTCCTGCCCGTACGCCACCTCGCGTTTGAGCCCGGTAAACCCGCTCAATTCGCTGATGACACCGGCCTGCAAGGCTTCTTCGACCAGTGCGTTGGCGCGTCCGGTGTTCACGCAAAACAGCCGGCCCTGCGGGGTTTCACCGACTTCCCAAGTACCGGGCAGTTTGCGTTTCGGATCTGTGGAGCGACTGAACCAGACCTGCCCGCCCTCGACCTGGCAATTGAGCATCGAGCCGGTGTTCGGGCAGTGAATGGTCAGCAATTCGCCGCCAACGGTTTCGATATCGGCGAGAAAACGCTTGTATCGCCGGATCAACCGGCCTTCTTCGAGCGGAGGATGAAAGCGCATCAGCCTTGCCAGCTCTTCAAGCCACGGGCGATACGCTCTACCGCTTCCTGTAGGCGTGGGAGGTTTTGCGTGTAAGCAAAGCGCACGTGATGACTGGCCTGATAGCGGCCGAAGTCCAGCCCCGGCGTGAAGGCTACATGTTCGGTTTCAAGGAAATGTCGGCAGAACGCGAAGGCATCGCCGCCGAACTGGCTGATATCGGCATACAAATAGAACGCGCCTTCCGGCTCTACGGCAATGTTGAAGCCCAGCTCCCGCAATGCCGGCAGCAGGAAGTCACGGCGACGGCCGAATTCGGCGCGGCGCTCTTCGAGAATCGCGATGGTGTCCGGCTCGAAACAGGCCAGCGCCGCATGCTGGGCCATGCTTGGCGCACTGATGTAGAGGTTCTGCGCGAGTTTTTCCAGCTCACTGACGGCCGCATCCGGCGCCACCAGCCAGCCGAGGCGCCACCCGGTCATGCCGAAATATTTGGAGAAACTGTTGAGGACAAAGGCACTGTCGTCCACTTCCAGCACACTGGCGGCGTCGGTGCCGTAAGTCAGGCCATGGTAGATCTCGTCCACCACCAGATGCCCGTGACGGGCCTTGATGGCTGTGGATAACCCGGCCAGCTCATCGCGGGTCAGAATCGTACCGGTCGGGTTGGCTGGCGAGGCGACCAGCGCACCGACGCTGTCGTGATCCCAGTGGCGTGCCACCAGGTCCGGCGTCAGTTGATAGCGAACGTCCGGGCCCACCGGTACAAGCTGTGCCGCGCCTTCGACCAACCGCAAAAAGTGTCGGTTGCAAGGATAGCCAGGGTCAGCCAGCAGCCAGTGCTTGCCCGGATCCACCAGTAACGCGCTAGCCAGCAGCAACGCCCCGGAACCGCCGGGGGTGATGAGAATCCGTCGAGGATCGATGTTCAGGCCGTAGCGCGTCTGATAGAAGCCGGAAATCGCCTCACGCAGTTCGGGAATGCCACGGGCTGCGGTATAGCGGGTTTTCCCCGCCGTCAGGGCTTGCTGGCCGGCGCGGATGATCGGTTCGGCGGTAGTGAAGTCCGGTTCGCCGATTTCCAGGTGGATCACGTCGTGGCCGGCGGCCTGCAATTCATTGGCCCGCGCCAGCAACGCCATGACATGGAACGGTTCGATCGCACGACTGCGCGCACTGTAGGGCTGAGCCATTGGCCTTCCTTCAACGGGGGAAAAGAAACGATTCTACCCATCTGCCGGAACGAGCGAGAACCCGCAGCGGTCACAGCCTCAAGAACACTGGACTGTAACGACCCGCGCGTACGCTCCAGGATTGACTAAAATCAGTGATTGAGCAGGTTTGCAGCACCGCCGGACATGGCTTGGCAAACATTTGCAAGTCCCCTCGGCCACGCGCTCGACATCCGGGAGTAGCGCGGGTCGAATTGATCTGGTAAGTTCGCCCGCTTGCAGCCGCAGGGCCGGCAGGTGTCGGTGATGGAGCAATCCTGCGCAATGGATTACAAGAGTAGAGGCGGTCCATTTCATGCCCACCCAAGCAAAGCAACAGGCAAGTCAGACACTCAGCGGTTTCGAACCTTACGTCCCTAAAGAGGGCGAAGAGTACATGGGCGCGCCTATGCGTGCGCATTTCACCAAGATCCTGACCAAGTGGAAACTCGACTTGATGCAGGAAGTCGACCGCACTGTTGATCACATGAAAGACGAAGCGGCCAACTTTCCTGATCCGGCCGACCGTGCCAGTCAGGAAGAAGAGTTCGCCCTCGAGCTGCGCGCCCGCGACCGCGAGCGCAAACTGATCAAGAAGATCGACAAGACCCTGCAACTGATCGAAGACGAAGAGTACGGCTGGTGCGACTCTTGCGGCATCGAGATCGGCGTCAAGCGCCTCGAGGCCCGTCCGACTGCCGACATGTGTGTCGACTGCAAGAACCTGGCGGAAATCAAGGAAAAGCAGGTCGGCAAATAATCCCTACCTGAACGAAAAACGGAGCGTGCGAACGCTCCGTTTTTGTTTCTGCCGTTTTTTACTCTTCAAGTAACATCGCCCTCATGACTGCCAACTCCTCCCCCGCCTACATTGGCCGCTTCGCCCCGACCCCCAGCGGACACCTGCACTTCGGTTCGCTGGTCGCCGCCCTGGCCTCTTATCTGGACGCACGCTCGGTGGGCGGCCGCTGGCTGGTGCGCATGGAAGACCTCGATCCGCCTCGCGAAGAGCCGGGCGCGCAAGCGGCGATTCTCAAGGCGCTGGAAAGCTATGGCTTCGAATGGGACGGCGAGATGGTTCGCCAGAGCGACCGGCACGAGGCCTACGCCCAAGTGCTCGACAGCCTGTTCAATCACGGCCTGGCGTACGCCTGCACCTGTTCGCGCAAACAACTGGAGCCGTACCACGGCATTTATCCTGGGCTGTGCCGCAATGCCGGCCATGGCCAGGAAGACGCGGCGATTCGCCTGCGCGTGCCGGAGCTGGAATACCACTTCATCGACCGGGTGCAGGGCGAATACCGCCAGCATCTGGGCCGCGACGTGGGTGATTTCGTGATCCGCCGCCGCGACGGCCTCTACGCTTACCAACTGGCGGTGGTACTGGACGACGCCTGGCAAGGCATCACCGACATCGTGCGCGGCGCCGATCTGCTTGACTCCACGCCGCGCCAGCTCTATCTGCAGGAACTGCTGGGCCTGCGCCAACCGCGCTATCTGCATCTGCCACTGATTACCCAACCGGACGGTAACAAGCTCGGCAAATCCTATCGCTCGCCACCGTTGGAAGCCGATCAGGCCACGCCATTGCTGCTGCGGGCCTTGCGTGCACTGGGGCAAAACCCGGGGCCCGAACTGGCCCACGCCTCGCCGCAAGAGCTGCTGAAATGGGGTAGTGCCCACTGGGACGCGACGAAGATCCCGCGCACACTGACCCTGCCCGAAGCGCAACTGCTGTGACGACACTTGCAGTGGCGCGCCCATCCGTTACCATCGCCGCACGTTTTCGGGCACGCGCATAAAAAAGAGAGGCCGGGATGTACATCTATCGCTTGGTCCTGCTTCTGGTCGTGGGGATCTACCTGTTTTCTCCCGCCATCATGGATTGGTGGATCGACGCCACGGGCGCCTGGTATCGCCCTTATCTGCTCTGGCTGATCCTGATTGTCGTGACCTTCATCCTGCAGAGCCAAAAAGATGCCGATGAGCTTTAGCCTGACCCAGATGCTGCTGATCAGCGCCGCCTACCTGGCCGCGTTGTTCGGCGTGGCCTGGATCAGTGAACGGGGCATGATCCCGCGGGCGATCATTCGCCATCCGTTGACCTACACCCTGTCGCTGGGGGTCTATGCCAGTGCGTGGGCGTTCTATGGCACGGTCGGTCTGGCCTATCAGTACGGCTACGGTTTTCTGTCCAGTTATCTCGGGGTATCCGGGGCGTTTCTGCTGGCGCCGGTGCTGCTGTATCCGATCCTCAAGATCACCCGCACTTATCAACTGTCGTCGCTGGCGGACCTGTTCGCCTTCCGCTTCCGCAGCACCTGGGCCGGTGCGCTGACCACAATTTTCATGCTGATCGGCGTCTTGCCGTTGCTGGCGTTGCAGATCCAGGCCGTGGCCGACTCGATCGGCATCCTCACCGGCGAACCGGTACAGAACCGCGTGGCCCTGGCGTTCTGTGCGCTGATCATCCTGTTCACGATTTTCTTCGGCTCCCGTCACATCGCCACCCGTGAAAAGCACGAAGGGCTGGTGTTCGCGATTGCCTTCGAATCGGTGATCAAACTGGCGGCCCTCGGTGGCGTCGGCCTCTATGCGCTGTACGGCGTATTCGACGGCCCGCAACAGCTTGAACTGTGGCTGCTGCAGAATCAGACCGCCCTTGCCGCCCTGCACACGCCATTGCAGGAAGGCCCGTGGCGCACGTTGCTGCTGGTGTTTTTCGCCTCGGCGATCGTGATGCCGCACATGTATCACATGACTTTCACCGAAAACCTCAACCCGCGCTCGCTGGTCAGCGCAAGCTGGGGCCTGCCGCTGTTCCTGCTGTTGATGAGCCTGGCGGTGCCGCTGATTCTCTGGGCCGGCCTGAAACTCGGGGCCACCACCAATCCGGAATACTTCACCCTCGGCATCGGCATCGCCGCCAACAGCAAGTCGCTGGCGTTGCTGGCGTATGTCGGCGGTCTGTCGGCGGCCAGCGGCCTGATCATCGTCACCACGCTGGCCCTGTCGGGCATGGCCCTGAACCATCTGGTGCTGCCGCTCTACCAGCCGCCGGCCGAGGGCAACATCTATCGCTGGCTGAAATGGACCCGCCGGGCGCTGATCGTCGCGATCATCATGGCCGGTTTCTGCTTCTATCTGATGCTGGGCGCCGAGCAGGACCTGGCCAACCTCGGCATCGTCGCCTTCGTCGCGACCCTGCAGTTCCTGCCGGGCGTGTTGTCAGTGCTGTACTGGCCGACCGCCAATCGCCGCGGCTTTATCGCCGGTCTTCTGGCGGGGATCGTGGTGTGGGTGGTGACCATGCTGTTGCCGCTGGTCGGCAATCTGCAGGGTTTCTATATTCCGCTGCTGAACATGATCTACGTGCTGGACGACACCAGTTGGCACATGGCGGCCATCGCCTCGCTGGCGGCCAACGTCCTGATGTTCACCCTGATTTCTTTGTTCACCAATGCCAGCCCCGAAGAGGCCAGCGCCGCCGAAGCCTGCGCGGTGGACAACGTGCGACGCCCGCAACGCCGCGAATTGCACGCCGCTTCGCCGCAGGAATTCGCCACGCAACTGGCCAAACCGCTGGGCGCCAAGGCTGCGCAGAAAGAAGTCGAGCAGGCCCTGCGCGACCTTTATCTGCCCTTCGACGAGCGCCGCCCTTATGCCTTGCGCCGCCTGCGCGACCGGATCGAAGCCAACCTTTCCGGCCTGATGGGTCCGAGCGTCGCCCAGGACATGGTGGAAACCTTCCTGCCCTACAAGGCCGGCGGCGAAAACTACGTCACCGAAGACATCCACTTCATCGAAAGCCGCCTCGAGGATTACCACTCGCGCCTGACCGGTCTGGCTGCCGAACTCGATGCCCTGCGCCGCTACCACCGCCAGACCCTGCAGGAACTGCCGATGGGCGTCTGCTCGCTGGCCAAGGATCAGGAGATCCTGATGTGGAACAAGGCCATGGAAGAACTGACCGGAATTGCTGCGCAACGGGTCGTCGGCTCGCGCCTGAGTACCATCGCCAATCCGTGGAAAGATCTGCTGCAAGGCTTCATCCATCTGCCGGACGAGCATTTGCACAAACAGCATTTGGCCCTCGACGGCCAGACCCGTTGGCTGAACCTGCACAAAGCGGCAATCGACGAGCCGCTGGCACCGGGCAACAGCGGCCTGGTGTTGCTGGTGGAAGACCTGACCGAAACCCAGATGCTCGAAGACAAACTGGTGCACTCCGAGCGCCTGGCCAGCATCGGCCGACTCGCGGCGGGTGTGGCCCACGAAATTGGCAACCCGATCACCGGCATCGCCTGCCTTGCGCAAAACCTGCGCGAAGAGCGCGAAGAGGACGGTGAGCTGACGGAAATCAGCGGCCAGATCCTCGAACAGACCAAACGCGTGTCACGCATCGTCCAGTCGCTGATGAGCTTCGCCCACGCCGGCAGCCATCAGCACAGCGACGAGCCCGTCTGTCTGGCGGAAGTCGCCCAGGACGCCATCGGCCTGCTGGCCCTCAACCGGCGCAATTTCGAAGTCCAGTTCTACAACCTGTGCGATCCCGACCACTGGGTCGAAGGCGATCCGCAGCGGCTCGCCCAGGTGCTGATCAATCTGCTCTCCAACGCCCGTGACGCCTCGCCTGCCGGCAGTGCGGTGCGGGTCAAGAGCGAAGCCGGCGAACACACGGTCGATCTGATCGTCGAAGACGAAGGCAGCGGTATTCCGTCGAGCATCATGGACCGATTGTTCGAACCCTTCTTCACCACCAAGGATCCTGGCGAAGGCACCGGTCTGGGCCTTGCACTGGTCTATTCCATCGTTGAAGAGCATTATGGACAAATCACCATCGACAGCCCGGCTGATGTTCAGAGCCAGCGCGGCACCCGTATCCGGGTGACATTGCCGCGCCATGTCGAAGCGACGTCCGCTGTGAACTGAGACCGTCGAGAGTATCGAATCAATGCCGCACATTTTGATCGTCGAAGACGAAACCATTATCCGCTCCGCCTTGCGCCGCCTGCTGGAACGCAACCAGTACCAGGTCAGCGAAGCCGGTTCAGTGCAGGAAGCACAAGAACGCTTCAGTATTCCCACATTCGATCTGATCGTCAGCGACCTGCGCCTGCCGGGCGCTCCCGGCACCGAGCTGATCAAGCTCGGCCAGGGCACACCGGTGCTGATCATGACCAGCTACGCCAGTCTGCGCTCGGCGGTCGACTCGATGAAGATGGGCGCGGTGGATTACATCGCCAAGCCTTTCGACCACGATGAAATGCTTCAGGCTGTCGCGCGGATCCTGCGCGATCGCCAGTCGGCGCCTGCTGCCGGCGAAGCAGCTCCCGCGAAATCGGCCAATGGCAGCGGCAAATCCGCCATCGACAACAGCAATGGCGAGATCGGCATCATCGGTTCGTGTCCGCCGATGCAGGATCTTTACGGCAAGATC
This sequence comes from Pseudomonas sp. 22085, assembly GCF_052045815.1. Classification (NCBI taxonomy): domain Bacteria; kingdom Pseudomonadati; phylum Pseudomonadota; class Gammaproteobacteria; order Pseudomonadales; family Pseudomonadaceae; genus Pseudomonas; species Pseudomonas sp. 22085. The sequence goes on from NZ_JBQEQA010000035.1 coordinate 25,625, forward strand.
CGTAAAGTCGCGCCGACCGATTCCAACGTATTGATCCAGGGTGAGTCCGGTACCGGTAAAGAGCTGGTGGCCCGTGCCCTGCATAACCTGTCGAAACGCGCCAAGGCACCGATGATCTCGGTGAACTGCGCCGCCATTCCGGAAAGCCTGATCGAGTCCGAACTGTTCGGCCACGAGAAAGGTGCGTTCACCGGTGCCAGCGCCGGTCGCGCCGGTCTGGTGGAAGCGGCGGACGGCGGCACGCTGTTCCTCGACGAAATCGGCGAGTTGCCGCTGGAAGCCCAGGCTCGCCTGCTGCGCGTGTTGCAGGAAGGCGAAATTCGCCGGGTGGGCTCGGTCCAGTCGCAAAAGGTCGATGTTCGCTTGATCGCGGCGACCCACCGCGACCTCAAGAGCCTGGCGAAAATCGGCCAGTTCCGTGAAGACTTGTACTACCGCCTGCACGTGATCGCGTTGAAACTGCCGGCCCTGCGCGAACGCGGCGCCGACGTCAACGAAATCGCCAATGCGTTCCTCGCTCGTCAGAGCGCACGCATCAACCGCACCGACCTGAAATTTGCCGCCGATGCCGAACAGGCGATCCGGCACTATTCCTGGCCGGGTAATGTGCGGGAGCTGGAAAACGCCGTCGAGCGCGCCGTGATTCTGAGCGAAAGCCCGGAAATCTCTGCCGACCTGCTGGGCATCGACATCGAGCTGGGTGATCTGGAGGACGACGAATTCATCGGCCTGCCGGCGCAACCGGCCGGTAACGCCAGCAATAGCAGCCACGAGCCGACCGAAGACCTGTCACTGGAAGACTACTTCCAGCATTTCGTGCTCGAGCATCAGGACCACATGACCGAGACCGAACTGGCGCGCAAACTGGGCGTCAGCCGCAAATGCCTGTGGGAGCGTCGTCAGCGTCTGGGCATTCCACGGCGCAAGACCGGGGTCGCCAGCGAGAGCTGAACGTTACCTGTCGAGTGTGCGGGTTACCGTTGAAGAGGTGAAAAAACTGTTACCTCAGTCTTTTCACGTAACAGAAGCCGGGGTTATCGGTAACGAAACCCCGGCTTTTTTTCGCCCTGCGAAAACGGCTATATCGACCTAACCCCTTGTTTTATTGGGGTTAGCAAAAGTTGGCACGGCACCTGCTATATGTTTGGTACAAGAACAATAACAAGCAATGCACAAGACAATAAAAATAAGACGAATCGACTCACGCACAATAAAAACAAGACGGCGAGAGGCGCAGCTAACTGATTCTTTTGGAGAGGCGTTGTATTTGGGGCTAGCCCCACGACCAGGCCGAGAACAACAAAAACTGTCTTAAGACAGAGCCTGTACTGGTTGGATCGCAAGATCACTGCAACACAGCGACCAAAGCAATCCGTTTGCTCTTGGCTCCCGATTGGGAGGGTCATGAAGGAAAAGCTTCATGGCGAGGGCACTCAACAAAAACAAGAAGCCCGAATCAATAATAAAAAGAGCACGCAACTACTTCTTGGGGAGCTTCGGCTCCCCTTGTAGTTTATTCTTCCCGGCAAATTCCCCCTTCTGACGCATCCCCACCCCCTCTAGCCTGCGGCTTGCAGCGCAAAACGGCAGCGTCCTACACCATCCCTCGACTAAATGCTAGAATCCCGGCCCATCATGCGGTCATTCTCTGGTATGGCCGAACATTCCTTCAAACAGTGCATCCCATGCTGAAGAAGCTGTTCCAGTCATTCCGAACTCCCCTGCGTCGTACGCAACACATCCGTAGCACGCCTGAAGTCCTCAACAGCGGCCAACATTCGCTGCAGAAGGCGCAATTCAGCCGGTACGCGGTCAACATCGTCGAACGTCTGCAGGGCGCCGGCTACCAGGCCTACCTGGTTGGCGGTTGCGTGCGAGACATGCTGCTGGGCATCACGCCCAAAGACTTCGACGTCGCCACCAGCGCCACCCCCGAGCAGGTTCGTGCCGAATTCCGCAATGCGCGGATCATCGGCCGCCGCTTCAAGCTGGTACACATCCATTTCGGTCGCGAAATCATCGAAGTCGCGACCTTCCGCGCCAATCACCCGCAAAACGAAGACGACGAAGACAGCAACCAGTCTTCGCGCAACGAGAGCGGGCGCATTCTGCGTGACAACGTCTACGGCACCCTGGAAGAAGACGCGCAACGCCGCGACTTCACCATCAACGCGCTGTATTACGATCCGGTCAGCGAACGCATCCTCGATTACGCCAACGGCGTGCACGACATCCGCAATCACCTGATCCGTCTGATCGGCGACCCGAAGCAGCGTTACCAGGAAGACCCGGTGCGGATGCTGCGGGCCGTGCGTTTCGCCGCCAAGCTCAATTTCGGTATCGAGAAGCACACCGTCCAGCCGATCCGCGAACTGGCGCCGATGCTGCGCGAGATCCCGTCGGCCCGCCTGTTCGAGGAAGTGCTCAAGCTGTTCCTCTCCGGTCATGGCGCCATCACCTTCGAGATGCTGGTCGACCTGCAACTGTTCGCGCCGCTGTTCCCGGCCAGTGCCGATGCGCTGGAACACAACCCGGAATACACCCACACGCTGATCAGCGAAGCCCTGACCAACACCGACCTGCGGATCAAGCAGAACAAACCGGTGACCCCGGCGTTCCTGTTCGCCGCGCTGCTGTGGCCTGCCCTGCCGGCCCGCGTGTTGCGTCTGCAAGAGCGCGGCATGCCGCCGATTCCGGCGATGCAGGAAGGCGCTCACGAACTGATCGCCGAACAGTGCCAGCGCATCGCGATTCCAAAACGCTTCACCATGCCGATCCGCGAGATCTGGGACATGCAGGAACGCCTGCCACGCCGCAGCGGCAAACGCGCCGACCTGCTGCTGGACAATCCGCGCTTCCGCGCCGGCTACGACTTCCTGCTGCTGCGTGAAAGCGCTGGCGAGCAGACCGATGGCCTGGGCGAGTGGTGGACCGATTATCAGGACGCCAACGACAGCGAACGTCGCGACATGATCCGCGACCTGAGCGGCAAGGGTGATGACGCCAGTGGCGCACCGCGCAAGCGTCGCCGCAGCAGCGGTTCCAAGCGCAAGCGCGCCGGCGCACCGAGCGCCACGGGCGAATAAGGCATGGAACGCATCTACATCGGCATGGGCAGCAACCTGGCTGACCCGGCCGAACAACTGCGCAGCGCGGTCGACGCGCTGGGGCAATTGCCCGACACCGAACTGGTCGGTGTGTCTGCCTTCTACCAAAGCGACTCACTGCTGCCGGGCCAACCGCGTTACACCAACGCGGTTGCCGCGCTCGACAGCGCGCTCGCCCCGCTGGATCTGCTTGATGCCTTGCAGGCAATCGAAAACGATCAGGGCCGCGAACGCCTGGAGCGCTGGGGCCCGCGCACGCTGGATCTGGACATTCTGCTGTTCGGTGATCGACTGATCGACGAGCCGCGACTCAAAGTCCCGCATTACCACATGCAGGAGCGCGCATTCGTTCTCTATCCTTTGGCCGAACTGGCGCCCGAGGATCTGCATCTGGCCGATGGCCGCACCCTTTCAGATCTTCTCGCAGCCTGCCCGTTCGTCGGCCTCGAACGCCTTCCCCACCCCTGAGATCTATCCCCTGTGGGAGCGGGCTTGCTCGCGAATGCGGTGTATCAGCTCAATAAGATGCTGACTGGCACGACGCCTTCGCGAGCAAGCCCGCTTGTATGTTTAGACTTGAAGGGGTGGGCGGGACTAAAAGCTCGATTCCGACTCTAGCCAGTACGGACCGTGGGAGACTTCTCGTCCCGCCCTTTCTACCTAAAGCGCCGATAAGGAATTCATCGGTAAAACCGACGATAGAGGCAAGCCAGCGCTACGGTAGACCCCGACAAGCTCTTAAACCCTAGCTCCGAGGATTCGTCATGACAATCCTTACCTCGCCAACGGTGATTGGTGTCGATGTGGCCAAGGCCGAAATCGTTGTTTATCGCGAAGATCTGGAAATTACCCAGGTCATCAACAATGACCGCACGTCTGTAGGTCGTTGGCTGAAGACCTTGCCCGCACAAAGCTCGATCGCTCTGGAAGCCACTAATCTCTACCACCTGGACACGGCCGAACTGGCCCATGGTATGGGGCATCGGGTTTACGTCGTGGACCCTTACCGGGTGAGCCATTACCGCGAAAGCATCGGTCAGCGTGCAAAAACCGACCCTTGTGATGCACGTCTTCTGGCGCGTTATCTAACCAGTGAACAGCACCGGCTGCGGGTCTGGAGCCCACCACCACGGCACTACACGGTGTTGAAAAGTCTGCTTAACAAGCGTGCGCAGCTGATGAAGGCCCGAGTCAGTATCATGCTGAGCTGGTCAAACGAACCTCTCCTTGAAGATCTTTTGGCCCGTGGGTTGGAGCATTTCAAACAGCTTGATCAAGCCATTCAGGAATTACTCCGCAAAGTCAGCCAAGAGGCCGGCATTAGCGAAAACATCAGACGCTGCAAAGCGATTGAAGGGATTGGTGAACTCACGGCAACGGGCTTGGCAACTACGTATATGCGAGGTGAGTTCGCCAGCGCCGATGCGTTCATCGCCTTTCTGGGAATGGATTTGAAGGCAAAGGACTCAGGCAAGAAACACAGTCCTCGCCACTTGAGCAAAAAAGGTGACGGAGAATTACGGCGTCTTGCACACAATGCAGCTATGGCAGCTTGTCGGTCCCCTGTTTGGAAACCGTTCTATGAATCCTATCTGGCAAGAGGTCTAGCCAGAACTCAGGCTTTGGTCATCCTCGCCCGTAAGCTTTGCCGGGTGGCATTCGCCCTCATGAAAAATCAGAGCGAATACCAACCCAATTTAAGGTTGCAGGGTTCCCCTGCAACATAGAATCTC
>NZ_JBQEQA010000036.1:0-27708 GCF_052045815.1 Pseudomonas sp. 22085
CACTTCACCCACCTGGAAGAAGTGCAGTTCACCTACCGCAAAATCACCTGGACCCACGAAGTATCCGGTACTTCGGGTTCCGATGACTGGCGTGCTCCAGTCGTTTAATTTCGGCTGATCGTTGTACCGCTCCGGCCGGCAAGACCGGTCGGGGCGCACTCACCTCTAAAAATTTTTTTGCCTATAGCCCCTTGAGGGCTGTTGCGCGTCGCAGAATTGCGCGAGGAACAAGGGATGTTCTCACCGGCCAATCAGCCTCATTTCAATCTGACCATCGATGGCGCGGACAGCGATTTCCAGGTGCTGTCGTTCACCGGGAAAGAGGCGCTCAACACCCCCTTCGAGTTCGAACTGGAACTGGTCAGTGAGAAGGCCTCGATCAACCTTGAAAGCCTGCTGCACAAACTCGCGTTCCTGCAGCTGTCGCCCAGCGGCACGGGGATTCACGGGCTGATCTACAGCATCGCCCAAGGCGAGGCCGGCAAGCGCCTGACGCGCTACAAAATCTCCCTGCGCCCGCAGCTGTCGTACCTCGCGCATCGGGTCAATCAGCGCATCTTCCAGCAGATGACCGTGCAGCAGATCATCAGCAAGGTGCTGGAAGAACACGGCATTCTCGCCAGCGACTATCACTTTCAGTTGAGCGCGATTTACCCGGAGCGCATCTACTGCGTGCAGTACGACGAAAGCGATCTGCATTTCGTCCAGCGCCTGTGTGAGGAGGAGGGGATTCACTACCATTTCCAGCACACCTCCAGCGGCCACAAACTGATGTTCGGCGATGACCAGACGGTGTTCCCGAAACTGGCGCCGGTGGCCTATCAACAGGACTCCGGGCTGGTCGCCGATCAACCGGTGGTCAAGCGTTTCGGCCTGCGTCTGGCGACCCGCACCAGCCGCACCACGCGGCGTGATTACGACTTCGTCAAACCGAAGATCGAGCTGGAAAGCGACGCCAAGAGCAGCGCTCAGCCGGATCTGGAAGATTACGACTACCCGGGCCGTTTCGTGGATCGTGAGCGCGGCAAGCACCTGGCCAACCGCAACCTCGAACGCCACCGCAGCGACTATCGCCTGGCCGAGGGCAACAGCGACCAGCCGATTCTGGTCACCGGGCATTTTCTGGCCCTGACCGACCACGCCAACCCGACGTGGAACGACCTGTGGCTGCTCACCGAAATCTTCCACGAAGGCAAGCAGCCACAAGTGCTCGAAGAGTCGGTGACCAGCGACACCACCGACAACAAAGACGATTTCCACCAGGGCTACCGCAACCGCTTCAATGCGATTCCGTGGGACGTGCCGTACCGGCCGCCGCTCGATCACCCGAAACCGAAAGTGCTCGGCACCCAAAGCGCCGTGGTCTGCGGCCCCGAGGGCGAAGAGATCTACTGCGACCAGTACGGTCGGGTGAAGGTGCAGTTCTTCTGGGACCGCGAAGGCGAACACGACGACAAAACCAGTTGCTGGATGCGCGTGGCCTCGAACTGGGCCGCCGAAACCTTTGGCGCGATCAACATTCCGCGGGTCGGCATGGAGGTTTTGATCACCTTCCTCGAAGGCGATCCCGACCAGCCGCTGATCACCGGTTGCCTGTACCACGGCGCCAACCTGCCGCCGTACAAGTTGCCGGACTTCAAGACCCTTGCTACGGTCAAGAGCAAGGAATACAAGGGCAGCCGCGCCAACGAACTGCGCATCGACGACACCACCAGCGAGATCAGCATCGCGCTGCGCAGTGATCACGGTGCGAGTGCGATCAACCTTGGTTACCTGACCCACCCGCGCCCAAGCGGCGGTCAGCCTCGGGGTGAAGGTTTTGAGTTAAGAACTGATCGTCACGGCGCCGTGCGTGCCGGTGCCGGTCTGCTGATCACCACCGAGCCGCGCCCGAACGAATCGAAACACCACAAGGACCTGCCGGAAACCGCCGAGCGTCTGGCCACGGCCAGCGATCAACAGGACGGTTTCGCCACACAAGCCAAAGAGCTTCAGGCTCAAGAGGCCGGCGATCAGGACGACGTGGCCAAGGCCTTGCACGCGCAGCACCAAGGCGTGCTCGGCAGCGGCCCGGCGAACCTCACCGCCAATGAATTTCCCGAGTTCACCGAGCCGCATCTGGTGCTCGCCAGTCCCGCCGGCATCGCCCTGACCACACCGCGCTCCAGCCACATCGCCACCGGCGAACACCTGGCGCTGAGCAGCACCGGTCACACCAGTTTCTCCATCGGCAAACGCCTGCTGGCCAGCGCCAGTCGCGGCATGCGCCTGTTCGTGCAGAGTATGGGCTGGCGGCTGGTGGCGGCCTCCGGCGACATCGATGTCAAGGCACTGAAGGACAGCATCAACTTGTTGGCCAAACTCAACATCACCGCCAATGCCGACCGTATCACCATCACCGCCAAGACCGAACTGGTGATCCAGGGCGGCGGCAGCGCCACGACCTACAACGCCGGCGGCATCACCCACGCCACCAGCGGTCCGTACACCGCGCATGCGGCGAACTTCGCCTACACCGGGGCGAAGTCCTTGGCGGGCGTGTTTCCGGAACCGCCGAAACCGGGCAAGGGCAACCTCGAATTGTTCAACCAGTACGCCGGACGCCAAGGCATCAAGGAAGGTGATTACGAAGTCATCGATGCGTTGGGCAAAAGCATCAAGGGCAAACTCGACGGTAAGGGCTTTGCGAGCGTTTCTGGTGCTGCACCGGGACCGGCGCGGGTGCTGTTCGGCAAGGATCCGGCCGATACCTGGAGTGAAGGCAGCTATATCGGCAAACCGGAGTGGCCATTGAATCCGCCGGGCGCGGACGAAGCTCCAAGCCAAGTGCAAGCAATGGTTGCTCAAGTGTTGCCGAGCAAGAGCTGGGATGTGCTGGAGAAGGGCAAGGATATGGCCCAGACAGGGATGAGTGTTGTACAGACGGCACAAGGTGCATTGGAAACGGCGCAACAGGTTAAAGGTGCTGTACAAGGCGGAGTGGCTGGCTTGCCAAAACTGGCGAGTGCGGCGACACCGAGCGCGTCGAGCATTCTTAGTGCAGCAAGCAAGGCGGGCAAGCTGCCTAGCCTTCCGGCCCCGTCCTTGCCCAAACCAGCGCTTAAGGCAGCTGACCTGTTAAATGGGGAGGTGCTGTCATGACTGAAGCTGCCGTTGCCAAGAAGCGCGAGCCTCAGGTAGCCGTCGTTCCGCTCAACACGTTGGATGTGCAGGACGTGGGGCGTGGTGCCGCTCGGTTTGATGCCTGGCTGCGATCCATTAGCGGTGATGTGGTCACGCTCGATCGAATCAAAGGGGTCGCCGGGTCATTGCCGGTTGTAGGCAACATCATGGCGCTGGTCGACGCGCTTGGCGACATCGTCACGCTTACCAAAAGCAAGCAGCGGGAGTTACTTGATTGGGTCAGCCTGGGTATCAACCTGATCGGTGTTTTACCAGCCCCTCCGACCATGGCTGCTGCTCGTATGAGTTTGCGCCCGACCTTGTTTTTGGTACGTCAGGAACTGCGTAACAGTGCCAAGATGTTGTTGGGCGATTCTATGATCGAAGTGCTGGTCGGGCACTTGAACGCCACCATCGTCGGCACGATCGATGACTTCGTAAAACAGGCCCAAGGTAAACTTTCGGGCATTCTTGCCGATGCCGGGAACTTGGGGGCAAGCGCGGTAAACGAAATCGCGAAAGGGCTTGAAGCCGTCGTCAACGGCAAGCTCGACGCAAAAGGCGATGCGCGCGCCGCGGGTCAGAAAATCACTGCTGCCGGCAATCAATTGCTTAGCGATCCCAAGGCGGCCATCAGCAATATCTTTGGGGCTGCATTCAGTGCCTACAAAGCCGTAGGTAAAGGAGTTGCCAATAGCGCAGCGAAAAACCTTCTGCCGGACCAGGCTAAAAAACTGGTGATGACGCACACCGGCACATTGAGAGCGATGGGGCCAGAAATCAAAACCCAACTGAGTAAGTTGGGTGACCCGGGAACGCGGCACTCCATCGGTTGGTTGTTGCAAATGCTCAGCGGTGCTGTGGTGACTTGGCGTAAACGCCGAGGACATGGACAGAGCGCTAGTGTTAAACCTAATGCCACCAGTAAGGCGCAGAGCAAAGCAGGTGAAGGCCGGCTCGAAGCCAGCAGCCGTCAGGCTCCTGCGAATGCTAACGCCAATGGCCAGAAAAATGGTGCATGCGCGGGTACTTGCAACAGTATTAGCTTCGCGTTGGGCTCCGAGTCGCTAAGCCATACCGATTTCAGCCTCCCAGGTCCATTTCCTATTGAATGGGTGCGTACCTACAGCTCCCGGTTTGATGCCTTTGACAATGGCGAACTAGGTGCTCGGTGGGTGACAGAGTTCACCACCCGATTCGACTGCAAGGGCGATGGTCTGGTTTTCTTTGGAGCCGACGGTCGTAGTATCGATTTTCCTCTGCCCAAGGTAGGCCTCTATCACTATGACCCCGTTGAGAATCTCACGCTGGTTCGCTCCGGTGAGGATCAACTGCTGGTTTGCTTCGGTTTCGAGCGCAAAGAAACCTATGTCCGTCGTGGTCGTTCCTTCTGGCTGACGGATGTCAAAATGCGCAGTGGCGCGGGGCTAATGCTGCACTATGAGCATCGGCATGGGGACGCCCTGGTATTGTCTGACCTGATCACCTATCAAGGGGATATAACGCAGGTCCATTTGCACGTCGGAACCCTGCTTGATGATCATGGGCGGTTGGCCGGTCTTTGGGAAATCCGTGACGGCGCGCCTGTACGACAACTGTGTAATTACCAATACAACATCCACGGCGATCTGATCCAGGCACAGGATGAAAACGGTGCTGCCTGGAGCTATCACTATCAGCATCATCTGCTGACTCGATACACCGATCGCACCGGCCGCGGGTTGAATCTGGAGTGGGACGGCCACACCTCACACGCCAAGGCCGTGCGCGAGTGGGCGGATGACGGCAGTTTCGATACTCGTCTTGAATGGGACGAAAACATCCGCCTGACATATGTCACCGATGCCCATGGCAACGAGACTTGGCACTACTACGACATCAAGGGCTACACCTACCGGATTCGGTATCCCGATGAACGTTCAGAGTGGTTCTTTCGCGATGACGCAAAAAACATCATTCGTCACGTTCATGCAGACGGGACCTCCGATCGATACAGCTATGACGAGCGCGGTAATTTGCTCGAGCACATCAGTCCCGACGGCAGTGTCGCTCACTACGCCTACGATGATCTCAATCAACTGATCAAGGTTAGTGATGCAGAAGGTGGGCAATGGCAGCGAGCTTACGATGATGCCGGCAATTTGGTGGAGTCGGTCGATCCGCTTGGAAACAAGACGGAGTATGCCTACGACAAAGCAGGTCAGTTGATCGCTATCAAGGACGCAATCGGCAACGAGAAAGCGCTTGAGTACAACGATGCTGGTCAGCTTCTGAAATATACCGATTGCTCTGGCAAGACCAGCGAATGGGAATACAACGATCGCGGTCAGATGATCTGTTTTACCGATGCAGCAGGACAAAGCACCGAGTATGAGTACAAGGCTGGACATATCGCCCTGATTACTCATCCAGATAAAACCCAGGAGCGATTCGAGCGTGATGCCGAAGGGCGTCTTCTTGCCCATATTGACGGTCTGGATCGCTGCACGACATGGAGCTATAACGCTGCCGGGTTGATTGCCGAGCGCGTAGACGCCTGCGAGCAAACGCTTCGCTACCGTTGGGACCGGCTGGGTCGTCTTGTAGCGCTGGAAAACGAAAACGAGCAGCGCACCCAATTTCACTATGACCCTGTCGGAAGGTTGCTTGAGGAAAAAGGATTCGATGGCGTTGCTACGCGCTATCAGTACGATTCCGAGAGCGGGCGTTTGGCGAGAGCCATTAGCGGTGAGCGCGTCATTTCGATGTCGTTTGACCCCATGGGACGGCTTGTAGAACGCCATGCCAGCTTGGGCAATACGTCTCAGAGTGAATCCTTTGCGTATGACGGTAATGGCAACATGGTTTTGGCCACGAATGACCAAAGCCGGCTGCTGTGGTTCTATGATTTGGCCGGTAATCTGATCAGAGAGCATCAGCATTATCAGAGCCTGGATGCACCGCTCGTTGCAATCTGGAGGCACGAGTACGACCCCCTCAATCAGTGCGTAGCTACGACCCGCCCGGATGGTCACCGGGTGAGCTGGCTGACGTACGGCAGTGGGCATTTGCTTGCGTTGAAACTGGATGATCACGAGCTGGTCGGTTATGAGCGAGATGACCTACATCGTGAGGTCGTTCGTCATCAAGGCAATCGTCTGCGCCAGACTCAAAAATGGGACCCGGCAGGTCGCCTGCAGGAGCAATTGCTAGGCCGAAGTGATGACAATTCCACTTTGCTCAAGCGCGAATACAAATACGATGCGGTCGGCCAGTTGACCGAGCTAAACGACACGCGTCGCGGACCGCTGTCCTATCGTTACGATCCAGTCGGAAGACTGATCAGTGCAGCAAGCCGCCTCGGGGTTGAGAAGTTCGCTTTCGATCCTGCCAGTAACCTGCTCGACGAAAAGGTGGCAGAAGTACGGCGGCCTCTTGATCAGGCGCCAACGCGTAGTCGGTTGGTAGACAATCTGCTACGGGAATACGTCGGCACCCATTACGAATATGACGATCGCGGCAATCAAACACTGCGTTGGCACAATGGTCAACGCAGTCGATTGCAATGGGATCTGTTCGATAGGTTGGTTCATTTCGAGGATGATCGTCTCTCGGTCAAATACGCCTACGACGCCTTGGGTCGCCGGCTATACAAGCATTCAACCGCCCATTATAGAAATCGTCCTGAAGCAGGTTCTCACTGGAATAAAAATGAGCAAGGACGTGTTCAGCGTTTGCTTGGCTGTGGCCTGACTTTGTACGGGTGGGACGGAGATAATCTTTCCTGGGAAAGCAGTCCTGCGCCTATTGATGGGGGAACTGGCCGCACAGTCCACTACGTTTATGAACCCGGCACGTTTGTTCCGGTGGCTCAAGCGATCAGACACGCCTCGATTGATTTGTTAAGCCAGCCTGAATATGTCGGTGGCGAGACTCTTGAAGATGACCCGCTTTGGAGTCATGTACCCAAAGCACAACCGTTTGATGCTTTAGCCTGGTATCAGTGTGATCATTTAGGCACACCATTGGAGCTTACCGATCAGGACGGTCAGGTCGCCTGGAGCGCTCAATACAAGGCGTGGGGACAGGCAAAAGAACAGACATCAGCTACAGCAGTACGGCATGGGCTGAACAATCCAATTCGTTTCCAAGGTCAGTATCACGATCATGAAACAGGCTTGCACTACAACCGATACAGGTACTACGACCCCCATGTAGGTCGCTTCATCTCAAAGGATCCGATAGGTCTGATGGGGGGCATAAACCTTCATCAATACGCACCTAACCCAACCCAATGGGTGGACCCTTTAGGGCTGGTGAAGAAACCGCCATCCAAGCGCGCCCTAAAAGACGGCGCTGGAGCATCGCCTCAAGATATCGCTGCGAGTAAGGTCGGCGGAGGCAGTCGAAAAGGGCAGGCGGCTTGTCGCAAAAAACTCATTGATAAAAGTAAGCCAGTGGGCGTTTACAAGTGCTGGCGGTGTGGACATACCTCTACCAATCCTGATGACATGCACTTGGGGCATAAGAATGTGGCCACCTCAAATGGGGGCAACCTTGCCGATGTCAACGTAGATCTTGAGGGCGCGTCGTGTAACCTGAGTGCGGGAAATAGCGGTTACGTGAAGGAAGGGATGTCGTGTGTCGAACGTGGAAGTTGTGGAGCGCCATATGGACGATAAAGAATTGCCTGTACTGATTCAGGTGTTTGTATCAGATGACGGTGGCCCCGTATTCGAGGAGCTCCCTGCAATTGCGATGGGGCAGGATACATATGAGCTGTTGTCTTCACCTGGCCTTGCGCTGAATTTGGCTCGAGGTGATGTCATCTCGATAAAAAACAAAAACACTCACGCTGAAGTCCTCAAGCGCGGAGGGAATTTTTGTATTCATATCTACGCCGATTTCATCCCCGAGGACGTCATTGCTCAGCTCGAATCTGATGTCGGTAATGAGCTGGGGGGAACACTTGATGGCGTTTTCGAAGGCAATCTTTCGTTGGCTGTGCCGTCCAGCAACGGGATGGACAGAATCAATGAGTTCTTTGATCGCTTCCGCGAGAAAACCGGCCTCGAATGGTATTACGCCAACGTCTACAAGAACATTGATGATGAAGAGGATGAAACGCTGCTGAATTGGTGGCTGCAGAGCTGATTGATTCGAAGAGTGATCTCGCTGACAACAATCGAAGCTTGGCTAAGCAAGCTTGGATAAACACAAATGTGTCGGCTAGATCTACGAAACGCAGTGTGAGATCGAAGGGCGCGTGACAGGTCGGTAGTGACTGCGGCGCGCTTTATCGGCCAGCCAGAAAATATGAACGAGGGCGACCCTCTTTCGAACGTTTGCCTGGCCGATATAAATCCAAGATTTAGTCAAAGGAGTGACACCATGAAAGATGTTATTCGCTTAGGCGACTCCACCACTCACGGTGGCAAAGTGCTCGAAGCCTTCTCCCGAACCGACCTCAACGGCAAGCCTATTGCTGGCGTCGGTCACAAAGTTAGCTGTCCGCTTTGCAAAGGGGTTTTCCCCATTGCAGAAGGCAGCAGCACCTACACCGTTGATGGTACGCCCATCGCTCTGGACGGTATGAAAACTTCCTGTGGCGCCGCGCTTATTGCGAGCGGTCCGAAAGGCGCAGTGATCAGCTGATCGACCTGACTACATCCTGGTTTCATTGCCAACGAGAGGCGACGTGCAGACGTAGGCCTCTTGGCGATGAGCCTCATGACATTTCTGAATTCCCGAGCCTACTGGCTGGTAAGACGCTTCCATGACGACCAATATCGCTGTTGCAACCAAACGTGAACCACAAGTCGCCGTTGTTCCGCTGAATCTGATCATGGTGGAAGATGTGGGTCGAAGTGCGGCTCAATTCGATGCTTGGTTACGAGAGATCAGTGGCGATCTGGTGACATTGGAGCGCATCAAGACGGTCGCCGGTGCGCTGCCTGTTGTCGGCAATATCATGGCGCTGGTCGATGCACTGAACGATGTGGTGACACTCTCGAACAGCCCACGACAAGATCCTCTCAACTGGGTCAGTCTCGGGATCAACCTGATCGGTGTCTTGCCGATGCCGCCGAACATGGCAGCCGCGCGCATGAGCTTGCGTCCGACATTGTTCCTTGTTCGCCAGGAGGTCGCCAAGGTCGGCAAGCTGGTGTTGGGCGATGCGTTGATCAACGTCGTGGTCGGCCATCTGAACGCTGACATTGTTGGTGTGATCGATGATTTCGTTAAGCAGGCACAAGCCAAACTCAAGGAGCTGCTCAATGATGCAGGAGAGCTTGGCGAAAAGATCCTCAATGAAATTGCTGTTGGGTTAGAGCGCGTCGTAAACGGACAGCTCGATGCCAAAGGCAATTTAAAAGAGGCCGGGGAGATGGCAAGCGCTGCCAGCGATCAATTGCTACATGATCCTTTGAGCGCTATCAGCAATATCTTCGGCGCCGCGGCAAACGTTTACAAAGCAGCGGGCAAAGGCGTTGCCAACAGTGCGGCCGAGCATCTGTTGCCTGAACAAGCAAAGAAAAAAGTTCTGATTCATACGAAATCACTGCGCGCCATGGGACCCGAGCTGCGCACGCAGTTGAACAAGTTGAGTGACCCGGCCGTTCAAAGCTCGATTGGCGCGCTGTTGGTCGTACTGGCCAGCGCGGTTGCAGCGTGGCGTATGCGCAACGCACACGGCCAGGGCGGTAACGTCAAACCGGGCATGACTAGCCAATCCCGACGCGTTGCCAGCGATGGCAAGGTTGAAGTAAGCCGGGCTGAGTCGAAGCCGAAGACGCGCCCCAATGATGAGAAAAATGAAGTATGTCCTGCGACCTGCAAGCGCATCAGCTTTGCCATGGGTACAGAGACGTTTGATCACTCGGATTTCAGCTTGCCCGGCGCTTTCCCCATTGATTGGACCCGCACGTATTGCTCGGACTTGAGCGCCTATGATTCGGGCATCTTGGGCGCGCGCTGGATCACTCCGTTCACGACTCGCATCGATGAGCAGGACGATGGTCTGGTGTTCCACAATGCAGACGGCCGAAGCCATAGCTATCCGTTACCTAAGATCGGTCAGTTTCATTACGACGCGATTGAAAACATCACTTTGCTGCATGTCAGCGAGGGACAGTTGCTGCTATGCCGGGGTTTCGATCGCAAGGAAACCTACATCCGTCATGGGCTTTGCTACCTGCTAGTAGGTGTTGTATTGCGTAGTGGCGCCGGAATCATGCTGCACCATGAGCATCGACACGGTAATGCTCCCGTACTGTCCGACCTGATTACCTATCAGGAAAATGACATCACCAAGGTGCATCGTCACCTCGGCACGCTGATCGATGCGCATGGACAATTGACCGGCCTCTGGGAGATCCGTGACGGGGCGCCACAGCGTCAGCTGTGCGCTTATGAGTATGACGCGCACGGCGATCTGACTCTTGCCCAGGATGAGAACGGTGCAGCTTGGTCGTATCAGTATGAGCATCATCTGATCACGCGCTACACGGACCGGACCGGGCGCGGGATGAACTTGCAGTGGCAGGGCACGGGCTCTGATGCCAAGGCCGTGCGCGAGTGGGCCGATGACGGCAGTTTCGACACCCGTCTGGAATGGGATGAGAACATTCGTCTGACGTACGTAACGGATGCTCACGGTAACGAGACATGGCATTACTACGACAGCCTGGGCTACACGTATCGCATTCGTCACGCCGATGGCTTGTCGGAATGGTTGTTCCGCGATGACGCCAAAAACGTCGTCCGGCATGTGCATCCCGATGGGGCCACTGACCGCTATAGCTACGATGAGCGCGGCAATCGGCTTGAGCATATTCGCGCCGACAATAGCGTGGTGCACTTCGCCTATGACGACCACGACCAACTCATCAAAATCATGGACGCGGAAGGCGGGCTATGGCTGCGCGCCTATGATGACGCCGGCAACCTGGTTGAAACGGTCGATCCGCTCGGTAACAAGACTGAATACGCATATGACAAAAAAGGTCTGCCGATTGCCATCAAGGATGCCAACGGTAACGAGAAGACCCTTGAATACAATGACGCGGGTCAATTACTCAAGTATGTGGATTGCTCGGGCAAGATCAGTACATGGGAATATGACGATCGCGGCTTGATGATCTGCGCAACGGATGCAGCAGGGCAGAGCACCGAATACGAATACAAGGCTGGGCAGGTAGCGCTTATCCGGCATCCGGACAAAACAGAGGAGCGTTTTGAGCGCGATGCTGAGGGCAGACTTCTGGCCCATGTCGACGGATTGGATCGCTGCACGACCTGGAGCTACACGGTAGCTGGTTTCGTCGAAGAACGCGTGGACGCTGCCGAACAGACTCTGCGGTATCGGTGGGATCGTTTGGGACGTTTGCAGGCTCTGGAGAACCAGAATCAACGCTCGGCGCAATTTCTCTACGACCCAGTAGGACGCTTGTTGACCGAAACAGGCTTTGACGGACGTCTGACTCGCTACCAGTACGACATCGCTTCTGGACGCCTATCAAAGGTCGCCACCGGTGACCGTGTTGTGACGGTAGCGTATGACGAGATGAGGCGTGTAACCGAGCGTCTAGCTTCGCTTGGCGACCAGTCTCAAGCGGAGCGTTACGCCTATGACGGCAGGGGCAACATGATCCTCGCCAGTAACGCAGACAGCCAAGTGCAATGGTTCCATGACATGGCCGGCAATATGGTGCGTGAGCATCAGCACTACCTCGGTTTGGACAAGCCACTGGTTGCTGTTTGGCAGCACGAGTACGACGTGCTCAACCAACGTGTGGCCACGATACGTCCTGATGGGCATCGGGTCAGTTGGTTGACCTACGGCAGCGGTCATCTCTTGGCATTGCGCCTGAACGAGCATGAGTTGCTTGGCTATGAGCGCGACGACCTGCATCGCGAAGTGGCTCGGCATCAAGGTAATCGTCTTGTGCAGACGCAGAAGTGGGACCCGGCCGGGCGCCTGCAAGAGCAACTGTTGGGGCGTAGTGATGACAAGTCGGTTTTGCTTAAGCGTGAGTACGCCTACGACGCCGCAGGGCAACTGAACGAAATCAACGATACGCGCCGTGGCCAGTTGTCCTATCGCTATGATCCGGTGAGCCGGTTGTTGAGCGCAGTGAGTCGTTTGGGTGTTGAAACCTTCGACTTTGACCCGGCGGGTAACCTGCTTGATGAGAAAGCGGCAGAGAGTCGGCGGCCTTTGGAGTTGACTCCCCCACGCAGCAAGTTAGTCGATAACCTGCTGCGCGAGTATGCAGGGACTCACTACGAATACGATGAGCGTGGTAACCAGATAAAGCGTTGGTGCGATGGTGCTTACAGCCAGATGCGTTGGGATCTGTTTGATCGGCTGGTGCATTTTGAGGACTCAAGGCTTTCGGTGGAGTTTGCCTACGACGCCCTTGGTCGACGTTTATCCAAGAATTCGAAGGTCCACTACAAGCAGCGGCCGGCGGCAGGCTCACTGTGGAATAGCGCTGAGCACGCTCGATTGCAGCGAGAGCACGGCTGTGGCTTTACGTTGTACGGTTGGGATGGCGATAACTTGGCTTGGGAAAGTCGTGCTCCTCAGCAGGATGGGGAGGCGGGCCGCACTATTCATTACGTGTTTGAGCCCGGAACATTCATTCCTGTCGCTCAGGCGATGTCGAATCATTCCATTAATCTGATGGGATTGCCTGACTACGATGAGGATTACAGCTTAGAGGATGATCCGCTTTGGAATCGTTCCGCAGTATCGCCCCCAATCGATGTATTGAATTGGTACCAATGCGACCATTTGGGCACTCCTTTGGAGATGACCGATCAGAATGGTGACGTCGTATGGAGTGCTCAGTACAAGGCCTGGGGTGAGATTCGGGAGGAGCAGTCGCATTGGGCGAAGCAGCAGGGCATTGCAAATCCTATCCGATTCCAAGGGCAGTACCATGATCATGAGACGGGGCTGCATTACAACAGGCATCGCTACTACGACCCGTCAGTGGGACGTTTCATAAGTCAAGATCCTATTGGTTACGAAGGGGGACTCAACCTTTACCAGTATGTTCCGAATCCTACTGGGTGGACTGACCCGCGCGGGCTGGCTCGTCAAAAAGGAATTACGCCGAACAACAAAGGCACACGCACTACAATCGAGTCGGGTAATCTGCAAGCACCGGAGGTTGGATACAGCACGAAAGCAGGTGGGGAAGGTATTCAGCATCCTGTGGTTCAAGAGCTCTATGAATCGGTACCAGACGATCAACGTTCTCCTTTTATTCATGGGCACTGCGGAGAAGCGGATGCGCTGAGTAAGATTGCCAAGGCTAACGATGTCAAATCTGTCGAAGCTTTGAGAGATATTACGAACGGCTCAACATCTACGACCGTAAGGAATGATGGTAAACAGTTGAAGTTTTGCCGATCTTGCGCGCAAGTTATGGGTAAGCTCGGCGTATGTGATGGAGTTAAAGAATGAGTGATGAAAAAGAAATTGAAGAAGTCGAAAATCTTGAGGCGCGTCTCCTTGCCGCCGGCGTATCCATTAATCAATTAGTGCGGTGCTACGCGGATTTTTTGCTTCATTTGATTGAAGGCGACGCTTTAAGGAGTATTTCTTCTGCAAAACTCGATCTTATGTCTAACTACCTGAGTAAGGCCGTAACTCCTGGAGTAGTTGAGTCTAGTCAGGAGCAAAGGAAGGAGTTCTTTGTCGATCTTTGGCCAATTGAAAGGCAATATAGAGAATCGGATCCAGCATTCGCGAATTTCGTACGATGTGTAATCTGTTGCTTCGGAAATGAGGAAGACTGGGAGCAGGATGATACAGGAGAGGCCACACCTTTATGGTATTTTCTTTTCTATATCAAGAAGGTTTGTCCCGAGATAAAAAACGAATTTTTACAGTATTTTGAAGGTGTTTTTAGTGAGCGTGGATTATCTGAAAGGTAGTGTATAGCTGTCGGCAATTATTTGCGCGACAGTGGAAAGGTCGTTGGCGCTGAAAACACTCGTGAACTATTATCCTTCGCGAACGGCAGTTTTCGGCCAGAAGCGGACGCTCATGGCCGACCGCTTCTGACCATATGCTGACGTTCGCAGGTGGCTGCATCCGGCCAGGCGCGGCACTTCATCAGAAAAAAGGGGACTGATTTATTTCTCATAAAAAAATCAGTCCCAATTCTCTCGTTCCGTAATCAACGCGTTCCTGCATCGCCCTCTATGACTTCAACGAAAGGGGTAACTGTCCGGGTTGCGGTGACAAGTATCCCAACGAATGAAAGTATGATGCTGCCCCCCGTGACAACTATTGCCCAGTGATTTTTGCTCAATAGGAAAACGTACGGCAATGCTACAGCAATGCCGCAGACCCCGAGCCGGAAGATCATCCCGCCAACCCGAAGTCTGCGATGAAGAGCCACATGCCATCGCAAAGGTGCCCCGCAAGAAACACACGGTACTACGGGAAACTCCCCAAAAAAAGGAGTCATGCGCCGTTGCGCTGTTCGACTCAACTTTGAGGAGCAGGTGGGACACGCCAATAATGACGAGCTTTGCATGGAGAGAATTTCTCCTGGGTGGGTGTCCGCATTAGTTTAGTGGATGATTTAATGCCTGACCTACGCGATGGTTAACCATTGGCAATGATTGCTTTTGGCCGATTGCTGCCTGCAAAGACGATACTAGGATTGCCGTATCCGCATAATCGCATCTGTGATCGCCTTTGCATTTGTGTCTAAGGTCTCCATAGCCATCACAGCGTTATCTGCAACGACTGCTGCGCCACTGGCTGCAAGCCAAACGGCAACCTCCTCGATCGCCGCCGCCAGTGCATGCTGGTTGTGCAGGAGCAATGTCAGGGCGTCAGCGGTGGCGATATTAGAAGCTGAGTTATTTGGCATGCGATCCATCCTGGAAATAAGGGTTTCGCGAAGCCTAGCTCATGCGGCCGCAGCAGAGAGGCTTAGATACCGCATGCTTAAAAATTGCTACACCGCGCAGATGATTTGAGACTTTAGCCAATCAGTTGGGGCGGGAGGCGGGCTACTGCATCCATCCATCATCGGAGCCAGCCAGCGTCCGCTTTCGGCCAAAAGCGGCCATTCGCAAATAGAGAGGTTGACTGTCTGTTTCTTTGCATAGCAGCATCTCAGCCAGCACTCTCGCTAACGTCCGATACATGGCTTCCTATGTCTATTGACCTTGATGAGTTGTTAGAGCGCGTGATCGATGAGCAATCGTTCATTAGGTTTATCGAGGCTCTTGGTTCTGATTTTGCCAGTGAGCGTGTGTTGGAGGAAATGACGCCATCGTCTCCTTATGAATCTAGCGTCTTGGGGTGGGAAAATGAATCTGTAGATACCTTTCTCGATGCGGCGGCTGCATGGGCGACCGCCAGTACCAGAAGCTCTTCGCAAAATGTTCCTGTTTCAAATGTATGGCAGCGGTGTGCATCCATTTTGCTGGCTGGCAAATTTTATGAGTGAACCCTGGCTCTTCCTTCAAAGAAACTGAGAGATTCATTCAGTCTGCTTATGGCCGAATGCAGGCGGGTGTTACCTTGTTTCAGCTGCGTCAGGAGGCCAGCTCTCATAGAAAGAGCAGCCTACAGGGATCGGGTTGCCATCCAATATGGTATGCGGCCCATGCCAGTAGGTGTGCCATGCGTTCGGCAGCAACTGGCGACAGTCCGCAAGATTCTCTGACTTCGTCTAGCCGTACTCGGCAAACAAAGTCCGGGTGCCTCCGTTCCACTGATCCAGAAATACGCAAAACAGAGTGAACTCGCGCTGACTGAGTCCTTCGGAACTTGAAGAGGCTGTTCTTCAATTCTTCCATTGTCAGAGGATTCCACCATGCGAGCTATGACCTACCAAGGCGCCCACGACGTCAGAGTCGAAACCGTGCCGGATCCGATCCTTGAAGCACCCGATGACATCATCCTGCGAGTAACCGCCACGGCCATCTGCGGTTCGGACCTGCACCTGTATCGGGGCAAGGTCCCGACGGTCGAGCACGGCGACATCTTCGGCCATGAGTTCATGGGCATTGTTGAGGAAACCGGTTCGGCCGTGACGGCGGTGCAACGCGGCGATCGGGTGGTGATCCCGTTTGTGATTGCCTGCGGCGACTGTTTCTTCTGTCAGCATGCGCTGTACGCAGCGTGTGAAACCACCAATGCCGGGCCGGGCGCGGCGATGAATAAAAAGCGTATTCCCCCGCCGGCGGCGCTGTTCGGTTTCAGCCGGATGTACGGCGGGGTTCCGGGCGGTCAGGCCGAGCTGGTGCGAGTGCCGAAGGCCAACACTGGGCCGTTCAAGGTGCCGGGAACGCTTGCAGACGAGAAGGTCTTGTTCCTGTCCGACATTCTGCCGACGGCGTGGCAAGCGGTGATCAATTCCGGCGTCGGCGAAGGTTCGAGTCTGGCGATCTACGGAGCCGGACCGGTCGGACTGCTCAGCGCGGCGTGTGCGCGCATGCTTGGCGTCGAGCGCATCTTCATGGTCGATCACCATGCCTACCGACTGGCCTATGCGCAGCGCACCTACGGCGTGATCCCGATCAACTTCGATGAGGACGACGACCCGGCGGATACCATCATCAGCCAGACGCCCGGCAACCGTGGGGTGGATGGTGTGATCGATGCGGTGGGCTTCGAGGCCAAGGGCAGCACTACCGAAACCGTGCTGGCCACGCTCAAGCTCGAAGGCAGCAGCGGCAAGGCGTTGCGTCAGTGCATCGCTGCGGTGCGCCGTGGCGGTACGGTCAGTGTGCCGGGGGTGTATACCGGTTTTATCCATGGCTTCCTGTTCGGCGATGCCTTCGACAAGGGGCTGATTTTCAAGATGGGCCAAACCCATGTGCAGCGCTATCTGCCCGAACTGCTGGGGTATATCGAAACCGGGCGCCTGCAGCCGGACGCGATCATCAGCCATCGGCTGTCACTCGAGCAGGCGGCGGAAGGCTACAAGATTTTTGATAAAAAACAGGAAGACTGCCGCAAGGTCATCCTGACCCCGGGCCGCGGCGATGTGCCGCTGGCCGAAGCGGACGGCACGGCGCCGCTGGTGCCGGCCGTGTAAGCAAGCAGACCCGTGGCGAGATCCCCTCGCCACGGGATCACTGAGCGAGAGACGATCATGAAAACCATCTGTGCCTGTCTGGGGCTTTGTTCAGTGCTGCTGTTGCAGGGCTGTTTCGAAGGTTCCAATGATGCGCCGAACAAGGACGGCGACAAAAGCAAGGCGTCGCTGCAGATCCAGAAAGACAAGGCTGCCGAGTCGGACAAGTGATCGGCCGTGCGGATGAGCGAGCGAAACTCAAATGCGCTCGCCACGGTCAACCGGACAGTTCTGTTTCCGGACGCCTGCCATGTCCATTGCTGAAGCGACTGTTGATTATCTACGCGAACATTCACTGCTCCTGACCTCCGCCGAGTCATGTACGGCGGGAATGATTGTGACGTTGTTGTCCGAGGTCCCAGGCAGTGGTGAGTTCATCGAATGTGGGTACGTGGTGTACTCGCCTCAGGCCAAACAGCGCCTGTTGCGCGTCAACCCGCAGACCATTGAACGTTTCAACCTGACCAGCGTCGAGGTCGCCCGCGAGATGGTGGTGGGGGCGTTGCATGACAGCACCGCGAATGTGGCGGTGGCGACCACCGGCATTCTCGGCCCGGAGGACGTCGACGGTATCCCTGCCGGAACGGTGTGCTTTGCGTGGGCTTTTCAGTCGGCAGCAGGGCAGTTTGTCTACTCTCGGCAAATGCGTTTTTCCGGCAGTCGCTGTGAGGTGCAAAACCAGGCCACGGAGTACGCGCTGCAGGGCATACAGCAATTTCACCGTGCGGCACTGCAGGAGACGAGGAGTCCGGTTGATGACTGACGATGCCGACCACCCTGATCTGCGCAGCCGGGACGTGCCGTTTCGCGAAGACATGGCCTATCAACTGAAGGTCTGGCGCTTCGAGCGCTGCGGCTGGTATGCCTTGGTGCTGCTGATGGTGCTGGCCATGGCGGGACTGTTTTCCAGAGGCCTGATCAGCAGCCGCGACGTACGCTCCGAGGATGGCCAAGTCCGGGTGCAGTATGAAATGTTCCACCGTAACGGTTCGACCAACTCAATGCGTATCAGCCTCACAGCGGCGCCGGAAGCGACGGTGGAGCTTGAGCTGGCCGGTGATCTGTTGCAGGGCTTCAGCATCGACACTCTGCAACCGGAACCGCTGCGTAGTCGCAGTGCGGCCGAAGGCGTGCGCTTCTGGCTGCAGGCCGACAAGCAAGGCCAGGTGAGTCTTTACCTGAGCATGCGCGGCGACGGCCTGGGCTTGTATCGCAGCCACATCAGTACGCCAGGCTCCAGCGGCGTCACGCTTTCTCAATTCATTTTTCCGTAGGTGACCCATGGACTCGGTACTGCGTGCGGCGGTGATGTACGGGGCTTTGATGGAGCTGTTAAAGATCGCCGGCCGGCGTTCGCTGGCGGACCTGACCACCTTCGATTTCGTCCTGCTGATGGTCATCGGCGAGGCCACGCAGCAGGCTTTGCTGGGCGATGATTTCTCCCTGACCAACGCGGTGCTGGTGATCGTGACGCTGATCGCCATCGACGTCGGTTTCTCTTTGCTCAAACAGCGGTCGGGCTGGGTGTCGCGGCTGATCGACGGCGAACCGACGATCATCGTCGAGAACGGCAAACTGCTGCACCGACGTTTGCGGCATGCGCGGCTGATCGAGGCGGATGTCATGGAAGCCGCGCGTTCCAGTCAGGGTATCGAACGAATTGAGCAGATCAAGTTTGCGATCATTGAGCGCAATGGGAAGATTTCGGTGATTCCCAACGAGACTTGACTAATCACTTGGCAGGCTTAACTGCGGGTGACTTGCTTATAGCCTTCATAAGGCGGAAGGCAGGTCTATCCGAGTGCAATTTAAAAGTCTCGGTTTCGACTTGCCCTTGCGTGCTTATCAATTGTCTCTGCTATACGCCAGCACATGATCAGTGAAGTGCTGTGCCTTGTCGTGAGGCAGCGCATTAATCCTTTCCAGCTTCAGCAATAGTTCTACAAAATGGTCGGGCGCGTCAGATTTTTTTGCAGCGAGTCGGCTGCTGATTTCGATGATTGTCGCAACCAGTTCGTCCGGGTTGGCAATCGCCTCAGGTTCAATGGAATCGAGCATATCCAGATTGATTTGGCCCACGGGCGGCGCCATGAGAATGAGGCGCTGGAGAAGATCGTTGAAGCGCGGATCGAAAGAAAGCGGCATGTCTGCATCCTGACTTTTTTCGAAATATTAAACTTCGGAATCAAGGCAAAGGGCCATAGTTATTGACTTATTCCTGTACAGTGAGTTTGCTTTTGTACAACTCGAGGTGGATATTACCGATAGAAATAATTTTGGAACTTTAAAAGCAGTGCCCATTTGTTCATTGATTCAGCAAGTTGGCAATAAATAGAATTTTTCCAGCTTTGCCACTCGTCGCCCTTGATCAAAAAAATGAAATTTTAGTTCGCGGTATCGATTCAGAACTGTGTAACGCAATTTATAACGAATCTCATCTTACACAGCCTGAGGGAATTGTCATGTTCTTACATAACAAGCGACTTCAATACACCGTGCGTGTTGCCGAACCCAATCCGGGACTGGCGAACTTGCTCCTTGAACAATTCGGCGGCGCCCAGGGCGAACTGGCGGCAGCCTCGCGCTACTTCACGCAAGCGCTGGCCGAGGATGATCCGGGTCGCAAGGATCTGTTGATGGACATCGCCACCGAGGAGCTGAGTCACCTCGAAATCGTCGGCTCCATCATCGTCATGCTCAACAAGGGCGCCAAAGGCCGAGTGGCCGAAGGCGTGGAAGAAGAGGGCGAGTTGTACCGGGCCATCAACGGGGCCGGCAACGATTCGCACATAACCAGTCTGCTGTACGGTGCCGGCGCGCCGCTGACCAACTCGGCCGGTGTGCCATGGACGGCTGCGTATGTCGATACGATCGGTGAACCCACAGCGGATTTCCGCTCGAACATCGCCGCCGAAGCCCGGGCGAAAATCGTCTACGAACGGCTGATGAACGTCACTGACGATCCCGGCGTCAAGGAAGCGCTGGGCTTCCTGATGACCCGCGAAATTGCGCACCAGTTGTCCTTCGAAAAAGCCCTTCATGCGATCCAGCCAAACTTCCCGCAGGGCAAACAACCCGGCATGCCGGAGTTCACCAACGTGTACTTCAACATGTCCCAAGGGGAGGGCAGCACGCGTGGTCCATGGAACCAAGGCGATGACTGGGAGTTCGTGGAAAGTCCAGAGCCTGCGGTGGATGGCGGCGACGGCAGCGCCAGCGTTCAGCTCAGTGCCGAGGAAGAGGCGCTGCTGCTGGATATGAAAGCGCGAACCATGTCCGACCCGGACAGCAACCCGATCACTGGCGCCGATCTGGGCGCGGGTGTTCAGGGGCAACCCGACGCGTGATGACCGGGACCGCATGCCGCAACGGCGTGCGGTTTTTCAATCGATAAGATCCGAGGTACCGCCATGAATCAGAACTCCGGGGTTTCCAGCAGCGACCTGGCGCATTCGCTGTTCAGTCGGTTTAACGCAAGCGTCACGTCGTATGATCGAACCGCGCAGAAGATCACCGAGACGTTGCGCCAATCCGTGCTCGACTCCACCGGCAAACGCTCTACCGGACGCTAGGAGGCGACATGTCACTCAGCTCATCGTCGACGCCAACGCCGCAGCGCAACGGGTGGAGCATGGCGTCCAGCGGCGGTTGGCCGGCCGTGTTGTTCTGGGCAACGCTGCTGCTGGTCAGCGTCCTTCTGTTGTTTAGCGGTTACTCCGCGCTGGTCGGCGCAGACAAGGGAAACCTGCGCCTGGCCACCTTGGGTGGCCTGTCAGGATTCGGTGCGACCGCGTTGGGTGCGGTAGTGGCGATCATCCTGCGCGATATCAGCTCACGCACTCAGGACATCATGCTCGGCTTCGCCGCCGGCATGATGATGGCCGCCAGCTCCTTCTCGCTGATCCTGCCGGGTATCGAGGCCGCGCAAGCGCTGTGTGGCAATCCGTTGCTGGCAGCCTGCGTGGTCGTATGCGGCCTGGCCCTGGGCGTTGGCTTGATGGTCGGTCTTGATCGCTTCGTGCCTCACGAACATCAGCAGATCGGCAGACGCGGGCCCGATGCACAACGCATAAATCGCGTCTGGCTGTTTGTCCTGGCGATCACCCTGCACAACTTGCCGGAGGGCATGGCCATCGGCGTCAGTTTTGCCAATGGCGACATGAAAGTCGGCCTGCCACTGACCACCGCGATTGCCATACAGGACATCCCCGAAGGTCTCGCGGTTGCGCTTGCCTTACGCGTCACCGGGATCTCGGCCTGGCGCGCTGCACTGATCGCGATCGGTTCAGGTTTGATGGAGCCGCTTGGGGCGGTGGTCGGGCTGGGCGTGTCGGGTGGCTTTGCCATGGGCTATCCGATTGCGCTGGGGCTTGCGGCGGGGGCGATGATTTTTGTGGTGTCGCACGAAGTCATCCCCGAGACCCACCGCAATGGTCACGAGACGCCGGCGACGCTCGGTTTGATGCTGGGCTTCGGCGTGATGATGTTCCTCGATACCGCTCTGGGCTGAACCAATAACACTTCATCCATGAATCGAAAAGTGCTTTGAACACCTGCTCGGCAGGGTGAGTCACCTGTAATGAAAGCCACATTGGCGGACACGCTGAACGTCTCGCCCAGAACACTATCCAACCATCAGAAGGAAGTTAGAAATGGCTAGAAAAACTGTTGAAGACCTGTTCATCCATGAGCTGTCCGACGTTTACAGCGCCGAGAAGCAAATCACCAAAGCCTTGCCGCGCCTGGCGCGCGCCGCGACCAATCCGCTGCTTGCCGAAGCTTTCACCTCGCACCTTGAGGAAACCCAGGGCCAGATCGAACGCATCGACCAACTGGTGGAACTGGCCGGGCTGAAACTTAAACGCATGAAGTGCGTAGCCATGGAAGGACTGGTCGAAGAGTCCAAGGAGCTGCTCGACGAAATCGAAAAAGGCGCGGTGCTGGACGCGGCGCTTATCGGTGCGGCGCAGAAAGTCGAGCACTATGAAATCGCCAGCTACGGCACGCTGATCGCGATGGCCAAACACCTGAAACTCGAGGATGCCGTCACCTTGCTACAAGCCACGCTAGCAGAAGAAAAGGGCGCCGATGAAAAGCTGACAAAGATTGCCGAACAGGGCGGTAATCAGGCGGCGACCCTCGAAAAAAAATGAGGGGTTGAAGCGCTCCATATAAAACGCCACGGCGATTAAGCATGCCGTGGCGTTTCAGAGCAACATGGAGGAAAACATCATGCAAACCGAATATCTGTGGATCGCCGCTGCGGTCCTGCTCCTGCTGTTGGACCTTTGGGCACTCAACAGCGTGATGCGCAGCGACAAGCCGTCCGCGACCAAGGCCGGTTGGGCCGCGCTGATCTTCCTCGTGCCGTTGCTGGGCTTGGTGATCTGGGGCGTGTCGGGGCCGCGCGGCATTACCAAAGGGCCTTCGTCGCCGGAGCACAGCAAGGGCTAATCAGGCCCAGACGATCTGCAGGAGCCTCGCGGCATACCCGCCAGCGACCCTGAATCTGGGGGCTGAACGAGTGGATTCCCTTTTGCCCGCCCATCGCGGGCTTTTTTACTGACGCCTTTTAAGTCTCTTTCTCGCCTCGTCCCAAGCTTTTTTGCCTTCCAGCGTTTTGGCATCCGCGGCATCTCTGGCGTCTTTGTAGCGTTCCATTGCCTCGGGGGAGTCGGCCGCATGGGTTAGCAGTTCGTAGGCGATGGCATTGAGTCGATCAGCTTCTTGAAACAGTTCATTACTGCGCCCGGTCGCTGCGTACCAATCGGATGTGGTTAGGGGGCTGGATCTGGATGTCATGTGTCCTACCATTCGTTTGAGCTGCGCTCTATCGACATGTAGAGCGCTTCCGGCGATGCACTATTCTACGTCGCTCTGACGTCCTCCCAGGTGACGGCAGTAGTGGCCCGCCACTTTACGTCGGCGATTCCAAATCGTTCTGCCATGGGTTTTGTGAACCGCTTGAGAGGAGGGCGTCCGGGTTTGGGTATCGGAGCAATACCCGCGTCGCAGCTCGCCCACTGCCAAGCCTCTGCGTTGTTCATCAGTTTGGTGCGAATGACAAAAGACTTCGGTCTTCCATGGAGCTTGTACTCAATCACAAAAATATCTACCGAACTCACGAATTACCGCTCCTTTTTGGTTCATAAGGTAGTGATTTTTGCTGTTAGAAAAAATTCAAAAAATCGTCTTACAATCCCTAAGTTGATGATTTTGCTCACATTTAATGTGATTTTATCTATACGTGAACTATTCGTTTGTAGAGGTTTTAGTTTCCATCATGCAAACGGATTCGAGCGCATGGAGTTATTGCCGCGCCTGCTCGACAAGTTCGACAGGCTGGAATTACTGGTCTCAGGACTGATCGGTGCCGTCGTTGCGAGCTGGTGGGGGATCAGATGGTCGATGGAGCGACTAGCGAGGGCGCCTGGCGGCAGACCAGGGGGCCAATGCCTCTGCTCTGCCATTGCTGCTCAAGCGCAGCGGGTTGCCGCAGGCAGCAGCGCGCCCATCTGTTCCAACTGTCCGGACGCCATGCTGCCAGGGACGATTTGTGCCGGCCCTAGGCATTCATGCCGCACGGTCAGAGCATCAGCAGGATCGAGCCGCTGTGCTTGCGCTGGATAATCGCGTGATGCGCTATGTATCTTGACCCAGGCCCTCCACCGCTTGCGTGTAATTCACTGTCGCTTTCTCAATCATCTCCTTGCGCTCTTCTCGGGTTATAAAACCCTCCGCGCATTATTCTTCGGCGAGCCGCAGCAATTCCTCGTACTGCTCCGAAGCGCTCATTCGTACTTCAGAATGATGGAGCTTCACTGTGCCACTCAAAATACTTCTGGTCGAGGACGACGGATTTTTGCGCTCAGTGATGGCGGAGGCTGTAAAGATTCTCGGTCATGAGGTGATAGCGATCCAGTGCTGACCAGGCGTTAATCGCATTGGAGAGCACTACACTCCTTGCTCTGGTTATCACGGATGTGCGTATGCCTGGCCGCCTATATGGGTTGGACTTGGCTCGAGCGATTTGGTTGCGATGGCCTGAACTGCCCGTCGTTTTGATGTCTAGAAACACGGTGCCGCCGGCGGGTCTCCTCCCTCCAAATGCGCGATTCCTGGTCAAGCCCGTGCACCTGGATGCTTTGCATCATGCGATTGAAGAGCTGCTACCGAGAGCAGATGAACGTTAGAAATAATCTGTTCGATATTGGCGGTAAATGGTCGCCTGCAAGCGTCTGGTTCTGGCCGGTAGCGGTCGCTTGTGAGCGTCCGCTAAGGGCCGGTAGCGGTCGCCTGCCGACGTCCGCTTTTGGCCGGAAGCAGCCGGATATGACCGACCGCTGCTGGCCGAACTGCGACCACCGCTCGTTCTGACTGATCCATCCTTGTCCTCCATCAACATGGAGGACACGCCATGAATACCGCTACTAGATCCCGCCATCAGCCTTGGAACAAGGGAAAGCTTGTCGGGCAGAAAGCCCTGCTCCGAGTCAGAGATATCTGGGCCATCCGGATCAGACTCCAACTCGCAGAGAAGACACGTGATTTGGCGCTTTTCAACTTGGCCATCGATAGCAAACTGCGTGCCTGTGACTTAACCAAGCTGCGAGTCCGAGACATCGCCCATGGGGAGTATGTGTCCTCACGGGCCATCGTGATGCAGCAGAAAACTCAGCATCCAGTGCAATTTGAAATCACTGAGCAAACTCGAACGGTATTGGAAGCTTGGATGCATCGGGCGCGTCTTCGAAGCGAGGACTTTTTGTTTCAGAGCCGATTGCACGACTCAGACCATCTTTCCACCAGGCAGTACGCCCGAATAGTCAAAGCGTGGGTGACCGCTATTGGCCTTGACCCAACCATGTACGGTACTCACACGCTACGGCGGACAAAGGCATCGTTGATCTATCGCAGGACGAAGAATCTGAGAGCTGTCCAACTCCTGCTTGGTCATACGAAACTCGAAAGCACTGTCAGGTACTTGGGCATCGAGGTCGATGATGCTTTGGAAATGGCAGAGCAGACAGAGGTTTAACCAACACTGCGACGGTCTGGGCCAGACCGTCGCTATCCGGCCAACAGCGGTCTCTTGTCGATGTCCGCATCGATCCGATAGTAGCTGCTCGCGTATGGACGCTTTCGGCCGAAAGCGTCTTTCCACAAGGCCGAGCATTCAGCCGGGGTTATAGCCACCTTGCCTAACGAGTGGTGGTCACTGGATCACTCACTCGCAATTTCTGCGAAAAAAAGAGCGTTACTGCATCCAATCCGAACGCCGCCGCGTATACCAAGCACGGACAGAATCTCCTGGCCGATCTTCCTCACAAAGGATCATCACGATGAAACGCATTTCGATCAAAACGCAATTGATTGCGGGCCTTCTGACCTTGGTGGCAGGTAGCGGATTAGTGTTCAACGCTGCGCATGCTGCATCGATGAGTCACGACAGCGTCATGGTCGGCGGTCAAAGCATGTTGCCGAACAAGGACATCGTCGACAACGCAGTGAACTCGGCCGATCACACCACCCTGGTCGCCGCTGTGAAAGCTGCCGGTCTTGTCGACACCCTCAAGGGAAAAGGACCCTTTACTGTGTTTGCACCAGTCAATTCGGCCTTTACTGCTCTGCCCGCAGGAACCGTCGATACGTTGCTAAAACCGGAAAACAAGGCAACCCTCACCAAGATCCTTACTTACCACGTCGTGAGCGGCAAACTGGACATGGCCACTCTTGCCGAAAAGATCAAGGCCGGAGGTGGCAAGACCGAACTGACCACCGTCTCGGGCGGAAAACTGTGGGCAATGATGAATGGTCCGCACAACATCACCATCAAAGATGAGAAGGGCGACGTCGCCGACATCAGTACTTATGACGTATACCAGTCGAACGGTGTGATACAGGTCATCGACAAAGTCCTGATGCCGAAAAGTTGACCGGCGTCGCCGGTCGATTTCAGCATGACCGGCGAGTCCTCCGAGGAGCCCACCCGTGAATGGAACAACCGCGCGCTGTGGGCTAACCTCTGGCTGCAATCGACTTGTAGAACCTCACGATCCATTCGTTTGGAGAAAGGCTATTCCCATCGCCGACACTGACCAACTCAAACACCTTCTAGCCCAGTGTTCCTTGGGTGACCGACGCGCTTTTGAAGCGCTGTATCGTAGCGTGAGTCCGCGTCTGCATGGCGTGGCGCTGCGGTTCATGGGGCGCCCAGATCTGGCTGAGGAGGTGCTACAGGAAAGTTTTGTGCGTATCTGGAACAATGCTTCACGCTACCAATCGCAACTGTCGGCGCCGATGACCTGGATGATCAATATCACGCGAAATCAGGCCATCGACCAATTGCGAAAGCGTCGCGAACGTCCCCTGAGTGACCTCGACGCGCAGATGCTGGTAGACGACAGCCCCTCGGTACATGAACAGTTGAACAGCTCCCGTGAGACCACTTCATTGAATCGGTGCCTAGATGAGCTCGAAGGGATGCAACGTCAGTCAATCACCATTGCTTATTTTGAAGGGCTTTCCTGTTCAGAACTGGCGGAGCACCTGTCGGCACCGCTCGGGTCGGTAAAGTCTTGGATCCGCCGAGGGATGGAGCGTTTGCGCAGGTGCCTTGAGTCATGAACTACCAAACTCCAAGTCTTCGTCGCGCACTTGCCGCAGATTATGCCATTGGGTTGATGCCACCAGCCGCACGCCGGCGCTTTGAGCAGCTTTTACTGGAGGACTCGGAACTTCGCGCAGAACTTTCGCAATGGCGGGAAAGCCTTGCGAGCCTTACCCAGTCTCTGCCTGAATCACCTGTACCGGATCGTGTATGGCGCGGAATTACGGCGCGTATAGATCCGCAAACAATGCAGTTGCCTGTAAAGCGACCATTCTGGAGCTGGCTCTGGGTGACGATTGCAACATGTTCACTGGTAGCAGCGGTAACGCTGAGCGTTATCTATAACCGTGACGAAGTTCGCTACAGTGCAACGTTGCGTAGTGCCGACGCACAGTCGTGGATGAGCATTGAAGCGCACGAGAATTATCTAAAAATCAAAACGCTGGCTTTGGTGAAGATAGAAAAGAATCGTAGCTTGGAAATGTGGGTTATTCCTTCAGATGGAAAGCCTGTTTCGCTTGGGGTGATTCCCCCAGGCGGAGACGGGGAGATCAAGTTGGGCGGTGCGCAGAAAGCGTTTATTGGTGAGTCAATCACGTTGGCCATCAGTCTTGAACCCGAGGGTGGATCGCCAACAGGACAGCCGACTGGTCCTGTGCTGTATCAGGGCGTGCTTTCGGCTCTATGACTCAGGGCAGCAAACCGTTAATTTTCGTGAGTAAACGGCTCACTGATCGGTCGCCCAGAATTCTGCTTCAACGCAACGCGCTCATGAACATAAACGGCAGCTTTTGGCCGGTAGCGGTCGCTTGTGAACGTCCGCTTCTGGCCGAAAGC
>NZ_JBQEQA010000037.1:0-26697 GCF_052045815.1 Pseudomonas sp. 22085
GAGCTTGCTGTGATGCCAGAGGCACACCGAATGCCGATTGCGGGGAAGCGCGCTCCATGAGCTTGCACATCAATACGCCGAGGATGTCTGTGATCGACCCGCGCGGCTTGCCGGTGCGCACGGTCGACTATTGCCGAGACATCGAGGACGGACCGGTCGAGTCCCGGATCAACCGCACCCTGCATGACGCTGCGGGGCGTGCGGTGAAACAGTGGGACCCGCGACTTTGGCTGTCGCAGGCCGGCAATCCGCTGACGCCGGCCAACCTGAAGCAGGTATTTGCTTTGGACGCCACGGTGATTCGCTCGGACAGCGTCGATGCCGGCACGCAAGTCGAGCTGAAGGGACTCGCCGCACAAACGCTGTTCCGTTGGGACAGCCGTCAGACGCAGCGCGAGATTGAACACGACAGTTTGCTGCGCCCCGTTGCGATATTCGAAGAAGGAACAGGCGTGCCTCGGCGTTGTGTCGAGCGCCTGACCTACGGTCATCCCGGCAGCGGGGATCAGTCGCGAAACCAGTTCGGGCAGCTGATTCGTCATGATCATCCGGCGGGCAGCGTGCTGTTCAATGCGTTTGCAATCAGCGGCCCCTGCACCGAAGACATCCGCCACTTCACGCTGGAACCGCTGGCACCTGACTGGCCGGAGCGGGAGGAAGATCGGTCGGCCTTGCTTGAACCCGGAGCGGGGGCGACGACCCGACGGCGCTTCGGTGCACAGGGCGATGTGCTGGAACAGACCGACCCCAGGGATAACCGGCATGTTTTCGCGCTGACGGTCGATGGCCGCTTGCATGAGCGTCGGTTGCAGTTGAAGGGCCAGCGCGAGCAGACGCTGGTCAGTGACATCCGCTACGGCGCGGATGGCAGCATCGAGCGGGAAACGGCCGGCAACGGGGTGGTGGCCACGCTGACGTATCGTCCGCAGGACGGTCGCCTGACGGTTCGCCGTGATGAAGATGCCGCCAGCCGAGTACTGCAACACCGGATTTATAGCTATGACCGGATGGGCAATGTCTTGAGCATCGAAGACAAGGCGCTGCCGATCCGCTATTTCGCCAATCAGCGGATAGAGCCGGTCAGCCGGTTTGTCTACGACAGCCTGTCTCAGTTGATCATGGCGTCCGGTTGGGAGGCTGGCAGTGTCAGTCAGGGCCCGCAATCGATAGGACGCGTCGATCCGGCGGCGGTCAGCAACTATCGGCAGACTTACAAATATGACGCCAGCGGCAATCTGTGCGAATTGATTCACTTTGGCCCACAAGGCCATGGACGCAACCTCAAGCCAGCGCGGTACAGCAACCGCAGTCTCCCGTATGACGTCACGCCACCCACTGATGAGCAAATCAATGCGGCATTCGATCTCAGGGGAAATTTGCTGCAGTTGGAGCCTGGTCAATTGCTGAGCTGGAACCTGAGCAATCAACTGCAATCGGTGAGCCCGGTGGAGCGTGCCTCCGGTGACAGTGACCAGGAGGTCTATCTCTACGGCGATGACGGCCAGCGAGTGCGCAAGATCCGCTCATTAAAGACCAACGCACGCACCGTGGTTGCCGAAGTGCGCTATTTGCCGGGATTGGAGTTGCGCAGCGATAACGGCACAGGCGAGCGGTTGCAGGTCATCACCGTCGAGGGCGGGCTCAACAGCGTTCGAGTACTGCACTGGGAAAGTGCGCCACCCGCGAGCGTCAACGATCGGTATCGATACGGATGTGCCGATCATTTGGGGTCCATCAGCCTGGAGACCGCCGACGACGGCGCGATCATCAGTCAGGAGCGTTTCCACCCTTTCGGTACAACCGCCTGGCAGGACGGCGAACACAGTTACAAATTCGTGCGTTACTCGGGCAAGGAGCGTGACGCGACCAGGCTGTGCTACTACGGTTATCGCTATTACGTACCCTGGCTGCAGCGCTGGGCCAGTCCGGATCCGGCGGGCATAAAGGCCGATGGCCCTAATCTTTTCCGGATGGTGCGCAACAACCCTTTGACGTTTTTTGACGAGCAGGGAGAGGAGTCGAATTCCAAATCGGCAGTGCGTACGGCAATCGAGATATTTGAATCGTACAAGGACAATTACAGCGACACGGACAGAGTGAAGCCCTACACCATGATGAACGAAATTACCGAGGGCAAGCTGAAGTTCACCACTACAAAGGCAAAACCTGCGGTGCTCGAAAAGACCAAAGAGTTGAAATTTACCCTGCGTCATTACTCTTACAACTTCGCGACGAAGGGCGCGGCGCCGTCACACATGGAGATCAAGTCAAACTTTTCTCTGGTCAACAGCAAAACGATGGTGTTGGGGGGGAAAGGTGGCAATACCAGCGAAAAGGACTGGACCAAGGCCGGGAATATGGGGTTTACCTTCTTTCTTCTATCCATAAACGGAGAGGTGAACGAGCGTAGGTTTCTCGCGGGCAAGACACATTTCGCAGAGTATGACCTTGACGACGAAAACGCACTCAGGAACGCCTTTGGTGACAGCTACGACAGCCTGGAGTTTTTTGCTTCTCCGGATGTGCTTGATCCGAAGCACTCATCCGACTTGAGCGCAGTTCCCATGATTAAAGGCCGATTGAAAGACTTGAAGGCATTGCTGCTAGGCCATTCGGGAATCAGTTCGGTGCAGGTGGGAAGAATGAATGCACGGACAATGCTGGACAGTCTCGACAAGTCATTCCACGGAACACTTGAAATCAAAATTCCCGGATCGGTAACCGTCAGTACATGGCACAAAAAAGTTCAGGCCGGTACCTCCAGCGCTTTATGAGCGTCAGTAAAAAGCCCCCGCCCCACCCACTGCGGATAGGGGACGCAGCGGGCTGGACGGGGGCTTCCTGTTTTGCTCAATGATTATTGCGCGATGGTTTTCACCGACACGCCGCGTTCGACCGGAGTCGAGCGACCGTAGATATCTTCGAAGCGTTCGATGTCGTCTTCACCCAGGTACGAGCCCGACTGGACTTCGATGATTTCCAGCGGGATCTTGCCCGGGTTGCGCAGGCGATGCACCGAGGCGATCGGGATGTAGGTCGACTGGTTTTCAGTGAGCAGAAACACGTTCTCGTCGCAGGTCACTTCGGCGGTGCCACTGACCACGATCCAGTGTTCGGCGCGGTGGTGGTGCATCTGCAGTGACAGGCACGCGCCCGGCTTGACCGAGATGTGCTTGACCTGGAAGCGGCCGCCCATGTCCACCGAGTCGTACGAGCCCCACGGACGGTACACCTCGCAGTGGTTCTGGGTTTCGCTGCGGCCCTGGGCGTTGAGGGTGTTGACCATCTGTTTGACGCCCTGGACCTTGTCCTTGTGGGCGATCATCATGGCGTCCTTGGTTTCGACCACGACGATGTTTTCCAGACCGATCACCGACACCAGTTTGCCGTTGCCGTGGATCATGCAGTTCTTGCTGTCCTGGATCACGACGTCGCCCTTGCTGACGTTGCCGTTGGCGTCCTTCTCGTTGACTTCCCACAGCGACGACCAGCAACCGACATCGCTCCAGCCGGCAGTCAGCGGCACCACGCAGGCGCGCTGGGTTTTTTCCATCACGGAATAGTCGATGGAGTTGTCCGGGCAGCAGGCGAAGGTGGCTTCGTCCAGGGTGACGGTGTCGGCATCCTGCTGGCTGCGCTCGAGGGTCAGCAGGCAGGTGTCGTAGATGTCCGGATCGTGCTTTTTCAGCTCTTCGAGGAAGCGGCTGGCGCGGAACAGGAACATGCCGCTGTTCCAGTAGTAACCGCCGGACTCAACGTACTCGGTGGCGCGTTTGACGTCGGGTTTTTCCACGAAGTGCGAGACGCGGCTGACGCCTTCCGGCAGCAGCGAATCACCGGTGGACTTGATGTAGCCGTAACCGGTTTCCGGTTTGGTGGCCGGCACGCCGAACAGCACCATCTCGCCGTTTTCAGCAGCGACGGTGGCCAGGGCCAGGGCGCGTTGCAGGGCTTTCTGGTCTTCCAGAACGTGGTCGGCCGGCAGCACCAGCATCAGTTCGTCGCGACCTTCATTGACCAGCATCATCGCGGTCAGGGCCACGGCCGGCGCGGTGTTGCGACCGAACGGCTCCATCAGGATCCGCTGGCATTCCAGGTTGCGGCTGGCCAACTGCTCGTTGACGATGAAGCGGTGATCCTTGTTGCAGACCACGATCGGGGTGTCCATGCCTTCGAACACCAGACGCTCGAGGGTTTGCTGGAACAGTGTGTGTTCGCCGGTCAGGGCGAGGAACTGCTTGGGAAACTGCTTGCGCGAAAGCGGCCAAAGACGTGAGCCGCTACCACCTGACAAGATCACCGGAATCATATTGTTTACTCCATAAAATCGATTGGTTAGAGGCACGAACGCTGTGTCGTTTCACTCTTGTTTTTGTCTCGTATCCGAACTCTCACCTCGGTCCCTGTGGGAGCCTGGCTTGCCAGCGATGGCANCATTACCTCGGTGTATCTGCAGAACCGAGGTGTCTGCATCGCTGGCAAGCCAGCTCCCACAGGGAACCGGTTCAGTTCGCAGAATTTGTTAGCGAGTCGACACCGGGCGTTTCACCCAGACTGGCGACAGGTTGCTGCCGTTGCCGGTGACGTACAGCACCGCTGCCTCACCGCGCTCCAGGGCGACTGGTTTCACGTCGCCGACTTTCTTGTCGCCTTCGTACAGCGCCAGGCTGACTTTCACCGGGTTGATTTCACGCTCGCCACGGCCCTTGGCGGCGACGTTCGGCACCACCTCGGTCTTGCCGTCGGCGGTCTTCAGGGTCAGCGGTTTGTCGCTGAGGTTCTGCACGCGCACCAGGGACTTCTGCTTGTTCTTGAACGGCGGTTCTTCGATCAGTTGCGGCGCGCCGGAAGCGTTGTTCACCAGGGTGTAGTAATGGTCACCGGCGAGTTTGACCGGCAGGGTCTGGCTGCCGACCTTGGCGCTGTAGTCACCGCCCGGCATGAAGCTGAAGTCGCTGCTGGCCAGTGGCGCGACGTCGCTCAGATTGGTGCTGCCGACGGTGGCGCTGACTTCAGCGTTGCTGGCGTTGTAGACCCGTACGAAGGTCGAGCCTTTCGGAGCAGTCGGGCCGTACAGCGCGGCGTCGCCACCGGCGAAAGCCTGGACCGACAGCACGCTCAGACCGGCAACCAGAGCGAAGCGTTTGGCGAGACGACGAGGAGTTGTAGTGAAAGTCATGGTGTACCTCTCTTTCAGTTTTGCGCCCGATCGGGCGTCTCGGATTTAGTGTTTACAGCTACGTTTTGTTGGCGCGCGCCGGCTTGTTTAAGCTCTGCGACCCACTGCGGGTCGGCGTCGCCGATTTCGTTGTTCACAGGCAGATATCGTTCAGGAAACTCCCAGATCAGCACCTGTGGCGGGCTGTTCTTGAAGTCATCGCTTTTCAGGTAGCTGAGCATCGGCAGGATCGGGCCGTGGCCGTCTTCGGCGTAATTGACCACGTCGCTGTGCAGCGCTTGCTTGAGCGCCCCGACGAAGTTCCAGTTCGGGTTGGCGCTGTAGCTGGTGCCGATCAGGGCCACCGGCACTTCGCTGTTGGCGAACAGCGCGTCGTCCCCGGCAGGTTGCTCGACGGCCACGGTGTTGCGCTTTTGCAGCGGTTCCTTGGCCGGCATCAGGTTTTCGAACAGCGGATCCAGCGGCAGGAACAGACGCAGGTCGCCCTTGTGCGTGACTTTCTCCGCCGGTGTGGTGACAAAGCTTTGCGGCTCGCCGCTGAGCGGGAACTTGTCGGCGATGGTCTTGGCCAGGGTGTTGGCGGCGATTTCCGCGCCTTCAGGTGTCCAGTGGGTGTCGGTGCGCAGGAACACTTGCTGACCGTTCTGCTTGGCCTTTTGCAGCGGGCCGAGCAGGTCGGGGGCGAGGATCTTGTCCGCCGCGACACGGGCGTGGAAGTCCTGATAGAGATTGGCGTGGATGCTCGCCGGTTTCACTTCACCCAGGTGTTCCGGGTACAGGCGAGCCTTGGCCGGCACGATCGCCATCACCAGTTTCACGCCTTTCTCTTTCAGGGTCTGGCGCACGCCTTCGACCAGCGCGTAGTTGCCTTGCAGGTTCAGCTCTTCGTTGACGATCGGGTTGAATTCCTCATCGCTGTACAACCACTGATCGCGACCGAGCACCACGCCCGGACGACCTTCGTTGAACAGTTTGAAATCCAGCGCAGCCCAAAGGTTGGTGCCCAGGCGCTTGATCGGGAATTCATCGTCGTAGTGGGTTTCCACGGCTTTTGTCCAGCGGCCGTTGAGCACCGTCGCGTCGGCGTTGGTGCTGAAGCCGAAGAAGCTGCGCACCGACCACAGACCGAGCACCAGCAGGGTCACCAGAAACAGCGCGATGTAGAAGATGCGTAATGAGCGGGTCATGTCAGATCCCTCAGAACTGGAAGTAAAGGAACGGCGAGAAGCTTTGCGCCGAGAGTTTGAGAATCGAGGCGATGAACAGCAGCAGGATCAGCCCGCGCATCACGTAGCGCGACCAGTCCGCGGTCCAGTAGGCCGGTTGCACCTGGGCTTCGACGCCGACGGTGTAGCCAGGCTCATGGATGCTCGCCGGGTTTTCGCCCGGGGCTGCCTTGATCATTCCCGGCGTCGCCGTGGCCGGGCCGTTGGCCTCGACGTTGACTTCAGGTTTGCTCTTGGCTGGCGGCTGGTTGGTGTACAGATCGCGCAGGCCGAAGAACGCCAGGGTCACGTAAGCCACTACCAGGGTCGCCACTTGCAGACCGGTGAGGCTGGCCTGGTTGAGTTCCGACAGCGACCAGTCGCCGAAGCTGAACATCGCGCCGTACATGCGGCCGGCAACGTGCAGGTTTTCGGCACGGAAGATCACCCAGCCCATGACCACCAGCAGGAAGGTCAACGCCCAGCGGATCGGGTTGAGGCGGCGCGGCGCAGTGTTCAGGCCGAGCATTTTTTCGATCGCCAGCCACATGCCGTGCCACGCACCCCAGACGATGTAGGTGATGTTCGCGCCGTGCCACAGACCACCGAGCAGCATGGTCAGGAACAGGTTGCGATAGGTCATCAGCGTGCCTTTACGGTTGCCGCCGAGGGTGATGTACAGGTAGTCACGCAGCCAGGTCGACAGGCTGATGTGCCAGCGGCGCCAGAACTCGGTGATCGACTGGCTGATGTACGGCTGCTTGAAGTTTTCCATGAAGCGGAAACCCATCATCAGGCCCAGGCCGATGGCCATGTCGCTGTAACCGGAGAAGTCGAAATACAGCTGCGCGGTGTAGGCCAGCGCGCCGAGCCAGGCATCGCCCGTGGTCGGGTTTTGCAGGGCGAAGCAATGGTCGGCCACTACGGCGAGGGTGTCGGCGATGAATACCTTCTTGATGAAACCCTGCATGAACCGCGTGCAGCCCTCGGAGAACTTGTCGAGGGTGTGGGTGCGGTTGTTGAACTGGTCGGCCAGGTCACGGAAACGCAGCACGGGACCGGCAATCAGGTGCGGGAAGATCGCCACGAACGCCGCGAAGTCGATCAGGTTGCGGGTGGCCGGGGTGTCGCCGCGGTAGACGTCGATGATGTAGCTGATCGACTCGAAGATGTAGAACGAGATACCGATCGGCAGCAGCACGTGGGTCAGGATGAACGGCTCGAGCCCCATCGAGGTCATGATCGCGTTGATGCTGTCGACGCCGAAGTTCGCGTACTTGAAGTAGCCGAGGATGCACAGGTCGACCGCCACGCCGAGCAGCAGCCAGCGCTGGGCCGGTTTGCTGCGCACGCCGGCCGCGCCGACTTTCAGGCCGATCCAGTAGTTCCACAGGGTGACGCCGGCGAACAGCGCCAGGAAGTCCACCCGCCACCACGCGTAGAACACGTAGCTGGCGATCAGCAGCAGCAGGTTGCGATAGCGTTGCCCGCTCAGGTAGTACAAGCCGAGAAAGATCGGCAAGAACAGAAACAGGAACACGTTGGATGAAAATACCATCCCGATCTCTCCATGTTTGAACCAACAGTCAAGGGCCAAAGCCCCCCCAAACCCCCCGCTGAAAACTGGAGAGCTACGATCGTTCCCACGCTCTGCGTGGGAATGCCTCAATGGACGCTCTGCGTCCGCTTCGGCATGGGACGCGGAGCGTCCCGGGCTGCATTCCCACGCAGAGCGTGGGAACGATCAGCGGTCAGTGTCAGGAACCTTTGTTGCCCTTTTCATGGGACGGGTCGTAGACCTTGGTCAGGTCGCCGCCGAGGCGGAAGGTCTTGAACGGCTGCATGCCGTGCTTCTTCTCGATCACATCCGGCGAACAGGTGTAGAGCGTGCAGAACGGTTCGAGCCAAGCGAATTTCATGTCCTGTTTCAGGTCGGTCATGTCCTGCTCTTTGCCGTTCTTCTTCTCGAACTGATCCGGGTCTTTCACCCCGGCCAGCACCCGATCACCCAGACGTTTCAGCGCACCGTTGTTTTCCTGACGCAGATCCACACCGTTGACCTGGGCGAAACTGGCGATCATCGCCAGCGGCGGCAAGGCGTAGTTGTGATAGGCGAGGGCGCGTTGCTGGCGCTTGAGTTCGTTCGGCAGGAAACCGTCGGCATCGACCTGATTGACGCCGACCTTGTATTCCTTGACTGCCCAATCGAACAGGTCGCGGCGGTTGGTCGCGACAGATGTCGCCATCACCGACCAGGCTGCCCAGTACGAGTGGTTATTGGTTTTTTCCAGCGGCAGGTTGTCCCAATCGCTGACCACCTGATCAGCCATTTTGCTGAACCAGGCTTCGATCACCTGGGCTTCCTGCTGGTGCTGGGCCAGCGGATGGGAGTCGGAAAACTTCAGGCGAATGTACGAAGAGGCCATGCTGCCCAGCGCCCATTTACGCATCGACTTGCCGGTGTGGTTGAAGTCTTTCGACATCAACGCATCGGCCTTGGCCCAGGCGGTCAACCAATTCAGCGTGCAATCCAGTTGTTCCGGACGGCCGTCGCGCATGAACTGCATCACCCGTTTGGCGGTGCCGCGCTCCAGGGTGGTGATGTCTTTGGTGGTGTCGCGAAAGGCTTTTTCCGACTGCACGTTCAGCGTCGCGCGAGCCTTGTCCGAGCCTTCGTATTTGCTGCGAAATTGCAGCGGCCCGGTGTAGGGCGTCGGCATTGCATCGCAGCCTTCGCTCTTGTCGCCGGTCTTGAATTTATCCACCGGCGCAAAATAGCCCTGTGGCGGACGCAGTGGTGCGGCGGCCTGCGCGGTGCCGGCGAAGATCGCCAGCCCGAGCAGTGTCGGCGCCAAAAGAGTTTTCAGTTTCGGATTTCGCATAGCAGACCTCATTGCCCGACCTGAGCGGTTTGTTGCCCAGCGCCCGGGAATACGTTGCGTTTGCAGATTTTCGCTTCGACTTTCTGTGGCGCGGTGCCCGCTTCCGGACCCTGGACTTCGACCGCCAGCAGGTTTTGCGAGGCCCAGTCTTCGTCCGTGCGCAACTCAAAGGCGAAACGACCGTC
The DNA here is from genome assembly GCF_052045815.1 of Pseudomonas sp. 22085. Classification (NCBI taxonomy): domain Bacteria; kingdom Pseudomonadati; phylum Pseudomonadota; class Gammaproteobacteria; order Pseudomonadales; family Pseudomonadaceae; genus Pseudomonas; species Pseudomonas sp. 22085. Next base: position 9,452 of record NZ_JBQEQA010000037.1, read on the forward strand.
GGTGTCGGAGGTTTCCGGTTTCTCGATCTTGATGTCCTCGTGGCGACCGTTCATGTACCAGAGGGTGGCTTGCAGGGTTTTCACCGAGGTGTCGGCGAAGCGGATGTCGACCTGATGGCTGCTGTTCTGCAGGTTCAGGTTCTTGCTGTTGACCAGCAGTTCTTGTTTGCCGCCCGGCTTGAGCGTGGTGCTGGCGGACATTTGCGCCTCTTTGCCTTCGCAGCCGTTGTCGAGCAGCGCCATCATCTGGCGATAGATGGTTTCCTGGTCGAGGCGGTACAGCGGCGAGAATTCCCAGATAAGGATTTTCGGCGGCGTCTTCTGGAATTCGTCGCTGCCCAGGTACTGCAGCATCGAACCTTCCAGACCGCCGCCGGGGAACGCGACATTGAGAATGTCGGCGCCGATGGCTTCTTCGAGGAAGCCGGCGAAGTTGTAGTTCTTGCCGCTGTGCGAAGTACCCACGAGTGTGATCTGCGGATTGCCGGAATCACCGAACAGGTCGCCGTCGCCAGCCTCGCCTTTCGGCTCGGTGGTGAACTGGTCCATGTACTGGATCGCGTAACTGGTGCCGCACAGTTGCCCGGCCATGTTGTGCAGGGTGCCGGTCTTGCCCATGCGCCCGGAGCGTTTGGTTTCGAACTCACGCTTGGGAATGTCGGCGAAGGCCGGAATCTGCTTGACCTTCTCGGCGACGATTTTTGCCGTGCGCTGGGCGCCGTATGGCGTCCAGTGCTGGTCACCGCGGAAGTAGAAATCGTGAGCGGGCAGGGTCTCTGGCAGCGACTCGTTGGTCAGCGGCGACAGGTCCGGCACCACGTAACCCATCTTGGCGAAACGGCCGAGCATGGTCTTGTAGTTGCCCAGCGCTTTCTCGTAATCGAACGCGGCTTTTTCCGCCGGGTTGAGCTTGTTGCGGTTCACCAGGCCACGGGTCGGCTGGTAGACGATCACCAGTTCGACGCCTTTGGCCTTGAACGCATCGTGCAGTTGTTGCAGGCGCTTGTAGCCGGCCGGGGTGGTGTTGAACTCGGTGCGCAAGTCTTCCTGGGTCCGGAACAACCAGTCGCCCTGCGCCTGCACCAGGGTGGTGAAGTTCTGCTGGTAGCGCGTGGTGTAGTTCTTCGCGTCGTGGGCGGCCGGGCACAGGCTGCAGCACGGTTCGGCCGTGAATTTCGGTGGCTGGACTTCATCGGCGCGGGCGCCGTTGCTGGCCGCCAGGATGCCCACGGTCAGGGCCGACAGGCTGAGTAATTTGATCAGGTGTGGGTGCATAAAATTATCCTCAGTCCTGCAATTCGGTCTGGCGTTCGACAGGGTCAATCAGCACGGCTTTCTGCTGGCGCACCAGCAGGTCGAGAATTTCATCCTGGCGCTCGCCGAGGATGCCGTTGAAGCTGATGCCGCTGGATTTGGTCGGCGCCAGCATCGACACGCGATACAGCTCGACACTCAGGGGCGAATCGATCGACAGTGGGCCGCTGCCGTTGGCCGCCAGTTCACCGCCGACCACGATCAGCGAGACCTGGGCGTCGAACGGGTCGAGCTTGATGTCACGGTCGGTGTCGGTCAGATCCTTGATGTGCCCGTAGACGCCAGTCAGGCCGTTGGCCATGGCGACGTTTTCGTAGAGGCGAATGTTCACGCTGTTACGAATACGGATGCCGTGGCGCTTGTTGCTGATGACCTTGTTGCCCCACAGCAGGTTGTCGGCAGACTCGTAGAGGGTGATGCCGTCGGTGTGGTTCTTGTAGATCTCGTTGTAGGCAATGATGTTGTTGACGCTGTTACGGTCGATCACCAGCCCCGAGAGGTGGTTGTCGTAGCTTTTGTTGTTGAAGATGAAGCTGTCGTTCACCTCACGGGAAATGATGATCCCGTGCTTCTTCTTCGTGCCGTACACCGTGTTCTCGGCAATGATCAGACCGTGGGAACGGTCGTGCGGGTCGATGCCGTAGACGATGTTGTCCTTGTAGGTGTTGCCCTTGACCACGAAGTCGCGGGTCTCGTAGCAGTAGAAGCCGTACCACATGTCCGAGAACTCTGAGCCGACGATCCAGCCGGTCGGCTCGGGACGCTTGAGCACCTTGGCCATGTTCGGCGTGTACTGGGAAATACTCACCCCGTATGACTTACTGTTGGCGTAGCCGAAGCTGGCCATCTTGCTGTTGACGATGTAAGTCTCGGTGCCGCCCCAAGCCAGCAGGAACGGGCGGAATTCCTTCGGCGAACGGAAGGTCGCCGGGCCGTTTTCCTTCTCGCGCCAGCCAGTGACTTTGGTATCACGCACGAACAACTGGCCGTCGTTGACCAGGAACGAACCGGCCTCCTGGGACAGGCGCAACTCCTGGGTCTGGCCGTCGATTTCGAGGATGCCTTTGCGGCCGACCACGATCGGCAACTTCGCCAGATACACGCCCGGCGAGGTTTCGCTGAAGTACTGCTTCGGCAGCTTCTGCGCCAGCTCTTTCAGGTTCATGTAGCCGTCGTCGACGAAGATCGCCTGCGGGATGCCGTGCTGACGCACCACCCATTCGGCCATCTTGTTGTCGCCGCCGATGAAGTCCTTCAGGGCGTCTTCCTGCATCATCCGGCGCACACTGATCTTGCCCGGTTTGCTGCGCACGATTTTCGCGGCGGCGGCTTCGGCGGTGTAGCCGGAGAGGTCGGGCAATGTCGGCTTGGCCAGTTCCAGCGCTTCGGTCGGTGCGCTGCTGACGGTGTAGGTCTTGGCCTGTTGCAGCTCTTTCGCGGTGGTCGCGGGTTTGGCCGGTTCCACACTGGCGAAGGCGCCGGCCGAGGCCAGCAGCATCGCGCCGGCCAGCAGGCTGAGTGAGCCTTTGCGGGCACTGTTCATGTCGGGCACTCCCTTGGCGGTCAGCATCAGAAGCGCCAGATCACGTCGATGAACGCGCGGTGCATGTACGAATCGACCTGGCTGCCATAGGCGTCACCCGGCTTGAACACACCTCCACGGAAACGCACCAGCGCCGAAGGCTCGTCGATCGACTGGCTCAGCGCCGCCGGCAGCAAGCCTTGCTTGAAGTACTTGGTGACCACCAGATCCATCTCCTGACCCAGATCCTTGTTGCCGTCCTGCAGTGGCAACGAGGTGCTGGAAAGGATCGCGCCGGTCACGTCGTCAGTGTTGTTTTCCACTGCGTTGATGCCGTTGCTGCCCACCGGCTTGTTGCCGTCCACGCGCCAGAACTTGTGGTAGATCAGGCTGGCGTCGTACTGGTCGTTGAGCATCCACGAACCGAACAGGGTGGCGGTCTGCATGTTGTTCATTTCGCCACGGAAGGCCTCGCCGAAGCGGTGAACCCGCGAGCGGGTACCGGTGTAGTTCGAGCGGTTGCTTTCCAGGCCGTTCTGTTCGTAATCGGCGCTGGCACGGGCATACGCCGCACCGACCTGCCACTGCGGATCGAGGCGCAGGCGCACACCGATGTCGGTGGCCCAGCCGTCGACGTTGTCACTGCGCTTGGCTTGCGCCGGACGAGTGCCATCGGCGTTGAGGGCGTTGACCGTGTCGCGGTCGCCGCTCATGCCGGTGATGCTGCCCCAGTAGTTGACGGTGTTGGTATTGCGCCAGTTGTAGGCGTCGCTGTCGGCGGTCAGGCCGAGCCAGCTGATGTCGCCGTTCTGGGTTTTATCCAGCGAATCGCGTGGTACGCCGGGTTCGGCGTAGTCGAGCTTGCCGTCGTCATGGGTGTGGTGACCGCGAATCCCGACCCAGTTGCCCGGTGTCCACTGATAAGCGGCATCCGCGTAGGCGTGCAGGCGATCCTTGTCTTTCGGTGCCAGCTCTTTCAAGTCGGTACGGTATTCGCTGAAGCGCTCGGCAACACCGGCGTTGGCGCGCAGCAGGGTGGTGTCGAAAGTCCAGTTCAGCGCTTCGATGTTGGTGTCGCGCCACTGGCCGTCGTCGTTGCGCAGGCGCTGGCGACCGAACTTGAGGATCTCGCCGGGGTAGGGCGTCAGGCCGCTGTAGCCGACCCAGAATTCGCGCATCGCCAGGTAGTTTTTCTTGGTCTTGCGGTCGCCGTTGTCGGTGGTTTGTTCACCGTCGGACTGCTGCAGGGTGTCGGTCTCGATGATGTCGGTCGAGGTTACGGCCTGGCCCATGGCGTAGGCGCTCCACGCGCCGCTTTCGCCATAGACCCACGGACGCAGGTCGAGGCCGAGGCCATTGACGTCGCCGCCGCTGGCGGTGCCGAGGTCGCGGTCGTCTTCGGACTGACCGGTGATTTTCACTTCGAGGCCGAAGTTTTTCGATTCAGTCATCGCGGCCAGGGTCGGGCAAGACCAGATCAACGCGAACGTGAGGCCAATGCCGGCCTTCACAAAGGGATTCAATTTCATAATTTTTCCTCGCCGTCTTCTTCTTGCAGGGCGTGCAGTTGCAGCGTGTTCTGGCTCAGGGCGCCACGGGTCGCCTGTTCCTGTTGCAGCAGGCGCTGGGCTTCGGCCAGGCGCTCGGGCGGCAGCTGGGCGGCGAGGGTGGTCGCCAGCTCATCGGCTTGCGGGGTGTTTTGCGCTTTGGCCAACTGGCTGAACACGTAGGCGTTGACTGGGTCGGGCTTGGTGCCCTTGCCTTGGGAAAACAGCTGGGCGATGGCGAAGTCGGCGCTGTTCTGGCCGTTGCGCGCGGCGGTCAGCAGATGGTCGAGGGCCTTCTGCGGATAGACCTTGCCCAGGTAGCCACGGCGGTAGATCTGGCCGAGGTAGTAGTCGGCAGCGACTTCGCGGCCGACGGCTTTCTGGAAATGTTCCTCGGCGACTTTCGCGTCGGCCGGGACCAGTTTGCCTTCGTAGTAGAGCTTGCCCAGCAGCAGTTCGGCGCGCGGCTGGTCGGCGGCGCGGCCGTTGTCCAGGTACTTCATCATCTGGTCGATGTCGCCCAGTTCCGGGAAGTCATACAGCAGTTGCGCGAGGGTGACCCACGACGCCGGATAACCCGGAGCGATCGGCTCGAGCAGCGACTGCGCGGTTTTTTCGTCGGTCTTGCCCAGGGTCGAATCGGCCAGCACACGGGCCACCGAATCCACCCGTTGAGCACTGACGGTGCCGCGGCTGTAACCGGCCTGCAGTTGCTTGATCAGCTCGGCCTGCTGCTCCGGCGCGCCACGTTTCTGATAGACCGTGGCCAGCTCGACGTAGCAGATGTCGGTGGTGTTGATTGCGGCCTTGCAGATCTTTTCCACGTCATCCAGATGCTGGTCGTAAGTGCCCTGGGTGCGATACAGCAGCACCTGCGCGAGACCGGCTTCCGGGTAACCGGATTTGCGCCACTGGTCGATCTGCTGCTGGGCATTGATGTTCGGGAAGCTGTGCGGGAATTGCAGGTACAGCATCGCGAGCGGGATCAGCGTGTTGCCTTCGCCACTGGCGGCGGCTTTCTTCAGCAGGCTTTCGGCTTCCTGATGCTCGGCTTCGGTGGAGCCGGGCTTGGCCACCAGCAAACGACCGAGTCGGGCCTGGGCACGCGGCGAAACACTGGCAGCGGCGCGGTAGGTGGCTTCGGCCTGTTTCATTTGTTCCGGATCGCGGCTGTCGACCTGGATGTCGGCAAGGCCCACTTGGGCTTCGCTGTAACCCAGATCGGCCAGCGCACGGTAGTTCTGCGCGGCGGTCGCGGTGTCGCCGCGCTTGAGCGCTTCGTTGGCCAGACGCTGGTCGGGCAGGCCGGCGCAACCGGCCAGAGAGACTGCCAGCGCCAGCGAACACACCATATGCACCTTGTGGGAGCTGGCTTGCCAGCGATTCTGGCGACTCGGTATTTCAGCAAGACCGCATTGATCCGATCGCTGGCAAGCCAGCTCCCACAGGGATCGTGGCGTTCTGAAAAGACTGGTGATAGTCACAGGCATGTCCTCGACTTAAAGACCGGCAGCCATGGCTTTGTCGATCAGCCAGTTCAGGTTCGGACCACGGTCGCTGTTCACTTCCACCGGGCGGCCGGCGAAGCGGCTGTCCAGCGGTTCGTCAGGCTGGATCTGCACGCGGATGTCGGAGGACAGGTCAGCGCTTTTCAGGCTGGTGCTGCTGACGATCTTGCCGGTGCGGGTCTTGTCTTCGCCGGCGATCTGGAAACTCACCGGTGTGCCCGGACGCACGTCGCCGAACTGGCGATAGGAGAAGCGCGCATCGACGGTGGCCTGGGTGTTGCGCGGCACCAACTGGAAGATCACGTCGCCCTTGCTCGCGTACTGACCGTCGGCCACCAGTCGCTGGGCCACGGTGCAATCGCACGGCGAGGTCAGGGTGCCGGTCATTTGCTTGCCGAACAGTTCTTCAACCTTGGCTGGCGACAGTTGATCTTCTTCCAGATGGCCCTTGAGTACGTCGAGCATGCTGGTGCTGAACGTCGCCAGCGGTGCGCCCTTGGCGGCGACGCCGTCGGACTTCACCAGGCTTTGCACGGTGCCGTCGCGCGGCATGGTGATGTTCATCCCCGGCACGCTGACCAGACCGGCCTGCGCATGGCTGACGAAGTACATGCTGTATACCGATTTGAAAATGAAACCCGCCGCCACCAGGCCGACCGCGAAGATACCGGCGCTGAAGGTCACGGCTTTCAGGCGACCGAACGGGGTCATGCCGGAGTCGCCGTCCTTGACCTTGCGCGCCTTGGTGAAATTGTCGCGCTGCAGGGTTGCCAGCACTTCGCCGATGCTGACGATGTCGCCGGCCAGGTGCGAAGTGATCAGGTGACGCAGGGTCGAAATGTCCTGCGGTTCAAGGTTCTGGAACTGGCAACCAGCACGACCCGTCTGGCGGTCGTAGGAGCGCACTTGCAGTTCAACGTCCATGGCCAGGCCGAGGTTGTCGATGACGAACTGCAGACGCGCCTTGTACACCTCGCCGACGGTCAGCGGCAGTTGTCCGGCGTTGAACGCCAGACCACCGGCGGACAGGTCGAGGACCCGCGCTTCAACCGGAGTCCGGTCGGGGCCGAAGAAACGCAGCTTGGCCGGGATTTTGACACGGGCGTGCTGACGCTGGGCTTCGGATTCATGCACTACGTTGGCGTTGACGGCGGTATTCATGGGGGCGATTTCCTTGTTAATTCAATAGGGGCAGGTCAGACCATCATCAGCAGCACGGCGACGAAAATGCTGCCGGCGGAGAAGGTCATGGTCCGAGACGACCAGGTGTTGAACCAACGTTGAAAGCTGGCGAGATCACGGGTCAGGGAAGTGGGTTGGCGAGTCCAGGATTGTTGGTCGAGGCGGAAGAACACGTAGATCTTCACCAGCGCACCGACGATCTGGTTGTAATAGAGAATTGCCGGGTAAGCCGGGCCGATCCGGTGGCCTGAGCAGGACAGCAGCAGCGTCAGAATCAGACGGGTGATGCCGATCCACAGCAGGTAAACCAGGATGAACGCGGTGCCGTACTTGAAGCTGGCGATGATTGCCACGGTCAGGCCGAGCAAGGATGTCCACATCGAAACGCGCTGGTCGAACAGCACCACCGAGGTGAAGGCGCCGAGGCGTTTTATACCCAGGCCCAGCGCTCGCGAGTTCTGCCGCAGGTTGTTGCCGTACCAGCGGAACATCAGTTTGCGGCTGGCCTTGATGAAGCTCTTTTCCGGCGGGTGTTCAACGGTGTTGATCGCGGCGTCCGGCACGTAGAAGGTGTCGTAGCCCAGACGCATCAGGCTGAACCAGCTCGACTTGTCGTCGCCGGTCAGGAATTTGAAACGGCCCAGGCGCCAGTGTTGCAGCGAGTCGCTTTCCACGTCGGCGATGAATTCCGGGTTGGTGACCACGGTGGCGCGAAACACCGACATGCGTCCGGTCATGGTCAGCACGCGTTTGGACAGGGCCATCGAGCACATGTTGATGTGGCGCTGGGCGAAACGCAGCTTGTGCCATTCGCTCATGATGTAGCCGCCGCGCACTTCGCAGAACTCGTTGGTGGTCAGGCCGCCGACGTTGCCGAACATCTGGAACCACGGCACGGTTTTGCGCACGACGCCTTCGCCGAGCACGGTGTCGCCATCGATCACGGCCACCACGGCGCGGTCGTCCGGCAGGTGACGGGAGATCGCGCGGAAACCATAGGCCAGGCCATCGCGTTTGCCGGTGCCGGGAATGCGTACGAAGTCGAGTTTCACCCGGTCCGGCGGATTCATCCGCGCCCACAGTGCCTTGACCAGCAGCTCATCGGACATTTCCACGATGGAGCAGACCACGGTGGTCGGCAGTTCGCAGTCGATGGCTTCGCGGATCACCGAGCTGTAAACCTGCGCGGTGGTCAACGCGTCGATGCGGAAACTGGTGACCATCAGAAACACATGGGACGGATCCGCCGCCTTACCCAGCTTGCGAACCTTGCGGCGCAGGTGCGGGTAGACGATGTAGAGAAAAATCATGCCGCGTACAAAGTGCGTGGCACCCATCGAATAGCGCCAGATACCTACGGCGCCAATCAGGAAAATGAAGTCCTTCGACTCGGAGTCGAACGTGGACGTGGGCAGCATCAGGGCCAGGCCCATCAGCAGGCTCAGAAACAAAAGCCAGCCGGCGGATTGCAGAAAAAAATGTTTGAGCTTGGACATGACCGTCATCCGAAGGTGATGGGAGCTTTAAGCGACAAGCTTCAAGCTTCGAGCTGCAAGTGAAACGCTTTGGCTTGCAGCTCGAGGCTTGTCGCTTAGGGCCGAGTTACCAGCAGATGCCTTCAGTGCGGCTACCGGCGCTGGTGGCCTTGGACATGAAGCCCACCAGGTCGATCACCTGCTTGCCCTGCGGCGCTTCTTCGGCCAGGGCGCGGAACTTCTCGTCGCGGTTGCCGAGGATGATCACGTCGGAGTTGTCGATCACCGAATCGAAGTCCGAATTGAGCAGGGACGATACGTGCGGGATCTTCGACTCGATGTAGTCCTTGTTCGCGCCGTGGACACGAGCGTACTGGACGTTGCTGTCGTAGATGCTCAGGTCGTAGCCCTTGCCGATCAGCATCTCGGCCAGTTCCACCAGCGGACTTTCGCGCAGGTCGTCGGTGCCGGCCTTGAAGCTCAGGCCGAGCAGGGCGACTTTGCGTTTGTCGTGACTTTCGACGATGTCGAAGGCGTTCTGCACTTGCGATTCGTTGCTGCGCATCAGCGAGTTGAGCAGCGGCGCTTCGACGTCCAGGGAACCGGCGCGGTAGGTCAGGGCGCGCACATCTTTCGGCAGGCACGAACCGCCGAAGGCGAAGCCCGGGCGCATGTAGTACTGGGACAGGTTGAGGGTCTTGTCCTGGCAGACCACGTCCATCACTTCGCGGCCATCGACGCCCACGGCTTTGGCGATGTTGCCGATCTCGTTGGCGAAGGTCACTTTGGTGGCGTGCCAGACGTTGCAGGTGTACTTGATCATCTCGGCGACGGCGATGTCCTTGCGGATGATCGGTGCGTCGAGTTCTTCGTACAGCGACTGCAGAACGTCACCCGAAGCCTTGTCGAGTTCGCCGATGACGGTCATCGGTGGCTGGTCGTAGTCGGCGATCGCGGTGGATTCACGCAGGAACTCAGGGTTTACGGCGACACCGAAATCAACGCCGGCTTTCTTGCCCGAGCAGTCTTCGAGAATCGGGATGACAACGTTTGCGACGGTGCCCGGCAGAACGGTGCTGCGCACGACGATGGTGTGACGGGTGGACTTTTCACGCAGGACAAAACCGATCTCGCGGCACACCGCTTCGATGTAGTTCAGTTCCAGGTCGCCGTTCTTCTTGCTCGGCGTACCGACGCAAATCATCGACAGGTCGGTGTCGCGAATCGCCTCGGCGAAGTTGGTTGTACCGCGCAGACGGCCGGTCTGGATACCTTGTGCCAACAGCTCACCCAGGCCCGGTTCAACAATGGGAGATTTGCCAGCGTTGATCATGTCGATCTTGTCTTTGGCAACATCGACGCCCACCACGTCGTGACCCCGAGCAGACAGGCAACCGGCACATACTGCGCCAACGTAACCCAAACCAAATATGCTGATGCGCATCGCAATTACCTCTGTATATATCAGGCCTTAGAGGGCCGGAGTTAATGGTGTTCAGCGTTCATTAGTGCACTCGAAAGTGCGGCATACAGGCGCCACAATGCCGTGTGCAGGCATACTAAGTTTCGAGTGTCTAAATAAGTGCACTCAAGATGTGCGTAACCAGGCCTTATTGTTATGACGTGCCCTGTTATGCAGCCGATCTTCTTTGGAGAAGACTCTTGTGCAATCGTCTTGCGCGCTCGATGTCAGGATGAAAGTCCCGTAAATCAAGCGGTTGGGTGCTCAGGCGAGCACGTTTATAAGGGCGCGGCCATGGCCTTTGTAGGGGATATTAATGGTGCGTATCTCCTGTCCATCGTCTGCTTTGAGACTAGTTAGTCATCTAGGCAAGTTGCTGTGACAACTTGGTTACATGGCTATCTGCTCCGCGTAAGTTATCTCGTACAAACTCGGCGAGAATCGTTACCGGTGGTATGAGCTATGCATTCGGACGAAGTTCCTGTCCGCTCATCGCGAAATCTGAAATTTCTTGAAATATTGTCAGAGATGGCACCAGTATCAATTTGATAGCAGTTTCGTTTTCGACCTTTAATAACAGGCGAAAAATCACGTTAGATAGTTTTGTGCCACTACGGTGAAAAAATTTAGGTGCCACTACTGAAAAAAATGATCAGTGTCGAGTGAAACTAATCTTAGAAAAGGCAGGGAGGTTTTTCTGGCGCCAGTAAAATGGCGAAATGTGGCGAGGGTTTTTTGACATCGTGCGAGCTGCACGACTCTTCGTATAAAGAGTCGTGCATTAGGCATGCTTTATTCGGGGGCGTGATCGCGTAGAAACACCAGATTATCCGGTTTCGATTGCTCGGCGCTGTAGCAATAACCCTGCACATCGAACTGCTTGAGCAGGGCCGGATCGTTGATTTTTTCCTGGATCACGAAGCGGCTCATCAGGCCCCGGGCTTTCTTGGCGTAGAAGCTGATGATCTTGTACTGGCCGTTTTTCAGGTCCTTGAATTCGGTGTTGATGATCCGCGCATTCAAGGCTGTGCGTTTGACCGCCGAGAAGTATTCGTTGGACGCCAGGTTCAGCAGCACGTCGTCGCCCTGGTCGGCCAGCGCTTCATTCAGCCATTCGCTGATGCGCGTGCCCCAGAACGCGTACAGGTCCTTGCCTCGGGCGTTGGCCAGTTTGGTGCCCATTTCCAGGCGATACGGCTGCATCAGGTCGAGCGGGCGCAGCAGGCCGTAAAGGCCGGAGAGCATGCGCAGGTGTTGTTGCGCGTAGTCGAAATCGGCTTCGCTGAACGACTGGGCATCGAGCCCGGTGTAGACGTCGCCCTTGAAGGCCAGCAGTGCCTGTTTGGCGTTTTCCGGGGTGAACGCCGGTGTCCAGCTGCCGAAACGCGCGGCGTTGAGACCGCCGATCTTGTCGGACACGTGCATCAGTTCGCTGATCTGCGCCGGGCTCAGCTCGCGCAGTTGCTGGATCAGTTCCTGGGAATGGTCGAGGTATTGCGGCTGGGTGAAGCGCTGTGTCGCCGGCGGTGTTTCGTAATCGAGGGTCTTGGCGGGGGAAATCACCATCAGCATGAAGTCGTCTCCTTTAATCGTGGGGGCGATTCTAGGGGGTTGGGGCGGATGACTCCAGCTATCGCGTCCATAGGTGATCGGCGGTGTGCCACCCAACCCTGATCGTTCCCACGCTCTGCGTGGGAATGCAGCCAGTGACGCTCTGCGTCACCCCGGCAGCGGACGCAGAGCGTCCGGGGAGGCGTTACCACGCAGAGCGTGGGAACGATCATCTGGGTGCCTGCGGGAATTACTGTCGGATCGGCTATAGTGCGGCGCGGGTTTTGTTATGGAGACACCCTTTGCGCATTGTTCTTTTTTTCACCGCGTGGCTGTTGAGCGTCGGTGCCGTTGCGGCGCCGGGCGATATCGCGACGCTGGATCGCAGCACCTGGCCGGAAAAACTCGACAATCCGACCCTGTTCGACGTCGCCTCGCGGGCGGAAATCCTGATGTTCGCCCGCGGCCTGCTCGGCACCGAAGCGCTGGACGAAGCGGCGCTGGCCCAGCGTCTGGGGCTGCGCACGGTCAATCTGGACGCCATCAACAGCCTGCGCGAGCGCCTGTGGCAGCGTCTGCTCGCCAACTACAACTTTGCCCAGCAAAGCTGCGATCAGGATGCCTCGTTCTGCTTCCTCGTCGAAGACCTGCCGACCCTGCGCGAGCAGGCTGCCAAATTCGTGGTCAGCGACGAAAGCTATTACACCAGGTGGGCCGAACCGAGCCGGATCTTCCACCTGCAATACCTTGATGAGCTGATGCGCAAGGCTGCGCTGTCGCCGCAGACCAGCAGCGAACTCGATCATTTCGGAGACTACGAGCGTAACGGCGACGACATGCACGATCGCTTGTTTCTGCTGAGTTTCGACAGCGCCGCCAACCTGCAACCGGACAACACCGACTGGCTCGCCGAGTACCTGCGCAAGTCGAACCTGAGCGGCACCTTTTTCATGCTGGGCAAGGATGTTCAGGCGCGGCTGGCCGACCGTTCCGTCAGCAGCCTGCAAGCGGCGTTTTCGCAGCAGTGCGTCGGCGTGCAGGGCTGGGAGTTCCGCTCCCACAGCCACTGGCAGGACTGGCAGGATTCGGTGCGGCGCAGTGCCGATCTGGTCAAGAACAAGTTGCCGGAGAACTACGTGCCGCTGTTCCGTCCACCGGAAGGGCAACGTCGTAGCGATGCCCGGAGCTTTTTCAACAGCCAGGGCCTGCAAGTGGCGCTGTGGGACATCGATGCCCAGGACGGCGCCGGCAAGCTCAAGGGCGCTCCGAGCGCGCAGCGGGTGCTGACCCTGATGCTGCTGTGGCGGCACGGGGTGATCAATTTCAACATGAAACAGGATGCAGTGAAGACCGCGTTGCCGTGGCTGATCACACAAACCGCGCAAAGCGGTATCGGCTGGGAAGACTGTCAGGACGCGTTTCGCTGAAAAACGGCAAGAGCCCGGAAACATTGGGCTTGGGGTGATTTTTTTGCGGAATTTGATGCAGGCGGACTTCCGACTCTAACGGGGGCAGGGCGGTCCGCCAAGGGCTTTTCGTCACTTTGCAAAATAAACTTCAAAAAAGCGTCAAAGTGCTTTTTTCTGTCACGGGTTTTGGAGTATTACGAAGTCAGACCGCCGAAACCTGCAACACAGGTGGCGTCTTCCAAGACCCATTTTGTGTGCAGTTCACCTGCTATCCCGACAAAAGCTGTGCAGGTGGATTCGGCAGTCACTTCGAGGCGCAGCACCGCCGAGGTATTGCGTCGAATGGCTCCCACAAAGGTGACCGAGTATGGATGATCACGGACGTAGCCCTTCCTCCAACCAGCCAATCCTTTATGTACTCGATACCAACGTACTGATTCACGATCCGAACGCCCTGCTGAATTTCGAAGAACACCACGTCGCGATCCCGATGACCGTGCTTGAAGAGCTGGACAAGCTCAAGAGCGGGCATCACAGCGTGGCCGCCGAGTGCCGTCAGGCGATCCGGCTGATCGACAAGACCCTGGGCGATGCCTCACCCGATGACGTCGAACAGGGCGTGCCGATCCAGCGCGGCAAGGGCGGCCCGAAGGGCTTGCTGTCGATTCTGATGAGCAAACAGGCCGAATCGAACCTGATTCTGCCCGAGCACCTGAACGACAACAAAATCATCAACCAACTGATCGACCTGCACACCCGCGAACCGAGCAAACCGGTGGTGCTGGTCACCAAAGACATCAACATGCGCCTCAAGGCGCGCGCCTGCGGGATCGACGCCGAGGACTACAGCACCGACCAACTGGTCGACGACGTGTCCCTGCTGCCCAACGGCTATCACAACATGACCGGCTCCTTCTGGGACCGCGTGAGCAAGGTTGAAACCCGTCAGGACCACGGCCGCACCTGGCATCAGGTCCAACTGATCGACAACCTGCCCGCCGTGCACATCAACGAATTCATCATTGATGAGCAGGGCTTCGTCGGCTGGATCAAGGAGATCGAAGAAGACAAGCTGCTGATCCTCGACCTGCACCAGGAACCGCTGCTGCATCAGGAAGCCTGGGGCCTCAAGCCACGGGACATCTATCAGAGCCTGGCGCTGTACGCGCTGCTGGATCCGGATATTCACCTGGTCAACCTGTCCGGCGCCGCCGGCTCGGGTAAAACCATTCTGGCGCTGGCCGCTGCGATCGAGCAGACCATGGTCAGCAAGCGTTATCGCCGCATCATCGCCACCCGCAGCGTGCAGGGCCTGGACCAGGAAATCGGCTTCCTGCCCGGCACCGAAGCGGAAAAAATGGAGCCGTGGCTGGGCGCCATCACCGACAACCTCGAAGCCTTGCACATGGATGACGAAAACACCCATGGCAGCGTCGACTACATCCTCAGCAAAGTGCCGTTGCAGTTCAAATCGCTCAACTACATTCGCGGTCGCAGCTTCCAGCAGAGCCTGATCCTGATCGACGAATGCCAGAACCTCACGCCGCACCAGATGAAAACCATCATCACCCGGGCCGGCGCCGGTTCCAAAGTGGTGTGCCTGGGCAACCTGGCACAGATCGACACCCCTTACCTGTCCGCGACCAGCTCCGGGCTGACCTACCTGACCGAACGCTTCAAGGATTTCCCCAACGGTGTGCACATCACCCTGCAAGGGGTGCCTCGCTCGATCCTGGCCGAATACGCCGAATCGCATCTGTAACCGTCAAACCGAACCGGGCGACTGCAAAGTCGCCCGGTTTTTTATGTGCGCAATTCTGACCCCCAGGTTTACAATCGACGCTCCTGATCAGGAGTAATCCCGTGCTGACTCATCTCGATTCCCAAGGTCGCGCCAACATGGTCGACGTCACCGAAAAAGCCGTGACGTTCCGTGAAGCGACGGCCCAAGCGCTGGTGCGCATGCTGCCCGACACCCTGCAGATGATCGTCAGCGGCGGCCATCCCAAGGGCGACGTGTTCGCCGTGGCGCGCATTGCCGGCATTCAGGCGGCGAAAAAAACCAGTGACCTGATTCCCCTGTGCCATCCGTTGATGCTGACCGGCGTCAAGGTCGAACTCAGCGCCGAAGGCGATGACACGGTACGCATCGTGGCCCGCTGCAAGCTGGCCGGGCAGACCGGTGTCGAGATGGAAGCGCTGACCGCCGCCAGCGTCGCCGCGCTGACGATCTACGACATGTGCAAGGCCGTGGATCGCGGCATGACCATCGAAAGTGTGCGCCTGCTGGAGAAAGTCGGCGGCAAGAGCGGGCATTTCCAGGCGGAGCAGCCATGAACCTGACCGTGAAGTTTTTTGCCCGTTACCGTGAGGCGCTGGGCGTGGATTCGGTGAAGGTCGAGGGTGATTTCGCCACCGTCGATGATGTTCGTGCGTTGTTGGCTCAGCGTGAAGGCGCCGATGTGCTCAGCGAGCAGAACCTGATGTGCGCGCGCAACGAAGACCTCTGCCAGCTCGACGAGCCAGTGGTCGATGGCGACGAAGTGGCGTTTTTCCCCACTGTGACCGGAGGCTGAGCCATGCGCATTCGGGTGCAGTCCGAACCGTTCGATCCTGGCGCTGAAGTCAACGCGATGCACGCGGCGAATGTCGGCGTCGGCGCGGTGGTGAGTTTTGTCGGCTACGTGCGCGACTTCAACGATGGCCTCGATGTCGCCGGGATGTTCCTCGAACACTATCCGGGCATGACCGAAAAGGCCCTCGGCAAGATCGCCTTGGAGGCCGAGCAGCGCTGGCCGCTGTTGAAACTGGAAGTGCTGCACCGCATCGGCGCGCTGGAACCGGGTGAACCGATCGTGTTTGTCGCCGCTGCCAGTGCCCACCGCCAGGCGGCGTTTGACGCCTGCGCCTTCGTCATGGATTACCTGAAAACCCGCGCACCGTTCTGGAAGAAAGAGAACACCAGCGACGGCCCGCGCTGGGTCGAAGGCCGTGACAGCGATCATGCGGCGGCGGATCGCTGGAAGCAGTAGATTCTGCGCTGCTCTCCCGGCCCTCTTCGCGAGCAAGCCCGCTCCCACAGGGAAATGCATTCCAATGTGGGAGATTCTATGTTGCAGGGGAACCCTGCAACCTTAAATTGGGTTGGTATTCGCTCTGATTTTTCATGAGGGCGAATGCCACCCGGCAAAGCTTACGGGCGAGGATGACCAAAGCCTGAGTTCTGGCTAGACCTCTTGCCAGATAGGATTCATAGAACGGTTTCCAAACAGGGGACCGACAAGCTGCCATAGCTGCATTGTGTGCAAGACGCCGTAATTCTCCGTCACCTTTTTTGCTCAAGTGGCGAGGACTGTGTTTCTTGCCTGAGTCCTTTGCCTTCAAATCCATTCCCAGAAAGGCGATGAACGCATCGGCGCTGGCGAACTCACCTCGCATATACGTAGTTGCCAAGCCCGTTGCCGTGAGTTCACCAATCCCTTCAATCGCTTTGCAGCGTCTGATGTTTTCGCTAATGCCGGCCTCTTGGCTGACTTTGCGGAGTAATTCCTGAATGGCTTGATCAAGCTGTTTGAAATGCTCCAACCCACGGGCCAAAAGATCTTCAAGGAGAGGTTCGTTTGACCAGCTCAGCATGATACTGACTCGGGCCTTCATCAGCTGCGCACGCTTGTTAAGCAGACTTTTCAACACCGTGTAGTGCCGTGGTGGTGGGCTCCAGACCCGCAGCCGGTGCTGTTCACTGGTTAGATAACGCGCCAGAAGACGTGCATCACAAGGGTCGGTTTTTGCACGCTGACCGATGCTTTCGCGGTAATGGCTCACCCGGTAAGGGTCCACGACGTAAACCCGATGCCCCATACCATGGGCCAGTTCGGCCGTGTCCAGGTGGTAGAGATTAGTGGCTTCCAGAGCGATCGAGCTTTGTGCGGGCAAGGTCTTCAGCCAACGACCTACAGACGTGCGGTCATTGTTGATGACCTGGGTAATTTCCAGATCTTCGCGATAAACAACGATTTCGGCCTTGGCCACATCGACACCAATCACCGTTGGCGAGGTAAGGATTGTCATGACGAATCCTCGGAGCTAGGGTTTAAGAGCTTGTCGGGGTCTACCGTAGCGCTGGCTTGCCTCTATCGTCGGTTTTACCGATGAATTCCTTATCGGCGCTTTAGGTAGAAAGGGCGGGACGAGAAGTCTCCCACGGTCCGTACTGGCTAGAGTCGGAATCGAGCTTTTAGTCCCGCCCACCCCTTCAAGTCTAAACATACAAGCG
>NZ_JBQEQA010000038.1:0-17712 GCF_052045815.1 Pseudomonas sp. 22085
GATGTTGGAAGTGATGGCCTCATCGCGGGCAAGCCCGCTCCCACAGTTTTTGTATTGCTCTTTATGGTTTTACCAGGCGCGCATCCAGGCTGTTCTGCGCCATACGCTTGGCCTGATCCTGAGTCATGCCCAGGTGGGTGTGCAGCGCATGGAAGTTCTCGGTCACGTAACCACCGAAGTACGCCGGGTCATCGGAGTTCACCGTGACTTTCACGCCACGCTCGAGCATGTCGAGGATGTTGTGCTGGGACATGTGATCGAACACGCAGAGCTTGGTGTTCGACAGCGGGCACACGGTCAGCGGGATCTGCTCATCGATGATCCGCTGCATCAGGCGCTCGTCTTCGATGGCACGTACGCCATGGTCGATGCGCTGGATTTTCAGCAGGTCGATGGCTTCCCAGATGTACTCCGGCGGGCCTTCTTCGCCAGCGTGAGCCACGGTCAGGAAACCTTCATGACGGGCACGGTCGAACACGCGCTGGAACTTGCTCGGCGGGTGGCCCATTTCGGAACTGTCCAGACCTACCGCAACAAACGCATCACGGAACGGCAGCGCCTGGTCGAGGGTTTTCTGCGCTTCGTCTTCGCTGAGGTGGCGCAGGAAGCTCAGGATCAAACCGCTGGTGATGCCCAGTTGCTGCTCGCCATCCTTCAGCGCGGCGGCGATGCCGTTGAGCACCACTTCAAACGGGATGCCACGGTCGGTGTGGGTCTGCGGATCGAAGAACGGCTCCGTGTGAATCACGTTCTGTTCTTTGCAGCGCAGCAGGTAGGCCCAGGTCAGGTCGTAGAAATCCTGGGAGGTGCGCAGCACGTCGGCGCCCTGGTAATACAGGTCGAGGAATTCCTGCAGGTTGTTGAAGGCGTAAGCCTTGCGCAGGGTTTCGACGTCGCTCCACGGCAGGGCGATCTTGTTGCGTTCGGCCAGGGCGAACAGCAGCTCGGGCTCCAGCGAACCTTCGAGATGCAGGTGCAGTTCAGCCTTGGGCAGGGCGTTGAGCCAGTCGTACATATTCTTTTCTCATCAGGTGCAATGGCGAGCATTCTACAGATGCCCGCCGAAACAATTGGCAAAACCTGACCAACCGATCCATCACACCGCTTCCTGCTCCCGTCGATAGGCGTAGGTATCGGCGAAGCGCGACAGCAGGAATTCGGCGCAGGTGGTGGTCGGATATTTCGCCGGATGCTGTGCGTCCTGGCAACCGGGCAGGCACTCGATACGGGTGTCCGGGTGTGGTTCGGCGAAGAACGGCATCGAGTAGCGATCCACCCCGAGCGGGCTGATGACCCGGTGCGGGGTCGAGCGATAACGGTCGTTGCTCCAGCGCGCCATCATGTCGCCGAGGTTGACCACGAAGGTGCCGTCGATGGGCGGTGCGTCGATCCACTGGCCTTTGACGTTTTTCACCTGCAAGCCGCCGGCCGCGTCCTGATACAGCAGCGTGATGCAGCCGTAATCGGTGTGCGCACCCGCACCTTGCTGTTCGGCGGAACTGGCGGTGTGGCGCGGCGGGTAGTGGATCATCCGCAGCACGCTGACCGGCTCGTTGAAGCGCGTGTCGAAGAAGTCGCGCTCGATGCCCAGCGCTAACGTCATGGCCCGCAGCAGGGTTTGCGCGAGCGCTTGCATGTCGAGGTAGTGCTGTTCCATCAACGTTTCCCAGCCGGGAATCGCCGGATGACGGTTGGGGCCACGCAAGGGTTTTGCTGCCAGCACCTCGGGATGATCGGCCGGCAGGTGCAGGCCCATGTCGAAGGTTTCCTTGAGGTCGCTGGGTTTGTCGGGGTCGAGCTGTTCGGTGGCGATGGCCCCGTAGCCGCGGTGATGACGGGTCTGGGTGATGTCGATCCTGAGCTTTTCTGCTTCCGGCAGCGCGAAGAAGCGTTGCGCGTGATCGAGCAGGGATGCAATGCGCTGCGCAGAAATCGGGTGACCCTTGATGTAGAAGAAGCCCCATTCGCGGCAGGCGTGGTCGATCTGTTCGGCGACGGCCGGCCAGGCGTTCTGGTCGTCGGAGTAGAGCGGCGAGATGTCGATGATCGGAAGCTGATCCATACACAATCCTTGAAAGGTATAAGGGGGATCGTTCCCACGTCGAGGCGTCGAACCGTCTGCGTGGGAATGCCTCAATGGACGCTCCGCGTCCGCTTTCGGCAGGGACGCGGAGCGTCCCGGCTGCATTCCCACGCGGAGCGTGGGAACGATCACAGGGTAGATGTTGGAATTTACTTCGGCATCTCGGCCTTCATGCCTTCGACGTAGTAATTCATCGACGCCAGTTCGGCGTTGGTGGCGCTGACCCCCGCCGGGATTTTCTCGGCCCCGGCCTGATCCTTGATCGGCCCGGTGAACGGTTGCAGGGTGCCGCTCTTGATGTCAGCGATGATCTGCTCGGCTTCGGCCTTCACCGGTGCCGGCACCAGATCGCTGATCGGCAGTTCGACTGTGCCTTCCTTCAGGCCGCCCCAGTAGTCCTGGGATTTCCAGTTGTGGTCGATCACGCTCTGGGTCGCCTGAATATAGTGCGGCGCCCAGTCGTTGACGATCGAGGTCAGCACCGCTTTCGGGCCGAAGTGCGCCATGTCTGAAGCGTAGCCCACGGCATACACACCACGTCGTTCGGCAGCCTGGATCGGCGCCGGGCTGTCGGTGTGCTGGAACACCACGTCCACGCCCTGATCGATCAGCGCGTTGGCGGCGTCGGCCTCTTTGCCCGGGTCGAACCACGAGTTGACCCACACCACTTTGATTTCGGTGCCGGGGTTGTACTTGTTCAAGGCCAGTTGAATGGCGTTGATGTCACGGATCACTTCCGGGATCGGGAACGAGGCGACGTAGCCGATCTTTTTGGTCTTGGTCATCTTCGCCGCGAGGAAGCCACCGACGTAACGACCCTCGTAGGTACGCGCCAGGTAGGTGCCGAGGTTCTTGTCCTGCTTGTAGCCGGTGGCGTGTTCGAAGGTCACCTTGGGAAACTGTTTGGCGACTTTCACCGTCGGGTTCATGTAGCCGAACGAGGTGGTGAAGATCAGGTCGTAATTGTCCTTGGCCATGTTGCGGATCACCCGCTCGGCGTCGGCGCCCTCGGCGACGTTTTCCACGTAGTTGGTGGTGATCTGTGTGCCGAGTTTTTCCGCCAGCGCCTTGCGCCCCTGTTCATGCTGATACGTCCAGCCGTGGTCGCCGATGGGGCCAATGTAGACGAAGCCGACTTTCAGTGGATCGGCGGCACTGGCGCTCAGGCTGAGGCCAAGGCCCATGGCGATGGACAGCAGTGTTTGCAGTGGACGTTTTTGCATGAACGCGTACTCCCTTTTGTTGTGTGTGGGGAGGGCAATGCAAAAGGCTGACCAAGCGGACAACAATCTGGCTTGAAACCGAGGCGCGCCCATCGCGGGCAAGCCCGCTCCCACAAAAACGCCGCGATCCCTGTGGGAGCTGGCTTGCTCGCGAAGAGGCCGCAAAGGCCAATAAAAGTGCAGGCGTAGATAAAGCTGCCATCGGCTGGTGCGCTAAGGTGTAACGAACCATTAGCGCTACCCCGCAGTCAGTAGCTCATTCGCACCCTTCGGTAAAAAGGCCCGCCATGCTCACCATCCTCAAGCAAGAAAGCTTTCTGCTGCTGGCCCTGATCGCCGCCCTGGTCGCGTATCCACTGGAGCACTGGTTGCTGCACAGCGGTCAGATCGTCGCGCTGACGGCTGGGCTGGTGCTGATCGCGTTCATCGTCGCCGCCTCGATGCGCGTCGCCCATCAGGCCGAATTGCTTGCGGAAAAAGTCGGCGACCCGTACGGCACGATGATCCTGACCCTCGCCGCCGTGCTGGTGGAAGTGGTGATCCTGGCGATCATGATGAGCAACGAAGCCTCGCCGACTCTGGTGCGCGACACGATCTATTCGGCGGTGATGCTCGACATCAACGGCATCCTCGGCCTAGCCGCGCTGATGGGCGGGATCAAGCATGGCGAGCAGTCCTACAACGACGATTCGGCCCGCAGTTACAGCGTGATGATTCTCACCGCCATGGGCGTGTCGATGGTGGTGCCGGAGTTCATCCCCGAGGCTAACTGGAAAATCTATTCGGCGTTCACCATTGGCGCGATGGTGCTGCTTTATGCGTTGTTCCTGCGCATGCAGGTCGGGCCGCACAGCTACTTTTTCAGCTACAGCTACCCGGACAAACGCCGCAGGAAAGAGCCCGTGGAACAGGAGCCGAAACCGGTCAGCCTGGCGCTGTCGGTCGGCATTCTGGTGTTCGGTGTGGTGGTGATTGGCGCACTGGCCGAGATGATGTCCAAGACTCTCGATCTGGGCCTGGAAGGCACGGGCGCACCGCCGGTGATCACGGCGATTCTGGTGGCGGCGATTTCGGCGGCTCCGGAGATTTTGACCGCGTTGCGCGCGGCGTTGGCCAACCGTATGCAGTCGGTGGTCAACATTGCGATGGGCGCTTCGTTGTCGACGGTGATCCTGACGGTGCCGGTGATGGAGGCGATGGCGCTCTACACGGGGCAGCCGTTTCAGATGGCGATGACGCCGGTGCAGACGGTGATGATCTTTATCACGCTGATCGTCAGTGCGATCAACCTCAATGACGGCGAGACCAATGCCATTGAGGGCATGACCCACTTTGTGTTGTTTGCGACGTTCATCATGTTGTCGCTGCTGGGCCTCTGAGAGCGACCAGCACCGACAGATCGTTCCCACGCTCCGCGTGGGAATGCATACCGGGACGCTCTGCGTCCCAACGTCGGACGCAGAGCGTCCATGGCTGCATTCCCACGCAGAGCGTGGGAACGATCAGAGACTTCCGCTTGGATCAGTTGCCGGCGATCAACTGCCGAGCCGCCTGGCTGTGATCGGCAATCAGACCTTTGAGATCCAGCCCTTCAACCTGCCCGTCAACCACACGCCACTTGCCGCCGACCATCACCCGATCCGCACGATCCGCGCCGCACAACAGCAGCGCCGAGATCGGGTCATGGCTGCCGGAGAAGCGCAGTTCATCGAGTTTGAACAACGCCAGATCCGCCTGCTTGCCCACCGCCAATTCACCGATATCGGTACGGCCCAACAGGCTCGCCGAACCCTTGGTCGCCCAGCCCAGCACACGTTCCGGGGTGATCTTTTCGGCGCCATAGCGCAGGCGCTGGATGTACAGGGCCTGACGCGCTTCGAGGATCATGTTCGACGCATCGTTGGACGCCGAGCCATCCACGCCGAGACCGAACAGTGCGCCGGCATCGGTCAGTTCGATGCTCGGGCAGATGCCGGAGGCCAGACGCATGTTCGAACTCGGGCAATGGCAGATGCCGGTGCCGGCCGCGCCGAGGCGGGCGATTTCGTCGGGGTTGAAATGGATGCCGTGGGCCAGCCAGGTGCGCGGGCCGAGCCAGCCGACGCTGTCCAGATAATCCACGGTGCGCAGGCCGAAGCGTTGCAGGCAGAAGTCTTCTTCGTCGAGGGTTTCGGCGAGGTGAGTGTGCAGACGCACATCGAGTTTGTTCGCCAGTTCGGCGCTGGCGGACATGATTTCCGGGGTCACCGAGAAAGGCGAGCACGGCGCCAGTGCGATCTGGATTTGCGCGCCATCGCCACGTTCGTGGTACTCGTGGATCAGCCGCTGACTGTCGTCGAGAATTACCTGGCCTTCCTGCACGGTCTGCTGCGGAGGCAGGCCGCCGTCCTTCTCGCCGAGGCTCATCGAACCGCGGGTGAGCATGGCGCGCATGCCCAGTTCACGCACGGTTTCGACTTGCACGTCGATGGCGTTTTCCAGGCCATCCGGGAACAGGTAATGGTGATCGGCAGCGGTGGTGCAGCCCGACAGCAGCAACTCGGCCAGCGCAACTTTGCTGGCGAGGGCGAGTTTTTCCGGGGTCAGGCGCGCCCAGACCGGGTACAGGGTTTTCAGCCACGGGAACAACGGCTGGTTGACCACCGGCGCCCAGGCGCGGGTCAGGGTCTGATAGAAGTGGTGATGGGTGTTGATCAGGCCCGGAAGGATCACGTGCTCACGGGCATCGAACACTTGATTGCATGGGGTAGATGGCTGCTGGCCGGCGCCGAGCACTTCGGTGATCACACCGTCTTGCAGCACCAGACCGCCACGGGCATCGAGACCGTTGGCCGTGAAAATGGCGAGGGGATTTTTTAACCAGATACGGGTCGCAGGCATTGTGGCCGGCTCCTCTGAAAGTGGGGTTCAGGGTTGCCAGCTCAGTGTTGCCCTGTCTGCTGATCCAGGGTCGCCGCGAAGGACGAGGTGCGGAGTTTCGAACAAAATGTTGCGGCGGGCAAGCCCAACCCGACCAGGCACCGGGATAACCCTGCGGGGGCAAGCCCCCACAGGGTTCAGTGATTACCAGGGAATGGTTTCACCCTTGTAGTTCACGAAATGATGGCCGCCCTTGCCGGCGAACGCATCCACCTGATCCACCAGGCCACGGGTGCTGGTCTCTACGTCGATGTCGGCACCTTCGCCGCCCATGTCGGTTTTCACCCAGCCCGGATGCAGCGACAGCACGGTGAGTTTCTGCTCGCCCAACTGCGTGACGAAGCTGTTGGTCATCGAGTTCAGCGCCGCCTTGCTGGCCTTGTACAGCGCCAGTTCCGGCGCGTCGGGCATGGTCACACTGCCGAGCACCGAACTCATAAACGCCAGCACGCCGCTGCCGTCGCGGATCTGCCCGACGAAGCGCTGGGCCAGATTGATCGGTGCCACCGCGTTGGTGAAGAACAATTGACCGACTTCCGCCAGCGTCGCGCCGCCCGGGGTCTGCACTTCGGGGCCTTTGACCCCGGCGTTGACGAACAGCAGGTCAAAGGTCTCGCCCTTGAGCTTCTGGCTCAGGGCGATCACCGCTTGCTGGTCGTCCATGTCGAGTTTTTCGATTTGCACGTTGCCCAGTGCCTCGAGAGCCTCGGCATTGGAAGGATTGCGAACCGTGGCGGTGACTTGCCAGCCGTCGGCCAGCAGGGTTTTCACCAGTCCCAGGCCCAGGCCCCGGGAGGCGCCGATGATCAATGCGTGCTTGGCAGGATTAAGTGCGGACATGATTGGCTTTCCTTGAAAGTTGAAAGATCACGGGTTCAATGGACAACGTTGACCGAGCCGATGTTGCAATTCCTGGCGCAACTCACCGAGTTCAGCCATGCGGGTTTCGACCAGCTTGAGTTTGTCTTGCAGCAGTTGCGTGACGGTGGTGTCGGGGTTTGGCGAGTGCCACAACGCGCCAACGCTGTTGCCGATCTCGCCAAGGGTAAAGCCCAGACGTTGCGCCGTCTTGATGTACAGCACCAGTTGCACCATCTCCGGCGGATAGTCGCGATAACCGTTGGCGCTGCGTTGCGCCGCGATCAATCCGCGCTCCTCGTAAAAACGCAGCGTGTCACGGCTGACATCGCAGGCCTGGGCCAACTCACCGATGCGCATCTTGCAGGTCTCGAAAGTGTTTGACCCTGGAGCATACTCCAGGCTTTACCGTGGTTGCTCCCTGAATTTTTGGAGCAAGGATGATGTGGACTTCAACGCAGTATCGGCAGGTGGTGCGCGGCAGCGCCTGGTATGACTTGATCGTGACGGCGGCGTTTGTCACGCCGTGGAGTTTTGCTGTGTTGCATGGGTTGCTGACGGCGCTCAGTCAGGCGCTGGAGCTGCCCGGCGAGCTGCCGCCGTTCGAACCTGCGCACCTGTTGATAGCCAATTTGTTCGGTTCGGTGGTGTGCATGTGGGCGGTGCTGCGGATTCGTGATCCGCAGCCGGTTTATGGGCGCTATGACGCGGTGACGAGGTTTCTGTTCGCCGGTTGGATGACGTATGCAGTGGCCCACGGCGCCAGCTCGTTGGTGGTGGGATTCCTGATTCTCGAAGTGGCGTGGGGCATTGCTCAGGCGTTGCCGGTTCGGTCGCTGTCGCGAGCCGTAACGGCTTAGTGCCCGGCCTGCCACGGCTGCCCCAGTGATACCGGCGCATACAACCGTGTACGCACTGCATCGCGCGACAACAGCACCAGCACCAGAATCGTCGCGACGTACGGCAACATCGCCAGCAGACTCGAAGGAATCGCCAGCCCCAACCCCTGCGCCACCAGGTGCAGGATGCTGGCGAGTCCGAACAGATACGCCCCGAGCAATAGTCGCCACACCCGCCAACTGGCGAACACCACCAGCGCCAGGGCGATCCAGCCGCGTCCGGCGGTCATGTTCTCGGCCCACATCGGCGTGTAAGCCAGCGACAGATAAGCGCCGGCCAGTCCGGCCATCGCCCCGCCGAACAACACCGCCAGTGTGCGCACGGTCAGTACCGGCAAGCCCATGGCACTCGCCGCATCGGGGTTCTCGCCGACCGCTTGAATGATCAGCCCGACACGGCTTTTCACGATCACCCACGCCACCAGCGCAAACAGCGCGAATGACAGGTACACCAGCAGATCCTGGGCAAACAGCATGCGGCCGATCAGCGGGATTTCACTCAAGAATGGAATCGCCAGCGGCTCGAAACCGGCCAGCGGTTTGCCGACCCACGCCGCGCCGACAAAGGTCGACAGGCCGACGCCGAAAATCGTCAGCGCCAGCCCGGTCGCCACCTGATTGGCGTTGAACACCAGCGCCACCAGAGCAAACAGCGACGACAACAGCATCCCGGCGAGCATCGCCAGCACGACGCCCAACCAAAGGTTGCCGCTGTTGAACGCGACGATGAAACCGATCACCGCGCCAAACAGCATCATGCCTTCCTGGCCAAGGTTGAGTACGCCGCTCTTCTCGCAAATCAATTCACCCAGCGCCACCAACAGCAGTGGCGTACCGCAGCGCACCATGGCGTAGAAAATATTGCTCAGCAGATCGATATCCATCACAGCGCTCCGGCGGTTACGGCGGTGGTAGAAGTGCGCCGCACCCAGCGCAGGTTAAGACGTGGCCGATAGAGGATCAGCACGTCACAGGCCAGCAGGAAAAACAGCATCATTCCCTGGAACAACTGAGTGATTGCCTGCGGCAGATTCAGCGTCATCTGCGCGCTTTCGCCACCGATGTACAGCAGCGCCATCAACAGGCTGGAAAACAGAATGCCGATCGGATTGAGCCTGCCGAGAAACGCCACGGTGATCGCCGCGTAGCCGTAGCCCGGCGAGACCTGTGGCACCAGTTGACCGATCGGCCCGGTGACTTCGCAGACACCGGCAAGCCCGGCCAATCCACCGCTGATCAACAGTGCGAGCCAGATCAGCCGCTTCTCGCGAAACCCGACAAACCCTGCCGCACGCTTGTCCAGCCCCAACACCTTGATCTGGAAACCGACGAAGCTTTTCTGCAGCAACACCCACACCGCGACCAGCGCGAGCAAGGCGAAATACACGCCGATGTGTGCCCGACCGTCCTCCATCAACAGTGGCAGGCGGCTGGCGTCGCTGAACATTGCCGACTCGGGAAAGTTGAATCCGGCCGGATCCTTCAGCGGCCCGTGTACGCAGAACAGCAACAGGTTCAGCGCGATGTAATTGAGCATGATGCTCGTAAGGATTTCGTTGGCGTTGAAGCGTGTGCGCAACCAGGCGGTGAGCCCGGCCCAGGCAGCGCCGGCGAAGGTGCCGGTAAGAAGGATCAGCACCAGCGCCCAACGGCTTTGCAGATCGATGATGTTCACCGCCAGCGCACTGCCGGCCAGGGCGCCGAGCAGCAACTGGCCTTCGGCGCCGATGTTCCAGATCCGCGCCTGATAGGCCACCGCCAGCCCCAACGCACACAACAGGATCGGCAAGGTTTTGACCAGCAGCTCGGAGACGCCATACAGGTCGCTGATCGGGGCGATCAATAACGTGTGCAGGGTTTTCAGCGGATCGTGGCCAAGGGCGACGAACAGCAAAGATCCGCAGACCAATGTCAGCGCCGCCGCCAGTACCGGCGAGCACCAGAGCATCAGGCGCGATTGCCGGCCACGGGGTTCGAGGGAAAGCAACATGGGGAAACTCCGTTAAACCGTGGCCGGTTGTGATTGAGGGGTGTCGAACTGGCCGGCCATCCAGCCGCCGACGTCGCTGAGGCGGGTTTGCGCCGTGTCCTGTAACGCTGACAGGCGCCCGCCGCACAGCGCTCCGAGGCGGTCGCTGATCTGGAACAGTTCGTCGAGGTCTTCAGAGATCACCAGAATCGCCGCCCCGGCATCGCGCAGGGCAATCAGCGCCCGGTGGATGGTGGCCGCCGCGCCGACATCCACGCCCCAGGTCGGGTGCGCGGCGATCAGCAGTTTCGGTTGCTGGAGGATTTCCCGGCCGAGGATGAATTTCTGCAGGTTGCCGCCGGACAGGCTGCGGGCGGCGGTCTGGGTGTCCGGGGTTTTCACGCCGAAGCATTGGATGATCGTTTGGGCGAGGGCTTCGACCTTGCCGCGTTCGATCAAGCCGTGGCTGACCAGGCCTTGTTGAAAGGCGGTGAGAAGGGCGTTGTCCGCCAGGCTCATGTCCGGCACTGCGCCATGCCCGAGGCGTTCGGCGGGGACGAACGCCAGGCCGAGTTTGCGTCGCGCATCCGGGCGCTGATCGGCGACGGCATGTTCCTGGAAGCAGATGGTTTGCGCTACGTCGAGGGGCAGTGTCTGTTCGCCGCTGAGCAAGGCCAGTAATTCGTCCTGACCGTTGCCCGCCACGCCGGCAATGCCGACGATTTCGCCGCTGCGCACCTGCAGGTCGATGTCGCTCAGGGAGCAGCCGAAGGGATCCGGGTTGTGCCAGTTCAATCCACTAACTTGCAAGAACGTTGCGCCACCGGTGACCTTGGTAAAGTCGCCGATCAAGGTCGCGGCGTCGCCCACCATCAATTGCGCCAGTTGCCGATCAGTGCAGTCGGCCGGTACGCAATGCCCGGCCACTCGCCCGCCACGCAGCACCGTGGCGCTGTGGCACAACGCGCGCACCTCGCCGAGTTTGTGGCTGATGAACAGAATGCTGCAGCCCTCGGCCGCGAGTCGGCGCAGGGTGACGAACAATTCGTCGGCTTCCTGCGGCGTGAGCACCGAGGTCGGCTCATCGAGAATCAGCAGGCGAATGTCCTGCATCAGGCAACGAACAATCTCGACCCGTTGCCGCTCGCCGATCGACAGGCTGTGGACAAGTCGCTGGGGCTCAAGCGCCATGCCATATCGGCGCGACACTTCACGGATTTTCGCCTCCAGCTGTTTCGGCGAACCGGCCGCTGCGCCCATCGCCAGTGCGATGTTCTGCGCCACGCTCAGAGTCTCGAACAGCGAGAAATGCTGGAACACCATGCCGATGCCCAACTGCCGCGCCTGGGCCGGGTTGCGCATGCTCACGGGTTGGCCCTGCCAGAGCATCTCGCCTGAATCGGCTTGGGTGACGCCGTAGATGATCTTCATCAAGGTGCTTTTGCCTGCACCGTTTTCACCGAGCAGTGCATGGATTTCACCGGGAGCGATGCTGAGGTCGATGGCGTCATTGGCGAGGCAACCGGGATAACGTTTGCTGATATGGCGCAGTTGCAGGCGCGGTATGGGCGTGGGGTTTGACATGACAGGCTCGGGTTGCTTGGAGTTGTGCCTGTGGATAAAGCAATTTCCTGGCCATTGAGTCAGGAACGCAGGCGGCTGCTGTTTGCCAGCCTTTGGCGCAGAGCCTGTGAATCGAATTCGGTTGCCTGCACGGCACCACTTGGGGGCAAAGCCTTTGATCAGGCTCCAGTTTTGCCCGCGTCCGACTGATCAAAAAATGAGCAACCCCGCCGAAGCCATGCAGAACCTGCGACTGCGCGAGGCATGAACGGCTTATCCACAGGTTGCTCCACAGTATTTGTGCGCAAGACAAAACCCCGGGCATAAGCACCGCCGGGCTTTCTTCCAAAGGCGATAAACGACGCTAAGCAATTGTTTTTACGTGAAATTGTTTGTCGCGATGGGCGATTGGACGAAAAGTGAACAAATCCCGCAAAGCCACGTGACAGAAGGGTTACAGCATCCTGTGCTCAGGTTATCCACAGCCGGGTGCACAGCGGATGTGGGCAAGTCACGGGTATAAGCAAATCGGCTTGTGCCCTAAAACATGGCGGGGCTTCAACGTTGCAGCAGGATGCGCCCACGGCTCAGATCGGCCAACTGGTTTTGCAACAGCTCGATGTGCGCTTCGCCCACGGCCAGTTGCAATTCGACGCCGTTGGCGGTGAAGTTTTCCTCGACCACCAATCCGCCCAAATCCGCGACCCGCAGCTTCACCAGCGCCAGTTCGCCAAAGGCGCAAGCGCAACGCACGGGCACGCGACTGATCAATTCGATCTTCGGCGCAGCCTGCAGACATTTGTTGGCACCGCCGCCATAGGCCCGGGCCAGACCGCCGGTGCCCAGTTGAATGCCGCCGTACCAGCGGATCACCAGTACCGCGACCTGATCGCAGTCCTGCGCTTCGATGGCCGCGAGGATCGGCCGCCCGGCAGTGCCGCCGGGTTCACCGTCGTCGTTGCTGCGGTACTGATCGCCGAGTTTCCACGCCCAGCAATTGTGCGAGGCGTTCAAGTCGCTGTGCTGCTCGATGAAGGCTTGCGCCTCGACAGGGCTGGTGATCGGCGCGGCGAAGGTGATGAAACGGCTTTTGCGGATTTCTTCGCGGAACTCGCAAAAGCCGCTGAGGGTGAAGGACATAAAGCGACTTATATAGAAGAAGTGAGGCCGCAGCCTTTGAGGATGATGCGGATCAGATTGTTGCCGGCGTCTTCCATGTCCTGTTTGGTCAATTTGCTGCGACCGGTCACCCGGCAGATCTGGGTGGCGAAGTCGGCATAGTGCTGGGTGCTGCCCCACAACAGGAAGATCAGGTGCACCGGGTCGACCGGGTCCATTTTGCCCGCGTCGATCCAGGCCTGGAACACGCCGGCGCGGCCCTGGAACCAGGCGCGGTAATCCTGGTTGAAATATTCGGTCAGGCATTCGCCGCCGCTGATCACTTCCATTGCAAAGATCCGCGACGCTTGCGGCTGGCGACGGGAGAATTCCATTTTCGCGCGGATGTAGCGGGTCAGCGCTTCGGCCGGATCGTCCTCGGCCGTGAGAGAGTTGAAGGTGCTGTCCCACAATTGAAGAATGTTGCTCAGCACCGCTACGTACAACCCGAGTTTGTTGTTGAAGTAGTAATGCAGATTCGCCTTTGGCAGCCCGGCCTTGGTGGCGATGGTGTTCATGCTCGTGCCTTTGTACCCGTGACGGGCGAACTCGTCTTCGGCGGCTTTGATGATGGTCTCTTCATTCTTTTGACGAATGCGGCTGGCAGGTTTGCCGCCGTGAGCGGGGACTTCAAAGGTCATAGGCACTTCCGGGTTGGTCTGTGGGGTGCAACCAGTTGCGTTGATAGCGCAACCACCGGCGCGGGACAAGCCCCGATCAAATAAAACTCCGGTCCTCAGCGAGTGGCGGCCAGGCTTTCGAGAAAACTTTCCAGGACCAGATGAGGGCGACGGCCCTTGCGGGTGACCGAGGCCAGGCTCAAATCATAGAAGCGGGTACTGGCCTTGAGCGCGCGCAAGCGACCTTGTTGAACCCAGAGACTGGCGTAGTGATCCGGCAGGTAGCCGATGTAGCGCCCGGTCAGAATCAGGAACGCCATGCCTTCACGGTCGGAAGCACTGGCGGTGCAATTGAGCGCCTGATAGTGCGCCTGGATTTCCGCCGGCAAACGGAAGGTCGGGGCAATGGCGTCCTGACTGTTCAGACGTTCGTCATCCAGCTGTTTATCGTCGACGTAAAACAGCGGATGGCCGACCGCGCAGTAAAGCAGCGAGCGCTCGCTGTACAGCGGCTGGTATTCCAGCCCCGACAACGCACTGGCCTGCGGCACCACGCCGACATGCAGGCGACCGTCGAGCACACCTTGTTCGACTTCGTTGGGGGCGATCATGCGGATCTGGATTTGTACGTCCGGCCCGCGCTCCTTCAACTGCGCCAGTGCATGGGTGATGCGCATGTGGGGCAGGGTGACGAGGTTGTCGGTCAGGCCGATGATCAATTCACCGCGCAGGTGCTGGTGCAGGCCGTTGACCTCGGTGCGGAAACTTTCCAATGCACTCAGCAGCTGCAAAGCCGACTGATAGACCTCGCGGCCTTCTTCGGTCAGGGAGAAACCGGCGCGCCCGCGTTGGCACAGTCGCAGGCCGAGGCGTTGTTCCAGATCGCTCATCTGCTGGCTGATCGCCGAGCGACCGATGCCGAGCACGGTTTCCGCCGCCGAGAAGCCGCCGCACTCCACCACGCTGCGAAAAATTCGCAGCAGGCGAATGTCAAAGTCACTGACCTGGGCCAGCGGATCGGGGCGGCGGCTGCTCATGCTGTCGTTCTCATTGTTTAGCAGAGTTCTAACTGAAGGTTAGAAGAGTTGAATTTCACCGACTTTATCCCCGTGGCAATTTAGCTGCAACAACGCTTTCTATCGCTCTGAAGCTTATTGCCCTGAGAGGTTTTGCCCGATGAACATGCCTGAAAACGCGCCGTCGCCACTGGCCAGCCAACTGAAGCTGGACGCGCACTGGATGCCGTACACCGCCAACCGCAACTTCCAGCGCGACCCGCGCCTGATCGTTGGTGCCGAAGGCAGCTGGCTGATCGACGACAAGGGCCGCAAGGTGTACGACTCGCTGTCCGGTCTGTGGACCTGCGGTGCCGGGCATACCCGCAAGGAAATCCAGGAAGCGGTGGCCAAGCAGTTGGGCACCCTCGATTACTCGCCGGGCTTCCAGTACGGCCACCCGCTGTCGTTCCAGCTGGCGGAGAAAATCACCGACCTGACGCCGGGCAACCTGAATCACGTGTTCTTCACCGACTCCGGTTCCGAGTGCGCCGATACCGCGGTGAAAATGGTCCGTGCTTACTGGCGCCTGAAAGGCCAGTCGACCAAGACCAAGATGATCGGCCGCGCCCGTGGCTATCACGGTGTGAACATCGCCGGCACCAGCCTTGGCGGCGTCAACGGCAACCGCAAGCTGTTCGGTCAGGCGATGATGGATGTCGATCACCTGCCGCACACTTTGCTGGCGAGCAATGCTTTCTCCCGTGGCATGCCGGAGCAGGGTGGTATCGCCCTGGCCGATGAGCTGCTGAAGCTGATCGAACTGCACGATGCGTCGAACATCGCAGCGGTGTTCGTGGAGCCTATGGCGGGTTCCGCTGGCGTGCTGGTTCCACCACAGGGTTACCTCAAGCGTCTGCGTGAAATCTGCGATCAGCACAACATCCTGCTGGTGTTCGACGAAGTGATCACCGGCTTCGGCCGTACCGGCACCATGTTCGGCGCCACCACCTTCGGCGTGACCCCGGACCTGATGTGCATTGCCAAGCAAGTCACCAACGGCGCGATCCCGATGGGCGCGGTGATTGCCAGCTCCGAGATCTACCAGACCTTCATGAACCAGCCGACCCCGGAATACGCCGTGGAATTCCCGCACGGTTACACTTACTCGGCACACCCGGTGGCTTGCGCCGCAGGTCTTGCGGCACTCGACCTGCTGCAAAAGGAAAACCTGGTACAGAGCGTGGCCGAAGTCGCACCGCATTTCGAAAATGCCCTGCATGGTCTGAAAGGCGCGAAGAATGTCATCGACATTCGTAACTTCGGCCTGGCCGGTGCGATCCAGATTGCGGGCCGTGACGGCGACGCCATCGTGCGCCCGTTCGAGGCCGGCATGGCGTTGTGGAAAGCCGGGTTCTACGTGCGCTTCGGTGGCGACACCCTGCAGTTCGGCCCAACCTTCAACAGCAAGCCGCAAGACCTTGATCGTCTGTTCGACGCGGTCGGCGAAGTGCTGAACAAGCTCGACTGATTTTTCCTTCTATATAGATACGCCAATGGCAGGCGCCCCTTGCGGGCGTCTGCGCACAAGAATTCAGGAGTTCCCCGATGAGCGTTATCCCGCATTTGATCAATGGCGAACTGGTGACCGAGAACGGTCGCGCGGTCGATGTGTTCAACCCGTCCACCGGTCAAGCTATCCACAAGCTGCCGCTGGCCAGCCGTGAAACCATCCAGCATGCCATCGATGCCGCCAAGGCTGCGTTCCCGGCCTGGCGCAACACGCCACCGGCCAAACGTGCCCAGGTGATGTTCCGTTTCAAGCAATTGCTGGAGCAGAACGAAGCGCGCATCGCGCAGTTGATCAGCGAAGAACACGGCAAGACCCTGGAAGACGCTGCCGGTGAACTGAAGCGCGGTATCGAGAACGTCGAGTTCGCCTGCGCAGCGCCGGAAATCCTCAAGGGCGAGTACAGCCGCAACGTCGGCCCGAACATCGATGCGTGGTCGGACTTCCAGCCGCTGGGCGTGGTGGCCGGCATTACGCCGTTCAACTTCCCGGCGATGGTGCCGCTGTGGATGTATCCGCTGGCGATCGTCTGCGGTAACTGCTTCATCCTCAAGCCGTCCGAGCGTGATCCGAGCTCGACCCTGCTGATCGCGCAACTGCTGCTGGAAGCCGGTCTGCCGAAAGGCGTGCTGAGCGTAGTGCACGGTGACAAGACTGCGGTGGACGCGCTGATCGAAGCGCCGGAAGTCAAAGCGCTCAGCTTCGTGGGTTCGACGCCGATTGCCGAATACATCTATGCCGAAGGCACCAAGCGCGGTAAACGCGTTCAGGCCCTGGGCGGCGCAAAGAACCATGCGGTACTGATGCCGGATGCAGATCTGGACAACGCGGTCAGCGCACTGATGGGCGCGGCTTACGGTTCCTGCGGGGAGCGCTGCATGGCGATCTCTGTGGCCGTGTGTGTGGGCGATCAGGTGGCGGACGCACTGGTGGCCAAACTGGTTCCTCAGATCAAGGCGTTGAAAATCGGTGCCGGTACTTCGTGTGGTCTGGACATGGGGCCGCTGGTCACCGGTCAGGCGCGCGACAAGGTCAGCGGCTATGTCGAAGACGGCGTGGCGGCGGGCGCGACCCTGGTGGTCGACGGTCGTGGTCTGAGCGTTGCCGGTCATGAAGAAGGCTTCTTCCTCGGTGGTTGCCTGTTCGACAACGTCACGCCTGAAATGCGCATCTATAAAGAAGAGATCTTCGGGCCGGTGCTGTGCGTCGTCCGGGTGAACAGCCTGGAAGAGGCGATGCAGCTGATCAACGATCACGAATACGGCAACGGCACCTGCATCTTTACCCGTGACGGTGAAGCGGCGCGTCTATTCTGCGACGAGATCGAAGTCGGCATGGTCGGGGTCAACGTTCCATTGCCGGTGCCGGTGGCTTACCACAGCTTCGGTGGCTGGAAGCGTTCGCTGTTCGGCGACCTGCATGCCTATGGTCCCGATGGTGTTCGCTTCTACACTCGTCGCAAGGCGATCACTCAGCGCTGGCCACAGCGTGCGAGCCATGAGGCTTCGCAGTTTGCATTCCCTAGCTTGTAAGTAGAAGGGCAGTGCAAGGAAGGCCGACCTTTAAGGTCGGCCTTCGCGTTTCGGGGCTTTTTTGACCGATATGACAGATTTATGAAATTAAGGGTTGACGGCAGATTCTGAGTCTCTATAATTCGCACCACTTCCGGCGCAGTCGAAACGGAAAACTCCTTGAGATTCAATGAGTTAAGTAAGTTTCGAAGCGGGTCGCTTCAGTTTATCGAGGCCTGGAAGGAGTTGGAAATGCCGGTCTGTTTGGCGCTTTCAACGGTTCGATCTTCTCGGTCGAAAGCGGAGAAAAAGAGGTGTTGACAGCAGCGTGTAACGCTGTAGAA
>NZ_JBQEQA010000039.1:0-17568 GCF_052045815.1 Pseudomonas sp. 22085
CCGCACGTCAACGTTGGCACCATCGGTCACGTAGACCATGGTAAAACCACGCTGACCGCTGCTCTGACTCGCGTTTGCTCCGAAGTTTTCGGTTCGGCCGTAGTTGAATTCGACAAGATCGACAGCGCTCCAGAAGAAAAAGCTCGCGGTATCACCATCAACACCGCGCACGTTGAGTACAACTCGAACATTCGTCACTACGCTCACGTTGACTGCCCAGGTCACGCTGACTACGTGAAGAACATGATCACTGGTGCTGCGCAGATGGACGGCGCGATCCTGGTTTGCTCGGCCGCTGATGGTCCGATGCCACAAACCCGTGAGCACATCCTGCTGTCCCGTCAGGTAGGCGTTCCGTACATCGTGGTTTTCCTGAACAAGGCTGACCTGGTGGACGACGCTGAGCTGCTGGAACTGGTTGAGATGGAAGTTCGCGACCTGCTGTCCACCTACGACTTCCCAGGCGACGACACTCCGATCATCATCGGTTCGGCTCGTATGGCGCTGGAAGGCAAAGACGACAACGAAATGGGCACCACCGCTGTTAAGAAGCTGGTGGAAACTCTGGACAGCTACATCCCAGAGCCAGAGCGTGCTATCGACAAGCCATTCCTGATGCCAATCGAAGACGTATTCTCGATCTCGGGTCGCGGTACTGTTGTAACCGGTCGTATCGAGCGCGGTATCGTTCGTGTTCAAGACGCCCTGGAAATCGTTGGTCTGCGTGACACTACCACCACCACCTGCACCGGTGTTGAGATGTTCCGCAAGCTGCTGGACGAAGGTCGTGCTGGCGAGAACTGCGGCGTTCTGCTGCGTGGCACCAAGCGTGACGACGTTGAGCGTGGTCAGGTTCTGGTTAAGCCGGGTTCGGTTAAGCCGCACACCAAGTTCACTGCAGAAGTTTACGTTCTGAGCAAGGAAGAAGGCGGTCGTCACACTCCGTTCTTCAAAGGCTACCGTCCACAGTTCTACTTCCGTACTACTGACGTGACCGGTAACTGCGAGCTGCCAGAAGGCGTTGAAATGGTAATGCCAGGTGACAACATTCAGATGACTGTTACCCTGATCAAAACCATCGCGATGGAAGACGGTCTGCGTTTTGCAATCCGTGAAGGCGGCCGTACCGTTGGTGCTGGTGTCGTAGCCAAGATCATCGAGTAAACAGTTGTAATGTCTTTTTCAGGCCGGCATAATGGTCGGCCTGATTTTGTTTTAGGTCAGTAGCTCAATTGGCAGAGCGACGGTCTCCAAAACCGTAGGTTGGGGGTTCGATTCCCTCCTGACCTGCCAGATTCACTTGGTGTGTCTGGCTTTCTTTTCACAGGATCTTCATAGATGACTCCTAAAGCTGAAGCTCAAGGCTCTCGCTTCGATTTGCTCAAGTGGCTTGTCGTAGTCGCTTTGGTAATTGTTGGCGTTGTCGGCAATCAGTATTACGCTGCTTCGCCGATCCTGTACCGCGTACTCGCATTGCTTGTTATTGCTGCTGTAGCTGCCTTTGTAGGCCTGCAGACTGCCAAGGGCAAGTCTTTCTTTGTACTGGTTAAGGAAGCTCGCACCGAGATTCGTAAAGTCGTATGGCCAACTCGCCAAGAAACCACGCAAACCACGCTGATTGTTGTGGCTGTTGTTCTGGTTATGGCGTTGCTGTTGTGGGGGCTTGATTCCCTGCTCGGCTGGCTTGTTTCCTTGATTGTCGGCTAAGGGTGTCCCGTGGCTAAGCGTTGGTACGTTGTGCATGCTTACTCGGGTTACGAGAAGCATGTCATGCGTTCGTTGATCGAGCGCGTAAAGCTGGCTGGCATGGAAGATGGCTTCGGCGAAATTCTGGTTCCCACTGAAGAAGTGGTTGAAATGCGTAATGGCCAGAAACGCAAAAGCGAGCGCAAATTCTTCCCAGGTTATGTGCTGGTTCAGATGGACATGAACGAGGGTACTTGGCACTTGGTCAAGGATACTCCTCGGGTGATGGGTTTTATCGGCGGTACTGCTGATAAACCGGCACCAATCACCGATAAAGAAGCTGAGGCGATTCTGCGTCGTGTTGCTGACGGTAGCGACAAGCCGAAGCCGAAGACATTGTTCGAGCCGGGCGAAACCGTTCGAGTCAATGACGGTCCGTTCGCTGACTTTAACGGTGTTGTTGAAGAAGTTAACTACGAAAAGAGCCGGATCCAAGTGGCGGTGCTCATTTTCGGACGCTCTACTCCGGTAGAGTTGGAGTTCAGTCAGGTCGAAAAGGTCTAACTGAGCAAGCATCCCAACCCCGCAGCCCTAGGCTGTGGGGTTTTGTCGTCACTGGGATAAACGCGCAAGTAACCGGGGAGCCTTTCGAGGCGTTCGAACCCGTAATTGGAGTGCCTCATGGCCAAGAAGATTACCGCTTACATCAAGCTGCAAGTGAAGGCCGCTCAGGCTAACCCAAGCCCACCTGTTGGTCCTGCTCTGGGTCAGCACGGCGTGAACATCATGGAATTCTGCAAAGCTTTCAACGCCCGTACCCAGGGTCTGGAAGCTGGTCTGCCGACTCCGGTGATCATCACTGTCTACAGCGACCGTAGCTTCACTTTCGAAACCAAATCCACCCCTGCTTCGGTTCTGCTGAAGAAGGCGGCCGGTCTGACCAGCGGTTCCGCTCGTCCGAACACCGTTAAGGTTGGCACTGTTACCCGTGCTCAGCTGGAAGAAATCGCGAAAACCAAAAACGCGGATCTGACTGCAGCTGATATGGATGCAGCCGTGCGCACTATCGCCG
Source organism: Pseudomonas sp. 22085 (assembly GCF_052045815.1). Lineage (NCBI taxonomy): Bacteria > Pseudomonadati > Pseudomonadota > Gammaproteobacteria > Pseudomonadales > Pseudomonadaceae > Pseudomonas > Pseudomonas sp. 22085. Next base: position 2,759 of record NZ_JBQEQA010000039.1, read on the forward strand.
GTTCTGCTCGTAGCATGGGCCTTAACGTGGAGGGTGTGTAATGGCTAAGCTGACCAAGCGCCAAAAGGCTATCGCTGAAAAAATCGAAGCGGGCAAGTCCTACAACTTCGAAGAGGCCGCAACTCTGCTGGCTTCGCTGCCAGCTGCCAAATTCGTCGAGTCGTTCGACGTAGCTGTAAACCTGGGCGTAGACCCGCGTAAATCCGACCAGGTCGTTCGTAGCGCTACTGTGCTGCCACACGGCACTGGCAAGACTGTTCGCGTTGCTGTGTTCACCCAGGGTCCAGCTGCTGAGGCCGCTCTGGCTGCCGGCGCTGACCGTGTAGGTATGGATGAGCTGGCTGCCGAAATGAAAGGCGGCGACCTGAACTATGACGTAGTGATCGCATCCCCGGATGCCATGCGCGTTGTAGGTCAACTGGGCCAGATCCTCGGTCCACGTGGTCTGATGCCTAACCCGAAAGTCGGCACTGTTACCCCAGACGTCGCTACCGCGGTCAAAAATGCCAAGGCTGGTCAGGTTCGTTATCGCACCGACAAAAACGGCATCATCCACACTTCCGTTGGCAAGATCGGCTTCGATGCCGTCAAGCTGAAGGAAAACGTTGAAGCCCTGATCGCTGATCTGAAGCGTATCAAGCCAGCTTCTTCGAAAGGTATCTACGTCAAGCGCGTTACCCTGAGCACCACTATGGGCCCAGGTCTGGTCATCGACCAGAGCTCGCTGGACGCGTAAGACAAAAATTGGCGCAGTTAACTGCGCCAATTGAAAGATTGGGGTCCCTGCCTGGCGGGGGCTATCCAAGACCGTAGGCGACGCAAGTCTTAAACCTCAAGCCTACGCAGATGGTGCTCCCGGTTCCTTACCGAATCAGACACCAAAACGACATTCGGTTTCGATCGGATGAAACGGTAACAAGCAGGAGTTAAACCCGTGGCAATTAATCTCGAAGACAAGAAGGCCATCGTCGCTGAAGTCAACGAGGCTGCCAAAGTCGCTCTGTCCGCTGTCGTGGTTGATGCCCGTGGCGTAACAGTAGGCGCAATGACCGGACTCCGTAAAGAGGCTCGTGAAGCTGGCGTTTACGTACGTGTTGTACGTAACACCCTGCTCAAGCGCGCTGTTGCTGACACTCCTTACAGTGTCCTCAACGACGTGTTCACCGGCCCGACCCTGATTGCATTCTCCAACGAACACCCGGGCGCTGCTGCTCGTCTGTTCAAGGAATTTGCCAAGGGTCAGGATAAGTTCGAGATCAAGGCAGCTTCGTTCGAGGGCAAGTTCCTCGCAGCGAATGAGATCGACGTGCTGGCAAGCCTGCCAACTCGCGACGAAGCTATTGCGAAACTGATGAGCGTGATTCAAGGCGCTACCAGCAAGCTGGCTCGTACTCTGGCGGCAATTCGCGATCAGAAAGAAGCAGCTGCAGCCTGAGGCTGAGCGTTTCCACTCTCGCGTATTTTTGTTTATTTCGACGGCCGTGCAGGCTGTCCACCAAATCAGGAATTGAGTCATGTCTCTGACTAACGAACAAATCATCGAAGCAATCGGCCAGAAAACCGTTCTGGAAGTTGTTGAGCTGATCAAAGCAATGGAAGAAACCTTCGGCGTGACCGCTGCTGTTGCTGCTGCTGGTCCAGCTGCTGCTGCCGCTGTTGTTGAAGAGCAAACCGAGTTCAACGTTGTTCTGGTTGAAGCCGGCGAGAAGAAAGTAAACGTGATCAAGGCAGTTCGCGAACTGACCGGTCTGGGCCTGAAAGAAGCCAAAGAGAAAGTCGACGGCGCTCCTCAGGTTGTAGCTGAAGGCGTTTCGAAAGAAGCTGCTGAAGACGCTAAGAAGAAGCTGGAAGAAGCAGGCGCTAAAGTCGAGCTGAAGTAAGCACCGACTTTGCTCCTCCAGCCCGAGCGTCAAGCGACAGGCTGATGGCTGGTGGCTCTTGCCACCGGCCTTTTTCCGTTATTGGCAGCCGACTGGGTCGGTGTCGATAACGAGTTGTAACCACCCGATGCGGTGGCGCAAACCATGGGGTTTGCACGATTTTCTGGCTGCTCCCGTCGGGAGGGGCCAAACAAGCAGGTGACCAAGCTGGGGAACGCTGATGGCTTACTCATATACTGAGAAAAAACGTATCCGCAAGGACTTTAGCAAGTTGCCGGACGTCATGGATGTGCCTTACCTCCTGGCCATCCAGCTGGATTCGTATCGTGAATTCTTGCAAGCGGGAGCGACTAAAGATCAGTTCCGCGACGTGGGCCTGCATGCGGCCTTCAAATCCGTTTTCCCGATCATCAGCTACTCCGGCAATGCTGCGCTGGAGTACGTCGGTTATCGCCTGGGCGAACCGGCATTTGATGTCAAAGAATGCGTATTGCGCGGTGTAACTTTCGCCGTACCTTTGCGGGTAAAAGTGCGCCTGATCATTTTCGACAAAGAATCGTCGAACAAAGCGATCAAGGACATCAAAGAGCAAGAAGTCTACATGGGTGAAATCCCATTGATGACTGAGAACGGTACCTTCGTAATCAACGGTACCGAGCGTGTTATCGTTTCCCAGCTGCACCGTTCCCCGGGCGTGTTCTTCGACCACGACCGTGGCAAGACGCACAGCTCCGGCAAACTGCTGTACTCCGCGCGCATCATTCCTTACCGCGGTTCGTGGCTGGACTTCGAGTTCGACCCGAAAGACTGCGTCTTCGTGCGTATCGACCGTCGTCGCAAGCTGCCGGCCTCGGTTTTGCTGCGTGCACTCGGTTACACCACCGAAGAAGTGCTGGACGCGTTCTACACCACCAACGTATTCCACCTGAGCGGCGAAACCCTCAGCCTGGAACTGGTGCCATCGCGCCTGCGTGGTGAAGTTGCGGTTCTGGACATCCAGGATGAGAAGGGCAAGGTCATCGTTGAGCAAGGCCGCCGTATTACCGCGCGCCACATCAACCAGATCGAAAAAGCCGGAATCAAGACGCTGGATGTGCCGCTGGACTACGTCCTCGGTCGTACGACCGCGAAGGCCATCGTGCACCCGGCTACCGGTGAGATCCTGGCAGAGTGCAACACCGAGCTGTCGACCGAGATCCTGGCGAAAATCGCCAAGGCCGGCGTCGTACGCATCGAGACTCTGTACACCAACGACATCGACTGCGGTCCGTTCGTCTCCGACACGCTGAAGATCGACTCCACCAGCAACCAATTGGAAGCGCTGGTCGAGATCTATCGCATGATGCGTCCAGGCGAGCCGCCAACCAAGGACGCTGCCGAGACCCTGTTCAACAACCTGTTCTTCAGCCCTGAGCGTTACGATCTCTCTGCGGTCGGCCGGATGAAGTTCAACCGTCGTATCGGTCGTACCGAGATCGAAGGTTCGGGCGTGCTGTGCAAGGAAGACATCGTCGCGGTACTGAAGACTCTGGTCGACATCCGTAACGGTAAAGGCATCGTCGATGACATCGACCACCTGGGTAACCGTCGTGTTCGCTGCGTAGGCGAAATGGCCGAGAACCAGTTCCGCGTTGGCCTGGTACGTGTTGAGCGTGCGGTCAAAGAGCGCCTGTCGATGGCTGAAAGCGAAGGCCTGATGCCGCAAGATCTGATCAACGCCAAGCCAGTGGCTGCGGCGGTGAAAGAATTCTTCGGTTCCAGCCAGCTGTCGCAGTTCATGGACCAGAACAACCCGCTGTCCGAGATCACCCACAAGCGTCGTGTCTCTGCACTCGGCCCTGGCGGTCTGACTCGTGAGCGCGCGGGCTTCGAAGTTCGTGACGTACACCCGACTCACTACGGTCGTGTCTGCCCGATTGAAACGCCGGAAGGTCCGAACATCGGTCTGATCAACTCCCTGGCTGCTTACGCTCGCACCAACCAGTACGGCTTCCTCGAGAGCCCGTACCGCGTGGTGAAAGAGGGTGTGGTCACCGACGACATCGTGTTCCTGTCCGCCATTGAAGAAGCCGATCACGTGATCGCGCAGGCTTCGGCGACCATGAACGAGCAGAAAGTCCTGGTCGACGAACTGGTGGCCGTACGTCACCTGAACGAATTCACCGTCAAGGCGCCGGAAGACGTCACCTTGATGGACGTTTCGCCGAAGCAGGTAGTTTCGGTTGCAGCGTCGCTGATTCCGTTCCTCGAGCACGACGACGCCAACCGTGCATTGATGGGTTCGAACATGCAGCGTCAAGCTGTACCAACCCTGCGCGCTGACAAGCCGCTGGTCGGTACCGGCATGGAGCGTAACGTGGCTCGCGACTCCGGCGTTTGCGTCGTGGCTCGTCGTGGCGGCGTGATCGACTCCGTTGATGCCAGCCGTATCGTGGTTCGTGTTGCTGATGACGAAGTTGAAACCGGCGAAGCGGGTGTCGACATCTACAACCTGACCAAATACACCCGCTCGAACCAGAACACCTGCATCAACCAGCGTCCGTTGGTGAGCAAGGGTGATCGTGTTCAGCGTGGCGACATCATGGCCGACGGCCCGTCCACCGACATGGGTGAACTGGCTCTGGGTCAGAACATGCGCATCGCGTTCATGGCGTGGAACGGCTTCAACTTCGAAGACTCCATCTGCCTGTCCGAGCGTGTGGTTCAGGAAGACCGTTTCACCACGATCCACATTCAGGAACTGACCTGTGTGGCACGTGACACCAAGCTTGGCCCAGAGGAAATCACTGCGGACATCCCTAACGTGGGTGAAGCTGCGCTGAACAAGCTGGACGAAGCCGGTATCGTTTACGTAGGTGCTGAAGTTGGCGCAGGCGACATCCTGGTAGGCAAGGTCACTCCAAAAGGCGAGACCCAGCTGACTCCGGAAGAAAAACTGCTGCGCGCAATCTTCGGTGAAAAAGCCAGCGACGTTAAAGACACTTCCCTGCGCGTGCCAACGGGCACCAAAGGTACTGTCATCGACGTACAGGTCTTCACGCGTGACGGCGTTGAGCGTGATGCTCGTGCGCTGTCGATCGAGAAGTCCCAGCTGGACGAGATCCGCAAGGATCTGAACGAAGAGTTCCGCATCGTTGAAGGCGCGACCTTCGAGCGTCTGCGTTCCGCTCTGGTAGGCCACAAGGCTGAAGGCGGCGCGGGCCTGAAGAAAGGTCAGGACATCACCGACGAAGTACTCGACGGTCTTGAGCATGGTCAGTGGTTCAAACTGCGCATGGCTGAAGATGCTCTGAACGAGCAGCTCGAGAAGGCTCAGGCCTACATCGTTGATCGTCGCCGTCTGCTGGACGACAAGTTCGAAGACAAAAAGCGCAAACTGCAGCAGGGCGATGACCTGGCTCCAGGCGTGCTGAAGATCGTCAAGGTTTACCTGGCAATCCGTCGTCGCATCCAGCCGGGCGACAAGATGGCCGGTCGTCACGGTAACAAAGGTGTGGTCTCCGTGATCATGCCGGTTGAAGACATGCCGCACGATGCCAATGGCACCCCGGTCGACGTGGTCCTCAACCCGCTGGGCGTACCTTCGCGTATGAACGTTGGTCAGATCCTTGAAACCCACCTGGGCCTCGCGGCCAAAGGTCTGGGCGAGAAGATCAACCGGATGGTCGAAGAGCAGCGTAAAGTCGCTGAGCTGCGTACCTTCCTGGACGAGATCTACAACCAGATCGGCGGTCGTAACGAAGATCTGGACAGCTTCTCCGATCAGGAAATCCTGGATCTGGCGAAGAACCTGCGTGGCGGCGTTCCAATGGCCACTCCAGTGTTCGACGGTGCCAAGGAAAGCGAAATCAAGGCCATGCTGAAACTGGCAGACCTGCCAGAAAGCGGCCAGATGCAGCTGACCGACGGCCGTACCGGCAACAAGTTCGAGCGTCCAGTTACCGTTGGCTACATGTACATGCTGAAGCTGAACCACTTGGTAGACGACAAGATGCACGCGCGTTCTACCGGTTCGTACAGCCTGGTTACCCAGCAGCCGCTGGGTGGTAAGGCGCAGTTCGGTGGTCAGCGTTTCGGGGAGATGGAGGTCTGGGCACTGGAAGCATACGGTGCTGCTTACACTCTGCAAGAAATGCTCACAGTGAAGTCGGACGATGTGAACGGCCGGACCAAGATGTACAAAAACATCGTGGACGGCGATCACCGTATGGAGCCGGGCATGCCCGAGTCCTTCAACGTGTTGATCAAGGAAATTCGTTCCCTCGGCATCGATATCGATCTGGAAACCGAATAACACGTGACGCGATCGAGAGCGGGGCAGGATTGCCCGCTCTCTGCTCCGCCAGGAGGAAAGGCCTTGAAAGACCTACTGAATTTGCTGAAAAACCAGGGTCAAGTCGAAGAGTTCGACGCCATCCGTATCGGATTGGCCTCGCCTGAGATGATCCGCTCGTGGTCGTTCGGTGAAGTTAAAAAGCCGGAAACCATCAACTACCGTACGTTCAAACCTGAGCGTGACGGTCTGTTCTGCGCCAAGATCTTTGGCCCGGTAAAGGATTACGAGTGCCTGTGCGGTAAGTACAAGCGCTTGAAGCACCGTGGTGTGATCTGCGAGAAGTGCGGCGTTGAAGTTGCACTCGCCAAGGTTCGTCGTGAGCGCATGGCGCACATCGAACTGGCTTCGCCGGTTGCCCACATCTGGTTCCTGAAATCGCTGCCGTCCCGTATCGGCCTGCTGATGGACATGACCCTGCGTGATATCGAGCGCGTTCTCTACTTCGAGAGCTATGTCGTTATCGACCCGGGCATGACCACTCTTGAAAAAGGTCAGCTGCTGAACGACGAGCAGTACTTCGAAGCGCTGGAAGAGTTCGGTGACGATTTCGACGCCCGCATGGGTGCCGAAGCTGTCCGCGAACTGCTGCACGCTATCGACCTGGAACACGAGATTGGCCGTCTGCGTGAAGAGATTCCGCAAACCAACTCCGAAACCAAGATCAAGAAGCTGTCCAAGCGTCTGAAGTTGATGGAAGCCTTTCAGGGTTCCGGCAACCTGCCGGAGTGGATGGTGCTGACCGTTCTGCCGGTTCTGCCGCCAGATCTGCGTCCGCTGGTCCCGCTGGATGGCGGTCGTTTCGCGACTTCCGACCTCAACGATCTGTATCGTCGAGTGATCAACCGTAACAACCGTTTGAAGCGCCTGCTGGATCTGTCCGCTCCGGACATCATCGTGCGCAACGAAAAGCGTATGTTGCAGGAAGCTGTCGATGCACTGCTCGACAACGGTCGTCGTGGCCGCGCTATCACCGGTTCGAACAAGCGTCCTCTGAAATCCCTGGCTGACATGATCAAGGGTAAGCAAGGTCGTTTCCGTCAGAACTTGCTCGGTAAGCGTGTTGACTACTCGGGTCGTTCGGTAATTACCGTAGGTCCGACCCTGCGTCTGCACCAGTGCGGTCTGCCGAAGAAGATGGCTCTCGAGCTGTTCAAACCGTTCATTTTCGGCAAGCTGGAAATGCGTGGTCTGGCGACCACCATCAAAGCGGCCAAGAAAATGGTTGAGCGCGAACTGCCAGAGGTTTGGGACGTTCTCGCTGAGGTGATTCGCGAACACCCGGTTCTTCTCAACCGTGCACCGACCCTTCACCGTCTGGGTATCCAGGCGTTTGAACCGGTACTGATCGAAGGTAAGGCTATCCAGCTGCACCCTCTGGTCTGCGCCGCGTACAACGCCGACTTCGACGGCGACCAAATGGCCGTGCACGTACCGCTGACGTTGGAAGCCCAGCTCGAAGCGCGTGCGTTGATGATGTCGACCAACAACATTCTGTCGCCAGCCAACGGTGAGCCAATCATCGTTCCGTCGCAGGACGTTGTATTGGGTCTGTACTACATGACTCGTGAAGCGATCAACGCCAAGGGCGAAGGTCGTGTGTTTGCGGATCTGCAGGAAGTTGACCGTGTGTTCCGTGCCGGCGAAGCCGCACTGCACGCCAAGATCAAGGTTCGTATCAACGAAACCGTGAACGATCGTGACGGCAACAGCGTGAACAACACCCGTATCGTCGACACCACTGTCGGCCGTGCGCTGCTGTTCCAGGTTGTGCCAAAAGGTCTGTCGTTCGACGTCGTCAACCTGCCGATGAAGAAAAAGGCGATCTCCAAACTGATCAACCAGTGCTACCGCGTGGTTGGTCTGAAAGAGACCGTGATCTTCGCTGACCAGTTGATGTACACCGGTTTTGCCTACTCGACCATCTCCGGCGTTTCCATCGGTGTTAACGACTTCGTTATCCCGGATGAAAAAGCCCGCATCATCGGTGCAGCCACCGACGAAGTGAAAGAGATCGAGAGCCAGTACGCCTCCGGCCTGGTAACCCAGGGCGAGAAGTACAACAAAGTGATCGACCTTTGGTCGAAAGCGAACGACGAAGTCTCCAAGGCGATGATGGCCAACCTCTCGAAAGAGAAAGTCATCGACCGTCACGGCGACGAAGTCGAGCAAGAATCGTTCAACTCGATGTACATGATGGCCGACTCGGGTGCGCGGGGTTCCGCAGCACAGATTCGTCAGCTGGCCGGTATGCGTGGTCTGATGGCCAAGCCGGACGGTTCCATCATTGAAACGCCGATTACTGCGAACTTCCGTGAAGGTCTGAGCGTACTCCAGTACTTCATCTCGACTCACGGTGCTCGTAAAGGTCTGGCGGATACCGCGTTGAAAACTGCGAACTCCGGTTACCTGACTCGTCGTCTGGTAGACGTGGCGCAGGATCTGGTCGTGACCGAGATCGATTGCGGCACCGAACACGGTCTGCTGATGACTCCGCACATTGAAGGCGGTGACGTTGTAGAGCCGTTGGGTGAGCGCGTATTGGGTCGTGTCATCGCCCGTGACGTATTCAAGCCGGGTACCGAGGACGTCATCGTTCCTGCTGGCACCCTGGTAGACGAGAAGTGGGTCGAGTTCATCGAGCTGAACAGCATCGACGAAGTGATCGTGCGTTCGCCGATCAGCTGCGAAACCCGCTATGGCATTTGCGCCAAGTGCTACGGCCGTGACCTGGCTCGTGGTCACCAGGTGAACATCGGTGAAGCGGTCGGCGTTATCGCTGCCCAGTCCATCGGTGAGCCGGGTACCCAGCTGACGATGCGTACGTTCCACATCGGTGGTGCGGCAAGCCGTACTTCCGCAGCCGACAGCGTTCAGGTGAAGAATGGCGGTACCGTCCGTCTGCACAACCTGAAACACGTTGAGCGTGTGGATGGCAACCTGGTTGCTGTGTCCCGTTCCGGTGAGCTGGCAATCGCTGACGACTTCGGTCGTGAGCGCGAGCGTTACAAGCTGCCGTACGGTGCTGTGATTTCGGTTAAAGAAGGTGACAAGGTCGACGCTGGCGCAATCGTGGCCAAGTGGGATCCGCACACTCACCCGATCGTTACCGAAATGAAAGGTACCGTGACCTACGTGGGCATGGAAGAAGGCATCACGATCAAGCGTCAGACTGACGAATTGACCGGTATGACCAACATTGAAGTACTCGATGCCAAAGACCGTCCGGCTGCCGGTAAGGACATCCGTCCTGCGGTGAAGATGGTTGATGACAACGGCAAGGATCTGTTGCTGCCAGGCACTGACGTTATCGCTCAGTACTTCCTGCCAGCCAACGCCCTGGTCGGTGTTGCGGACGGTGCGAAGATTGCGATCGGTGATGTTATCGCTCGTATCCCGCAAGAAACTTCGAAAACCCGTGACATCACCGGTGGTTTGCCGCGTGTTGCCGACTTGTTCGAAGCCCGTCGTCCGAAAGAAGCGTCGATTCTGGCTGAAGTCAGCGGCACCATCGCGTTCGGTAAAGAGACCAAAGGCAAGCGCCGTCTGGTCATTACCCCGAACGACGGTAGCGATCCGTACGAAGAGCTGATTCCGAAGTGGCGTCACCTGAACGTGTTCGAAGGCGAACAGGTAAACCGCGGCGAAGTTATCTCCGACGGTCCGAGCGATCCGCACGACATCCTGCGTCTGCTGGGTGTGAGCGCGCTGGCCAAGTACATCGTCAACGAGATCCAGGACGTTTACCGTCTGCAAGGCGTGAAGATCAACGACAAGCACATCGAGACCATCCTGCGTCAGATGCTGCGTAAAGTTGAGATCTCCGAGTCCGGCGATTCCAGCTTCATCAAGGGCGACCAGATGGAACTGACTCACGTTCTGGTAGAGAACGAGCGTCTGAACGCGGAAGACAAGTTTGTCTCCAAGTTCACCCGCGTTCTGCTGGGTATCACCAAGGCGTCGTTGTCGACCGAATCGTTCATCTCGGCGGCTTCCTTCCAGGAAACCACCCGCGTGCTGACCGAGGCGGCCGTAACCGGCAAGCGCGATTACCTGCGCGGCCTGAAAGAAAACGTGGTCGTGGGTCGTCTGATCCCGGCCGGTACCGGTCTGGCCTATCACAGCGAGCGCAAGCGTCGTCGTGATGCAGACAAGCCGTTGCGCGTAAGCGCCAGTGAAGTGGAAGCTGCACTGACCGAAGCGCTGAACTCGAGCGGTAACTGAGTTCTGCGAAAAATGAGCTGAGGCCCTGATCAAGCCGTTCATCGAATCGAGACAATTTGTCGAGGTTCGACAAGCGGGGAGGTCGGGGCCTTGCCTTGACTGGGGACAAGATCCTCTTTAGACTCTTGATCCCCTAAATTTGGCGGGAATTCGTTCCTGCCATTTTGCTTTTCTTGCAAGACAATAGCGTCGCAAGACAACAGTGGAGCTAGTAGATGGCAACTATCAACCAGCTGGTACGTCAGCCGCGTAAGCGTATCGTCGAGAAATCCGACGTGCCTGCGCTGCAGAACTGCCCGCAACGTCGTGGCGTGTGCACCCGTGTGTACACCACTACGCCGAAAAAACCTAACTCGGCACTGCGTAAAGTATGCCGTGTGCGTCTGACCAACGGTTTCGAGGTTTCCTCGTACATCGGTGGTGAAGGCCACAACCTGCAAGAGCACAGCGTGGTACTGATCCGCGGCGGTCGTGTAAAAGACTTGCCAGGTGTTCGTTACCACACCGTTCGCGGCTCCTTGGATACTTCCGGCGTTAAAGGCCGTAACCAGGGTCGTTCGAAGTACGGTACCAAGCGTCCGAAGTAATCGGCCGTTTTGCAGATTTTCATTTTATTGAGTCGATAAGAGTAAGGTCGGGCGCGCATCCACTGGATCTGTCCCGAGCTAACCTGAAGACCGTTTGAGGGCTTATCAATGCCAAGACGTCGCGTAGCAGCAAAGCGTGAGATTCTGGACGATCCGAAATACGGAAGCCAAATCCTCGCCAAATTCATGAACCACGTTATGGAAAGCGGCAAGAAAGCCGTTGCCGAGCGTATCGTTTATGGTGCCCTGGAAACCGTTGCGGCTCGCAAGACCGGCACCGATCCCCTGGAACTCTTCGAAAAAGCACTCGACGCCATCGCTCCGCTGGTCGAAGTGAAGTCGCGCCGCGTTGGTGGTGCTACTTACCAGGTTCCGGTCGAGGTTCGTCCGTCCCGTCGTAACGCTCTGGCAATGCGCTGGTTGGTAGACTTCGCCCGCAAGCGCGGCGAGAAGTCCATGGCTCTGCGCTTGGCTGGCGAACTGCTGGATGCTGCTGAAGGTAAAGGTGCTGCTGTTAAGAAGCGTGAAGACGTGCACCGTATGGCCGAAGCTAACAAAGCTTTCTCGCACTACCGCTTCTAATTTTAGCTTCACTAATTTTGCGAGGGCTTTATGGCTCGTACTACTCCGATTAGTCGCTACCGTAACATCGGTATCGTCGCTCACGTGGATGCTGGTAAAACCACCACCACCGAGCGCGTCCTTTTTTACACTGGCAAAAGTCACAAAATGGGCGAGGTGCATGACGGCGCCGCGACCACGGACTGGATGGTTCAGGAGCAGGAGCGTGGTATTACCATTACTTCTGCTGCCATTACCGCCTTCTGGAAAGGTTCCGAGAAGCAGTACCCACACGAGCATCGCTTCAACGTAATCGATACCCCGGGCCACGTAGACTTCACCATTGAAGTGGAACGTTCCCTGCGCGTACTCGACGGCGCTGTCGTGGTGTTCTGCGGTACTTCGGGTGTTGAGCCTCAGTCGGAAACCGTATGGCGTCAGGCCAACAAATACGGCGTTCCACGTCTTGTTTACGTAAACAAGATGGACCGTGCTGGTGCCAACTTCCTGCGCGTGATCGGTCAGATCAAACAGCGTCTGGGTCACACTCCGGTGCCGATCCAGCTGGCTATCGGTTCGGAAGACAACTTCCAGGGCCAGATCGACCTGATCAACATGCAAGCTGTCTACTGGAACGACTCTGACAAGGGTATGGTTCCGGTTCGCAAGGAAATCCCTGCGGACATGCTTGAACTGGCTGAAGAATGGCGCAACAACATGGTTGAAGCCGCCGCCGAAGCCAGCGAAGAGCTGATGAACAAGTACCTGGAAGGTGAAGAGCTGTCGATCGCCGAGATCAAGGCTGCTCTGCGTCAGCGTACTATCGCCGGCGAAATCGTTCTGGCTGTTTGCGGTTCTTCGTTCAAGAACAAGGGCGTTCCCCTGGTTCTCGACGCCGTTATCGACTTCCTGCCTGCTCCGACCGACATTCCTGCTATCAAGGGTTCCAACCCTGATAACGAGGAAGAAGAGATGGAGCGTCATGCAAGCGACGACGAGCCGTTCGCGGCGCTGGCGTTCAAGATCGCTACCGACCCATTCGTGGGTACCTTGACCTTCGTCCGTGTTTACTCGGGCGTGTTGAACTCCGGCGACGGCGTGATCAACTCGGTTAAAGGCAAGAAAGAGCGCGTGGGTCGTATGGTGCAAATGCACGCAAACGCCCGTGAAGAGATCAAGGAAGTGCGCGCTGGCGACATCGCGGCCCTGATCGGCATGAAGGACGTCACCACTGGTGAAACCCTCTGCAACGCTGACAAGCCAATCATCCTGGTTCGCATGGACTTCCCGGAGCCGGTTATTTCGGTTGCCGTAGAGCCTAAGACCAAGGATGACCAGGAAAAAATGGGTATCGCTCTGGGCAAACTTGCTCAGGAAGACCCGTCTTTCCGCGTTAAAACTGATGAAGAGACTGGTCAAACGATCATCTCCGGCATGGGCGAGCTGCACCTGGACATCCTGGTTGACCGGATGCGCCGTGAGTTCAACGTCGAAGCCAACATCGGCAAGCCACAGGTTTCGTACCGTGAGCGCATCACGAAGAGCTGCGAAGTCGAAGGCAAGTTCGTTCGTCAGTCCGGTGGTCGTGGCCAGTTTGGTCACTGCTGGATTCGCTTTGCTCCTGCTGACGAAGGTCAGGAAGGTCTGCAATTCCTGAACGAAGTAGTGGGTGGTGTGGTTCCTAAGGAATACATCCCGGCTATCCAGAAGGGTATCGAAGAGCAGATGAAGAACGGCGTTGTTGCCGGCTATCCGCTGATCGGCCTGAAGGCTACCGTGTTCGATGGTTCTTACCACGACGTCGACTCCAACGAGATGGCGTTTAAAGTGGCTGCTTCCATGGCGACCAAGCAACTGGCCCAGAAGGGCGGTGGTGAGTTGCTCGAGCCGATCATGGCGGTAGAGGTTGTTACGCCTGAAGACTATATGGGTGATGTAATGGGCGACCTTAACCGTCGTCGCGGCTTGATCCAGGGTATGGAAGACACAGTGTCCGGCAAGGTTATCCGTGCCGAAGTTCCACTGGGCGAAATGTTCGGTTATGCAACCGACGTTCGTTCCATGTCCCAGGGTCGCGCAAGCTACTCTATGGAATTCAAAAAATACGATACGGCTCCGTCGCACATCGTCGAATCCGTTACCAAAAAACAAGGCTGATTCAGCCCCTTTAGGCTAGGAGTTAATTGTCGTGGCTAAAGAAAAATTTGATCGTTCCCTACCGCACGTCAACGTTGGCACCATCGGTCACGTAGACCATGGTAAAACCACGCTGACCGCTGCTCTGACTCGCGTTTGCTCCGAAGTTTTCGGTTCGGCCGTAGTTGAATTCGACAAGATCGACAGCGCTCCAGAAGAAAAAGCTCGCGGTATCACCATCAACACCGCGCACGTTGAGTACAACTCGAACATTCGTCACTACGCTCACGTTGACTGCCCAGGTCACGCTGACTACGTGAAGAACATGATCACTGGTGCTGCGCAGATGGACGGCGCGATCCTGGTTTGCTCGGCCGCTGATGGTCCGATGCCACAAACCCGTGAGCACATCCTGCTGTCCCGTCAGGTAGGCGTTCCGTACATCGTGGTTTTCCTGAACAAGGCTGACCTGGTGGACGACGCTGAGCTGCTGGAACTGGTTGAGATGGAAGTTCGCGACCTGCTGTCCACCTACGACTTCCCAGGCGACGACACTCCGATCATCATCGGTTCGGCTCGTATGGCGCTGGAAGGCAAAGACGACAACGAAATGGGCACCACCGCTGTTAAGAAGCTGGTGGAAACTCTGGACAGCTACATCCCAGAGCCAGAGCGTGCTATCGACAAGCCATTCCTGATGCCAATCGAAGACGTATTCTCGATCTCGGGTCGCGGTACTGTTGTAACCGGTCGTATCGAGCGCGGTATCGTTCGTGTTCAAGACGCCCTGGAAATCGTTGGTCTGCGTGACACTACCACCACCACCTGCACCGGTGTTGAGATGTTCCGCAAGCTGCTGGACGAAGGTCGTGCTGGCGAGAACTGCGGCGTTCTGCTGCGTGGCACCAAGCGTGACGACGTTGAGCGTGGTCAGGTTCTGGTTAAGCCGGGTTCGGTTAAGCCGCACACCAAGTTCACTGCAGAAGTTTACGTTCTGAGCAAGGAAGAAGGCGGTCGTCACACTCCGTTCTTCAAAGGCTACCGTCCACAGTTCTACTTCCGTACTACTGACGTGACCGGTAACTGCGA
>NZ_JBQEQA010000040.1:0-17516 GCF_052045815.1 Pseudomonas sp. 22085
GACAGACGAATGGCCATCGCCAAAGCCTCGCGACGATCTGGTTTTTGCCAAGTCCTGCACGCCGGGCAACTGGTGCCGGACGGATGCCGGCACTACACCTGAGCCCGCCTCTCACTTCGGCAAAGTCATGGTGGCAGGCGCTCTGCGCATTCCCGCTGCCAGTCACGCCGTAGCGAAGGCCATCGGCGCCGATCTGGCGTTGGGGCGCATGGCCGGTGGTGGAATTCTGCAGCAGCGCCTTAATTGGGCAATCCGCGGTGCGGGAGGCCCGGCCAGCGTGTTTATCCTCGGGATGCTCCCGACCCGAATGGGCGACGGCACGCTTCACACTGATGAACAGCTACGCAGCATGAGCCGCGCCACCACTCGCGTGCGGTTCCAGTTTCGGCGTGATGCCGAAGGCGTCATGCAGGTCTACGGCATCCACACCGGCGTCTCGGGCGACGACTCGGTGCGTACCGTAAAAGTCGAGTGGAACAGCGACAAGACCGCCATGGAGGCGAAGCTCAACGGCATCACGATTTTGTGGACGCCGCAACGCGGGCCGCTGGGATCGATGCCGCCGCTGGTGTATCCGGAACACGGCGAACCACTCAGCACGATTCTCGTCCACCCGATCGCCGCGAACACCGACAGCCAGATTGAAATCCTGCCCGGCGAAGACATCACCGCCGAAGATTGTATTCTGGTGTTTCCGGCAGAGACCGGGCTGAAGTCGTTGTATGTGGTGTTTTCGAAACCGGCGAGATTGACGCCTGGGACGGTGACGGGGGTTGGGGAGGATGTTTCCGGGATATGGCTGGCGGGAGCAGGAACGGGGATTGGTGTGCCTATTCCGACGCGGATTGCGGACAGACTCAGAGGGAGGGAGTTTTCAAACTTCGACGCGTTCAGAAAAGCATTCTGGCAAGCCGTGCGGGATGATCCAGAACTTTTCGATCAGTTCAATTCGGATGCCCAAGATCGTTTAATGTCGGGCAACGCACCCGCGGTTCGAGACAGGGAGTCTGTAGGCACAAGAGGGGTATTTGAAATACATCACGTCGAGCGGATCACTGATGGCGGCGCTGTCTACGACATAGACAACCTCCGAATCAACACCCCTAAAAATCACATCTTTCAACACAAAAAACAGTGAACGCACATGGAAAAAATATCTGAATACACTGAAACCGAATTTATCCGTTTCATCGAAAAAATACGTGCCACCAATAAAAGTGGATCGGATACGGAGCTTGGCGAGCTGCTGGCACAATTCAGAAAGCTTACCGGTCACCCGGACGGCACCGACTTGATTTTTTATCCCGAACCAGGAGAGGACAATTCTGCCGTGGGCATTACGAAGACCGTAAAAGAATGGCGTGCTACCAACGGACTGCCAGGCTTCAAGCAGTGAACATCAGCCGGCCATAGTCCCACCCACTGCAAATATCCAAGCAGTCAAAACGGCTTACCGAAAGGCAAGCCGTTTGTTTATGCCTCGCCCCCTAACGCCCTGAGCCCCTTCGCCCAAATCTGCCGCGTCCGTAAACCGACCATCGCCCGCCAGTCCGGATCCGCCGGATAAAACTGCTCCAGCAGATTCAACTTGATCGCCCTCCCCGTCGCATCCAGCGGATCGCCATGCAGATGCAGCCAGTGATCGTCGCGCAGATAACGATGCACGTCCGGCCCCGGATAAGTCCCGCACTCGATCACGAACGGCATCAGTTGCACATTCGACAACGCGTTGAGCAACGCCTGCGAGGTGTAACCGGTAGCGGTTGCCGCGACACCGGTTTCGCTCAGGGTTTCGGCGCTGGTGTGCAGCGTGTAGAGCCACGGGCCGTAAATCGATTGCGCTTGGGCCAGTGCTGGATACGGCGCTTGGGTAATCGTCAGCAGCATCGGATGCCCGTACTCACCGGCGCCGGTGTGCAGGTCGAAACACATCACGGTTTCAGCGCCGGCCAGATGATTCTCGATGATGGAATGCAACGTGCGATTCGACCAACTCGGCGCGAGCCCGCCGAAGAACAATCCGTCGGGATGACTGTGCTGACCGCCCTCGACAATCGACATCACCGCCGGCCAGCCGTGCTCGGCAATTTGCGCATCGAGCAAGGCATCAGCCTTTTGTCGCTCGGGGCCGTTCAAATCGGTGCAGGCGTAGATTTCATGCAGCGCCGCGTAAGCACGGTTGTCCGGAAGCGCTCGGTTGAAATCCAGGTGATTGCGGTTGAGGTCGATGTTGTCTTCGTTGACCCGCCGCAGCCACGCCGTGCCCCACGGGTTGATCAAGTGGATCATCACGACCGCGACATCCTTCGGCAGCGACTGCGGCGTGAAATGCTTCAGCCAGTCGATCTGGCACTCCGAACCATAATAACCCTCAACACCGTGGGTGCCGCTGAGCGCCACCAGGCGCCGTTTGGCCGTTGGATCCCCCAGCACCGCGACATCGGTACTCAAAGACTCGCCAAACGGCCCATTGAGCGGATGCGCGTACGAAGAGAGCGTGGCACCCGCCACCTTCGCGGCAGCAAGAAAGCGCTCGCGCTGTTCGCGATAGCTGGGCTGTGTCGGAAATGCGTTGTGCATGGCGGCCTCTTGTTGATTGTTCTGGCTTCACTATTGGCTCTGACCCTACAGAAAATTCGCCAAGGCATGAAGGACAAACACACCGATGGTTTGCGTCCTGCACGGTCGGCCGATACAGTCCGTCAGACTTTTATCCCACGGACGGAGAGCCCCGCGTGCTTCCAGCCCTTTCCCTGAACCGCTTTCGTCTGCCCGCCCTGACACTGATCGTCAGCGCCATTGCCCTTACGGCCTGCAACGCACCGCCCTCCTCGACCCTGCCGCTGGCGCCGGAAGCCGCCTCCGGCTACCGCACCGGCCTGCAAGCCAGCCACGCCGAGAAACACATGGCCGCCGCTGCCAATCCACTGGCCGCCGAAGCCGGTCGCGAGATGTTGCGTCAGGGTGGTTCCGCCATCGATGCCGCCATCGCGATGCAAGCCGTGTTGACCCTGGTCGAACCGCAATCCTCCGGGATCGGCGGCGGCGCGATGATCGTGCTGTGGGATGGCAAGCAAGTGCGCACCTATGACGGTCGCGAAACCGCACCAGCCGGCGCAACCGAGAAGCTGTTTCTACAGGCCGACGGCAAACCGATGCCGTTCCCGCAGGCGCAGATCGGCGGGCGCTCCGTCGGCACGCCGGGCGTGATGCGAGCGATGGAACTGGCGCACAAAAAGCACGGCCGCTTGCCGTGGGCCAAGCTGTTCGAACCGGCGATCAAACTCGCCGAGCAGGGCTTTGCGATCTCCCCGCGCCTGCATTCACTGCTGGAATCCGATCCGGAGATACGCCGCTCGCCAGACATGGCCAAGTACTTTCTGAACAGCGACGGCAGCGTCAAAGCCGTCGGCACTCGCTTGCAGAACCCGGCGTTGGCCGCCGTTCTCAAACGCATCGCCAACGAAGGTGCGGACGCACTGTACAAAGGCCCGATCGCCGAAGAGATCGTGGCCAAGGTTCAGGGTCACGCCAACCCCGGCAGCCTGTCGCTGAACGATCTTCAGCACTATCAGGCCAAGGAGCGCGCGCCACTGTGTACCGACTACAAGCGCTGGCAGGTGTGCGGGATGCCGCCGCCATCATCGGGCGGGATTGCGGTGGCGCAGATTCTCGGCACCTTGCAGGCGCTGGAAACCCGCGATCCGCGTCTGGCCCTGACGCCGCTCAAGCCTGTGAAGACCGATAAACCCGCCGGCATCGAACCTGCACCGCAAGCCGTGCACCTGATCGCCGAAGCCGAGCGTCTGGCCTACGCCGACCGCGCGCAATACGTAGCCGATACCGACTTCGTGCCGGTACCGGTCAAAGGCCTGGTCGATCCGCGTTACTTGGCCAGCCGCGCCAGCCTGATCAGCGAACGCAGCATGGGCAGCGCCAAACCCGGTACACCGCCGGGCATACAGGTTGCCTATGCGCCGGATCGCTCGCCGCTGCGCATTTCCACCTCACAAGTGGTGGCCGTGGATGACTTCGGTGGCGCCGTGTCGATGACTACCACCATCGAAGCAGCGTTCGGCTCGCACCTGATGGTTCAGGGCTTCCTCCTCAACAACCAGATGACCGACTTCTCGTTCATCCCCGAAGAGAACAGCCAGAAAGTCGCCAACCGCGTGGAACCCGGCAAACGCCCGCGCTCATCGATGGCACCGACTCTGATCTTCGACCGCAACAGCGGCGAGTTCGTCGCCACCGTCGGCTCTCCGGGCGGTTCGCAGATCATCGAATACGTGGCCAAAACCACCGTCGGCCTGCTCGACTGGAACCTCGACCCGCAAAGCGCCATCAGCCTGCCCAACTTCGGCAGCCGCAACGGCCCCACTGAACTGGAACAAGGCCAGTTCAGCCCGGCGCTGATCCAGGCACTCAAGGACAAGGGCCACACCGTCAGCGAAATCGACATGACCAGCGGCACCCAGGCCATCGTGCAGGTCAAGGATGCTGCGGGGAAGGCAACGCTGTCAGGTGGGGCAGATCCTCGGCGCGAAGGAGTAGCGTTGGGGGATTGAATCAACGCTGCCAACTGAAAAAGGCTTACCGAGAGGTAAGCCTTTTTTGTATGTCCATGAATCCAATTCGGCTAATTCACGCTGCCTTTTCCTACACCGGAAAAATGCTGTCCGGGATAGAGTTTTCATCCACTGAATTCACTCACACCCCCTTTCCCTCCACTGCCGACAGCATCGGTAAAAGTCATCAATTGACACCAACCATTTGTCCAGAATTCACCGACAGACTTGCAGCAGTCCCACAGCGGGACTAGGATCACGCCATGAGAATCATCGCCATCAGTCAGCTAAAAGTCTTTTGGGAACGATATCCGGAGGCAGAGCAGCCATTGCTGGCATGGATAGACGAAGCAAGAAAGGCAAGCTGGAAAACACCTGTGGATATCAAGTCACAGTTTGCTTGCGCCAGCATTCTGAAAAGCCGAAGAGATGTGTTCAATATAAAAGGCAATTCCTATCGCCTGATTGTCGCCGTGGCGTACCGCTTTGGCGCGGTGTACATAAAATTTGTCGGCACTCACAAACAGTACGACGCAATCGACGCTGATACCGTCGAAATGGAGTAACCCATGAACATACGTCCGATTCATACCGAAGAAGACTACCGTGCGGCACTCAAAGACGTGTCCGTTTTTTTCGAGAATGAGCCAGAGCCCGGCACACCTGAAGGTGATTACTTCGACATCATGATCACCCTTATCGAAGCCTATGAGGCCAGGCACTTCCCACTCGACCTGCCCAACCCGATTGACGCCATAAGGTTTCGGATGGAGCAGTCCGGGCTGTCAGCAGCCGATCTCGCTCCTGCAATTGGCCGGACAAACCGCGTTTATGAGGTTCTGAATGGCAAACGCGCGCTGACGCTTCCCATGATCTGGAAACTTCACGAGTTGTTCGGTATTCCGGCAGAGAGTTTGATCAAACCCATGAAATCGGTCTGATAAAAAACAGCCATGCAGGCACCTCAACATCTATTGCTCACCCTGAATTCCCCACCCTCCAACTGAAAAAGGCTTACCGAGAGGTAAGCCTTTTTTGTATTGCAACATCCGGCCATGACTTGTCATTCAGCGGCGCTCAAACCTCGAGCATCTTGCCATCCACCGGATCGCCAATGGTCAGGAAATGTCCACCGGCCACATGGTGCAGCGTGCGCAGGCCGTCATGCCCTTCAAAATGCCAGCGTCCATCGCTGAAGACCCGCGAATCAGCCTGCGCCGCGATCACCTCGGCCAGGAACAGATCGTACTGTTCATGATTGCGCGGCTCCGGCAGCAACCGGCATTCGAGCCAGGCCACGCAACCGTCCAGCATCGGTGCCTCAACCTGTTCACCAGCGAAAGTCTGCAGGCCATAAGCCTGGAACTTGTCCTGACCTTGATCGCGATTGATTTCCAGGCCCGAGGTCGAACCGACAGTCTGCACAATGTCGGCCTGATGCACACAAGGAACGTTCAGAACAAAGGTGCCCGACGCCTCGAGCAGTTGCCGGGTCCAGGTGGATTTGTCGAGGACCACCGCGACTTTCGGCGGTTCGAAATCCAGCGGCATGGCCCACGCAGCAGCCATGATGTTGCGCTGCCCGTCATGGGCGGCGCTGACCAGCACGGTCGGCCCGTGATTGAGCAAGCGGTAGGCTTTGTTCAGGGGAACCGGGCGACGGAAGGACTCGCTCATGGGATCTGCTCCGGGAAAAAGAGCCGATTGTAGCGGGATAAAAACAACGAAGGGATTGCCGTGGGCAATCCCTTCGCCTGGCAGGCATCAGCTGGATAGCTGGTTGGCGAACTGGCCGACTGCATCCACCACTTTCTGCGCGCCGTCCTGAATCTCGACAATCACCGTACCCGCCTCCGCCGCCAGCGCCAGCCCCTGTTCGGCCTGTTGTTTGCCGTCGGTCATCAGGGCCACGGCGTTGCGCGCCATGTCCTGGTTCTGGCGCACCACACCGACGATTTCCTCGGTCGCCTGGCTGGTGCGCGAGGCCAGTTGCCGCACTTCGTCGGCTACCACGGCAAAGCCTCGGCCCTGCTCACCCGCGCGTGCGGCTTCGATGGCAGCGTTGAGCGCCAGCAGGTTGGTCTGTTCGGCAATGCCGCTGATGGTCTTGACGATGGTGCCGATCACCTGGGATTGCTCGTTCAGCGCCTCGATACCCTCGCCGGCGGTCTGCATGTGCTTCGACAGATCGCGCATCACATTGACCGCTTCGGTCACCACACGGGTGCCACGCTGGGCGGTGCTGTCGGTTTGCAGGGACGTGCTGTAGGCGATATTGGCGGCATCGGCGACGGCCTGCTCCTGATTGACCTGATCGGTGATCACCGTGGCGAACTTCACCACTTTGTAGAGTTTTTCGTTGGCGTCGAGCACCGGGTTATAGGAGGCTTCCAGCCAGACGACACGACCATGGCTGTCGACCCGCTTGAAACGGCCGGCAACGAATTCGCCGTTATTCAGGCGACGCCAGAAGTTCTGGTACTCGGCGCTGTTGTACTCCTCCGGCTCGCAGAACTGGCGGTGATGTTTACCCTTGATCTGCGCCAGGCTGTAACCCATGCCCTGCAGGAACCGGTCGTTGGCACTCAGTACGTTGCCGCTGAGGTCGAACTCGATCACGGCAGTCGAACGCACCAGCGCGCCGATCAGGTTTTCGTGTTCGCGGGAGGCCTCGATGGTGCGGGTCAGGTCGCTGGAGAAAATCGAGAAATGCTTGATCCGGCCATCCGATGAGCGAACCGGTTGGACGATGGAGCGCAACCACGCCTCTTCGCCGTTACCGCGTGAAAGGCGCACAGCGCCAGCGAAATGCTCACCACGGGTCAGAGCGGCCTTGAAGCGGTGATGAAACTCGTCCGACTTCACATGGGCCGGCACGATGTCTTCGATGGCGCGGCCGATCAGGTCGTGGCTCTTGTAGAGCATTTCGTTGAGGAAGTTCTGATTGACCGACTGAATCCGTCCGTCGGGCTCAAGGGTGAGCACCAGCATCTCGCTTTCCAGGCTCTCCTTCACTTGCAGAAGGCTGGAGAGTTCTTCACGAAGAGCCGCCAGCTCTTGCTTCAGGCGTTTGTTGAACATGGGAAAGCACCGATGGACTGGATGGATAGCGGGTATGCAGCCTAACCATCGGCCTTGAAAATCTTTTCTGAAGAGCGCGCGAGGCTTGTCCTACAAAAATAGTTAAGCCTCGACAACTCAGGCGGTGCCGGCCACCGGACACGGCTCCGCGCGCGGCATCCGCGAGCCGAAATACGCTGCACTGACGACGCCCACCGCGCCCATCACCGCGCAGAACATCACGCAGATCCACGGGCTCCATGGCATCAGACCGATCAGCAGCAACGGCGTGAAACTGGCCCAGGCGGCGTAGGCAATGTTGTAGGTGAAGGAGATCCCTGAAACGCGGATCCGCGCCGGGAACAGGCTGACCATCACTGACGGCACCGCACCGACCACGCCACAGCACAGCCCGGCGATGGCGTAGGCCAGACCGATCCAGTCCCCGCCGCTGATCAGGCAGGTGTAAAGCAGGCCGATCCCCAGTGGCAGCAACAGACTGTAGAGCATGACCGTGCGCCACGCGCCGATGCGATCGACCAGTCGACCGGCAATCACACAACCGATATTCAGGAAGACGATGCCCAGCGCGCTCAAAGCAAAAGTATGGCCGGCAGTCATGCCGAAGGTCTTCTGCATCATGGTCGGGGTGATGACCACGAACACCACTACCGCCGAGGTCAGTACGCAGGTCAGCAGCATCGCCGGCAACATGGCCAGGCGATGATCGCGCAGCACGGTACGCAGCGGGAGTTCGACCCGCGCCTCGCGTTGCGCCTCCATGGCCATGAAGACCGGGGTTTCGCTCAGCCAGCGGCGCAGCCAGACGCCGATCACGCCAAACACGCCGCCGAGCAGGAACGGATAACGCCACGCGTAATCGAGCACTTCGGCCGGGGTGAACACTTGCGCCAGGAAGGTCGCGGTCAACGCGCCGATCAGGTAACCGAAGGTCAGCCCCGCCTGCAAAAAGCCCAGGGCATAACCGCGATGGCCGGCCGGCGCATGCTCGGCCACGAACACCCAGGCGCTCGGCACTTCACCACCCACCGCCGCGCCTTGCAGGATGCGCAGCGCCAGCAACAACAGCGGTGCGAAATAGCCGATCTGCGCGTAGGTCGGCATGATCCCGATCAGCAGGCACGGCAGCGCCATCATCAGGATGCTCAGGCTGAAGACTTTCTTGCGCCCCAACCGGTCGGCGAAATGCGCCATCAGAATCCCGCCCAGCGGGCGCGCCAGATAGCCGGTGACGAAGATCCCGAAGCTTTGCAGCAGGCGCAGCCACTCGGGCATTTCCGGCGGGAAGAACAACTGGCTGAGGGTCAGGGCGAAGAACACGAAAATGATGAAATCGTAGATCTCCAGCGCCCCGCCCAGGGCCGCAAGGCCGAGGGTCTTGTAGTCGGAACGGCTGAACGGCGCCGGTCGGGCAGTGGAATGGGCAGTCATGACAAAGAACTCTGGCAGGCAAAAAACCAAGGCGCCCATGGTCTACGCAAACGGGCCGCCGGACAACCCGTTAGACCATAGTCCTGATTGCTGCAAAACACGCTCACAAAAATCCGCCGTTGATTTACTGTTGGCACCTGTCCAGACGGGCCGTCCAGGCCCTGAAGACCACAATAAACATAAAAATCCGAGGTACTCCCGTGGCCGTTGATATCGAAGATAGCCGCTCTGCGCGCTTTGCCTTGCGCTGTTCAAGTTTTGCCGAACGCTGGTTTCCCGACTCCTGGGTATTCGCCGCGCTGGCGGTGATCATCGTCGCGCTGGCGACCCTGGCCATGGGCGCCAGACCCACGGACGCCGCCATGGCCTTCGGGGACGGGTTCTGGA
The DNA here is from genome assembly GCF_052045815.1 of Pseudomonas sp. 22085. NCBI lineage: Bacteria > Pseudomonadati > Pseudomonadota > Gammaproteobacteria > Pseudomonadales > Pseudomonadaceae > Pseudomonas > Pseudomonas sp. 22085. Next base: position 9,468 of record NZ_JBQEQA010000040.1, read on the forward strand.
GCCTGATCCCGTTCACCATGCAGATGGCGTTCGTGGTGATCGGCGGGTATGTCGTGGCCAGTTCGCCGCCCGCCGTGAAATTGATTGATCGCCTGGCGCGGATCCCGAAGAACGGTCGCTCGGCCGTGGCGTGGGTCGCGCTCATTTCGATGGTCGCGTCCTTGCTCAACTGGGGCCTGTCGCTGGTGTTCGGCGGTCTGCTGGTACGTGCTCTCGCCCGCCGCGCCGATCTGAAAATGGACTACCGAGCCGCCGGCGCCGCCGCCTACCTTGGCCTCGGCGCCGTGTGGGCACTGGGACTGTCGTCGTCCGCCGCGCAGTTGCAGGCCAACCCGGCCAGCCTGCCGCCGTCGATCCTGTCGATCACCGGGGTGATTCCGTTCACCCAGACGATTTTCCTCTGGCAGTCGGGAGTCATGCTGCTGGCGCTGATCGTGATTTCGATCATCATCGCCTACGCCACCGCGCCCGGCCCGAACTCGGCACGTGACGCCAAGGCCTGCGGCATCGACCCAGCCTTCAACCTGCCGCCGCTGCAACCGCGCACCCGTCCAGGCGAATGGCTGGAACACAGCCCGCTGCTGATCATCCTGCTGGTGCTGCTGGCGGCCGGATGGCTGTTCCACGAGTTCTCGACCAAACCTGCAATCACCGCGATTTCCGGGCTCAACACCTACAACTTCCTGTTCATCATGCTCGGCGCGCTGCTGCACTGGCGTCCGCGCAGTTTCCTCGATGCGGTGTCGCGTGCCGTTCCAACCACCACCGGGGTGCTGATCCAGTTCCCGCTGTACGGCTCGATTGCCGCGCTGATGACCACGGTAAAAGGTACCGATGCCCAGACTCTGGCCCATCACATCTCGACGTTCTTCGTCAGCATTGCCTCCCACGACACCTATGCACTGCTGATGGGCGTGTACTCGGCGATTCTCGGTTTCTTCATTCCGTCCGGCGGCGGCAAGTGGATCATCGAGGCGCCGTACGTGATGCAGGTGGCCAACGATCTGAACTATCACCTCGGCTGGGCGGTGCAGATCTACAACGCCGCCGAAGCCCTGCCGAATCTGATCAACCCGTTCTATATGCTGCCGCTGCTGGGCGTGCTGGGGCTGAAGGCGCGGGATCTGATCGGTTTTTCGTTCGTGCAATTGCTGGTGCACACGCCGCTGGTGCTGGTGCTGCTGTGGGCTCTGGGTACGACACTTTCGTACTTGCCGCCGGTCATGCCTTAAACGATGACCACAGGGCGCCGGCTCCGGCGCCCTGTCTTTCCCTTCGACAAAAACGATCCTTCCTGCGGTTGCCTGTCGCAAATAATGGCTCAGAGCCATCATCTTTCTTTACCGCGCCACTGCCTCGGTAATATTCTTGCGCGCCAATATCTGTTTCATTTTTTGTCAGAGCGCAAAGGGAGTTCGTTGCAATGATCGTCGGGATTGACCTGGGAACCACCAATAGCCTTGTTGCCGTATGGCAGGGCGATGCCACTGAGTTGGTGCCCAATGCCCTGGGCCAATTCCTGACACCCAGCGTGGTGGGTCTGGACGATCAGGGCCGGATTCTGGTCGGGCAAGCTGCCCGCGAACGCCTGCACACTCATCCGCGTCTGACCGCGTCACTGTTCAAGCGCCATATGGGCAGTGCGACGGAGGTCTACCTCGGGGATAAAAAATTCCGTCCAGAAGAACTGTCTGCGCTGGTGCTCAAGAGCCTGAAAGAAGACGTCGAGCGCACCTGCGGTCAAGCCGTCACGGAAGCCGTGATCAGCGTTCCGGCCTATTTCAGCGACGCCCAGCGCAAGGCCACGCGCATCGCCGGTGAGCTGGCGGGCCTGAAAGTCGAAAAACTGATCAACGAACCCACCGCCGCCGCACTCGCCTATGGTTTGCATCAACGGGACAAGGAAACTTCGTTCCTGGTGTTCGACCTGGGCGGCGGTACGTTCGACGTGTCGATTCTCGAACTCTTCGAGGGTGTCATGGAAGTGCGCGCCAGCGCCGGTGACAACTTCCTCGGCGGCGAGGACTTCGACAATGTGCTGCTCGAGCACTTTATCGATCAGCATCGCAACGTGTCGGACTTCCCCGAGCGCTCGACCATCCTCCAGCCGCTGCGCCGCGAAGCCGAGCGTGTGCGCCGCGCACTGGGCCAGGACGCCAGCGCCGAATTCAGAGTGCAGGTCGGCGAAAAGCAATGGATCCAGACCATTACTCAGGCGCAAATGGCGACGCTGTACATGCCGTTGCTCGAACGCCTGCGCGCGCCGATCGAACGGGCCCTGCGCGACGCACGCATCCGCGTCAGCGACCTCGATGAAATCCTGTTGGTCGGCGGCACCACCCGCATGCCACTGGTGCGCAAACTGGCTGCCGGGCTGTTCGGCCGCTTCCCGTCGATCAGCCTCGATCCGGATCAAGTGGTCGCTCAGGGCGCGGCGATTCAGGCAGCGCTCAAGGCCCGTTCGGCCGCGCTGGAAGAAGTGGTGCTCACCGATGTCTGCTCCTACACCCTGGGGATCGAGACCTCCACTCAGGTCGGTCGCCAGTATGAAAGCGGTCATTACCTGCCGATCATCGAGCGCAACAGCATCGTCCCGGTCAGCCGGGTGAAAACCGTGCAGACCCTTCACGACAATCAGGAACAGGTCGTCGTCAAAATCTTTCAGGGCGAAAGCCGTCTGGTCAAAGACAACGTGGCGCTCGGCCAACTGGACATCAAGGTGCCCAAGCGCAAGGCCGGCGAAGTCGAGCTGGATGTGCGCTTCACCTACGACAACAACGGCTTGCTCGAAGCCCAGGTCAGCATTCCTCTGACCGGTCAGCAGCATTCGCTGGTCATCGAAAACAACCCCGGCGTGCTGACGCCCGAGGAGATCCAGCAACGCCTGCAAAGTTTGGCGCAACTGAAGATCCATCCGCGCGAGCAGCAAGTGAACACCCTGCTCAGCGCACGGCTGGAACGTCTGTATCAGGAAAGCCTGGGCGACCTGCGCGATCAGATCGGCTACTGGGCCAAGCAATTCCAGCAAGCGCTGGATTCCCAGGACGAGCGGCAGATCCGCGAAACCCGTACCGAACTGAGCAAGCAGTTGAGCGCCCTCGACCGCAGCCCCTGGCAGTAAGGAAGCACGACATGGAATGCTGGTCTGTCCTGCAACTGCCCGAAGACGCCGGGCTGCGTGATATCAAGCGCAGTTACGCGCGTCTGCTGAAAGTCTTCCGGCCTGATGAAGATGCCGCAGGCTTCCAGCGCCTGCGCGAGGCTTATGAACGCGCACTGTCGATTGCCCAGTGGCGCCTTGAAAACGAAGAGACCGAAGAGCACGACGACGTCATCCTAGCCCCAGGGATCGCCGCGCTGGCGGTACAAGAGCAGTCCATGGCCCAGCCACTGCAGAAAACCGGGACCGATGCGTGGGATTACCCTGCGGCGCTGTTCGAACCGGTGGCCCCGGCCGCGCCCGAAGCACCGATCGAGTCGCAGACCTTGCGGGTACAGCCCCTGAATCCGGAGCCTCTTAACCTGGAACCCGAGCAGCCGACTGCCGACCCGGCCATTGAAGCCGCATCGCAATTGCTGAACGGCCTCTCGGACACCAATCTGGACCAGCGCTGGGAGCAAGCGCGCCAGCAGGATTGTGCGCAAGCGTTCCAGGCGCTGTTGCTGACGTTGTGCTTCGATCATCCCGCCCTGCGCCTTCCGATTGCCCGTTGGGCGGTGCAGCACCTCGGTTGGCTGGGCCCGTGGCAGGAAATCGTCATCGGCGACGGGCAGCGCAGCATTCTCGCCAACGAACTGCTGGCCGATTACCGACAATCGCTGGAAACACTGCTCGCCTCGCAAAACGAGCGTGAATTTCTCGCGCTGCTCAAGACTTACACGGCCCAACCCTGGCTCCAGGTGTTCGACCGTCGGGAACACTGGCAGCAGATCGTTCTGCAATTGCTGCAGGACGCAGAGTGGAGCGTGCCGCTGTTCGATCGAGTGTCCCAGTTGTTTGGCTGGGACGACACCAAGGGCATTCATCCGCAACCGGACTGGCTCTGGCAGGAGATGATCGAGCGCTGCAATCAGGAAAGCCTCTACGACAATCTGTGCGCCCGGGCCGAAAATCAGCGCAACGGGTCGCCCGATGCGCTGGCCGCACGGATGCTGATCAGCCCGATGAAGCCGCGGCAACACAAAGACATGACCGACCGCTTCATTCCGGCGGACTGGCAGGCCTGCCAGCAGTTGTCGGAAACCCTCAAGTGGCGTTTCCCTGACCTGCTCGCCCGTCTTCCGTACGCCGATGTTTTCTACTGGCGACGGTTTCTGCCGCGCTACATCGCCGCCGAAACCTGGATGCAGTCATGGGCGGCGATCGCGCTGGCGCTGTGGCTGTTCTATCTGCCCGCCGAGCACAAGACCACGGCGATGAGCATCGTCATCCCGCTGGCCTTCGCCTGCGTTCCTGTCTGGTTTTTCCGGATCGGCCTGAGTTATTGGTTTCTGATCAGCGCCCATTTGATCGTTCAGGATCTGTGGTTGACCGAAAAGATCATTTCACGCCGATGGAACCCTGACACCCGCTGGCTCGTGCTGCGCCATGGCGTGCCGCAAGCCGTCATGATCCTGCTGTTCTCGGTCATGCTCGGCGGCCTGGGGGCCTTCACCTATATCGGCGTGATTCTGATCGGGCTCTGGCACAAGCGACGTATCGGCACGCTCGACCCGGAGTTCAGCGACAAGCACCCATGGCTGACCGCGCTGCACTGGGCGCACTTCAGCCCGTTACAACTGCTGTTTCTGGTGGTCATGACCGGCGTGATTCTTGCCAGTCAGCTTGGTTATTCGCTGAAACACCTGTTCCCCGGCTAGGCTAGACGCGGGCCGGATTGCCCTCCACCAAGGTTTTACCCTCGCTGAAAAGGATCTGAGCATGTTGAAACTCGCAGGCCTCACCCTCGCGGCGCTCACGTTGAGCGCCGCCGCCCACGCCGATGTCGACCTGAAACTGGGCAGCACCGAACGCGTCACCCGCCTCTTCGCCTACCCCAACAATTGCAGCGTGATCTGCTTTCGCAACTGGACGCTGGAGCAGACCGTCGCCCATTACCTGAGCCAGAGCGTGCAGCGCGACGGCTACACCAACGCCAAAGTGCTGGTGAAAAACGACAACGATCAGCTCTATGCCGAAATCAGCGGCGTACCACAGGGCTACGACAAACCGCTGACCGCGCTGCTGGACGCCGGCGATCTGGCCTACAACGGCGCCAGCAAACTCAATGCCGACGGCAAATGGTCGTACAGCTGGTATCTGTTCCTGCCACTGGGCATGGCCCTGGAAAACCGCAAAAGTGTCGAGCTGCTGCACTTCCCGCCGGATTACTCGCTGACCCAGGCCCAGGATTACCTGCGCTCGAACACCACCGACCGCTGGGCCGCGCTGCTGACCGACAATGGCATCCCCGCCGACCAGACGCCGGCCTACCAGACCATCATCGACATCGCCCCGATCGCCGCGCCCGCCAGCGCCGGCAAGGATCTGGAAGGCGTGTACGACTACTTCAAGGATTACCAGACCACCATGGTCAGGCAGGTCAGCCAGAACGCCAGCGGCGTCGTGCTGCCGATGGTTGCCTTTGGTGCGCCAGTGCGTAACTGGATCAAGCAGCAATACGGTGCGACCGTGAATGTACTGGGCCTGGCGACCATCAGCCCGAGCGCGGGGGTGAACGTACCGGTGCTGGGTTCCAACCACCCGAGCTACATCTGGTACGCCGCCGACCCGAGCAACTACACCGGCGACGATGCCCAGGCCAAGGCCGATGCGGCCGGTCTGAAGGTGATGGGACAAGACTTGAGCGCTGCCTGCTGGCAGGCCGGAATGGGCAGCAAACCGGGCACCGATCCAAAGACACTGCTCAACAGCTGCACCCAGACCTGGCAAGTGACGCAGAAAGCCAAGACCTGCGAGCTGTTCTACACCACGATCCGCAACGAGACCGTGGCACAGGCGGACAAAACCTGTTCGACCGCACCGGTCAAATCCCAACTGCAACAGCTGAAAAGCCCATTGCCGGACATGGCCGCGCCCGCCGCCCACCTCTGAACGAACGTGCGACGTTCCCGTGTCAGCCTCGGCTGACTCGGGAAAGCGTCTATTTCGCCTGTCAGATCTGACAGTAGACCGCTAGTGTGATTTACGAGATCTTGGATCCAATCATCGTGTTGCAGGACTGACAGGACGTCAGCCGAGGGATGTCGCGACACCGAGCCAACAGGGAGCGTTATGAACACTTACGCATTACCGGGTAAACCGGCACGCGATACCGAGGGCATTTATCCTTTTGCCGGACTCCCCGTCCGCCTGGGATTTCCGTCGAAGCAGGATTTCGAGATTGTTCACGATCCCGAAGGCGTGGCCACCGCTGTCATAGCGTGCCGGGCATTTATGCGTATCACCCGAATGTGCCGGTTTTCGGGCCAGTTGCTGCCCTATCGCTGCCGACAGACTCGGCAACTGCTGGCCGGCATCCATCTGTACGATCCGCGTTTTTGCGGGGCGATCGAGCATTGTTGCGACCCGAACACCTTTCTCGACATGAGCGAGTTATGGCTGTGGGCATTGCGCGACATTGTCGCGGGAGAACGGCTGACGGTGGATTACACCGCCACCGAAGACAAACTGCTGCGGCAGTTCGCCTGCGGTTGCGGGTCCTCGCGCTGCCGTGGATGGATCACCGGTTACGGTGAATCACCCAATCTTGAAGGCCAGCGCTATTTGCTCAGCTGGCGGCGACAAGGTTTACGCTGAACGACCGGTCAAGGCGCGCCGACCGGACGTAAACGGTACTGCGGCGGCAATTGCTCGAAACCGCTGATCGTGGTGTTCAGACTCTTCCAGCGACCATCCTTGATGCCGTAGATGCAACCGTGGATCGACAGGCTCTGCCCGCGATGCCAGGCGTTCTGGATGATGCTGGTGTGGGCGACGTTGGCCACTTGCTGAATCACGTTGAGCTCGCACAGACGATCGACCTGTTCTTCTTCGGTCGGCAGCCTGGCCAGTTCTTCGCGTTTCTCGTAGTACAGGTCACGGATCGAACGCAGCCAGCCATCGATCAGGCCGAACTGACGATCCTGCATCGACGCTCGCACACCGCCGCAGCCGTAGTGTCCGGTCACCAGGATATGTTTGACCTTGAGCACGTCCACTGCGTACTGGATCACCGACAGGCAGTTGAGGTCGGTGTGCAGCACCACGTTGGCGACGTTGCGGTGAACGAACAGATCGCCCGGCAGCATGCCGACGATTTCATTGGCCGGAACCCGCGCATCGGAGCAGCCGATCCACAAGTATTCAGGCGTCTGCTGGCGAGCCAGTTTGGCGAAGAAATCCGGGTCTTCCTTGGTGATCGCGTCAGCCCAACGCTCGTTGTTATCAATCAGGTCTTGTAAGTCATGCATGCTGTAAGGCCTCAAGAAAGATGCGCTGGTATGACAGTCGACCGCCCGTCGGGGTCACGCACGGATCGCTGGTGATTTGCTTTGAATTCTCGCGCGCCCGGTGAGTCCACCTCAGTAAGGCCCACAGAATGAGGATTTGCCATGACTGATTCACGACGTCCGTACGATGCGGTGCAACCGGAGCCCATCGATGATAACCAAGACCGCATGGGTTCGGTGCACGAGCTGGATTTCGACGATGAAGAGCCCAGTGCGAAGATCGGCGATGAACTGCCTGAACGCGAGCGCGAACAGTTGATGCCACGCGAGCGCGTGCGCGAAGCCGGTTTGACTGGGGCATCGACCGCCGATCATGAGCCTACCGACGACGACCTCAGCCCGGAAACCCTGATCCGTGAGGACGGTGCCCGGGATGCCCGGGAACTCGGCGAAGGCGATCAGGCCGATTGGGATTTGAGCGTGGTCGACGAGGACGACATCGGCGGCGGCAATGGGCTGGATGAAGCGGAACTGGCGCGCCGCGATCCGCTGGATGGCAACCGCTGATTGGTATTGCCTGACTGGACGCCATCGCGGGCAAGCCCGCTCCCACAGGGA
>NZ_JBQEQA010000041.1:0-9411 GCF_052045815.1 Pseudomonas sp. 22085
GTTTACGAGAAAAACCTCAGCGACGGCAGCAGCCCCGATGCACCCGCCCTGACCCAAAGCGGCACCTTCACCATCACCGCGCTGGACGGCGTCACCACGCTGACCATCGGTGGCATCGCCGTGGTCACCAATGGCGTGGCCGCAGGCTTCCCGCAATCGGTGACCACGCCACTGGGCAGCACCCTGACCATCACCGGTTTCAACGCTGCAACCGGCGTCGTCAGCTACAGCTACACCCTGGTCGACAACGAAGCGCACCCAACCGCCAACGGCGCCAACGTGCTCAACGAGCAGTTCGCCGTGACCGTGGTCGACGACAACGGCACCACCGCCAACGCCACGCTGGACGTGAACATCGTCGACGACCTGCCAAAAGGCGTGGACGACAGCAACGCGGGCACCGCTTCGGAAACCAATCTCACGCTGACTGGCAACGTCCTCACCAACGACGTGCAAGGCGCCGACCGCGTACCGACCGGCCCGAATGCCGGCCCGATTACCGCCGGCACCTTTACGGGGACTTACGGGACATTGGTGCTGAACGCCAACGGCACTTACACCTACACGCTCAACACCAGCGACGCTGATTTCAAAGCGCTGCACGGCGGCGGCAACGGCACTGAAACCTTCACCTACACCATCACCGATGCCGACGGCGATACCAGCACCGCGAATCTGGTGCTGAACATCCACAACAACGACGATCAGGTCTACCTCAACGGCCTCGACGTCAACGGTGGCGAGCTCACCGTCTACGAGAAAAATCTCAGCGACGGCACCAGCCCCAACACCCCGGCGCTGACCCAAAGCGGCACCTTCACCGTCACTGCCCTCGACGGTCTGCAAACCCTGACCGTGGGCGGCATCGCCGTGATCACCAACGGTGTCGCGGCAGGCTTCCCGCAATCGGCGGTCACCCCGCTGGGCAGCACGCTGACCATCACCGGATACGACCCGGCCACTGGCGTTGTCAGTTACAGCTACACCCTGGTCGATAACGAAACCCATCCGACCGCCAACGGCGCCAACAGCATCACCGAGAACTTCAACGTGGTGGCGACCGACACCGACGGCAGCACGGCGACCGGGCAGATCAACGTCAACATCATCGATGACCTGCCGACCGCCAAACCCGACGCGACGTCGGTGCAGGAGGGCGGCACCGTCAGCGGCAACGTGCTGGACAACGATATCGGCGGCGCCGATGGCCCGGCTGCCAGTGGCGCGGTAGTGGGCGTGCGCGCCGGCTCCGACACCTCGACCTCGGCCATCGGCGGCCTCAACAGCAACATCAACGGCACCTACGGCTACCTGACCCTCGACGCCAACGGCAATGCGGTCTACCACAGCAACCCGAATGCCGTGAGCGGCCCGGGTGCGGTGGACGTGTTCGTGTACACCGTGCGCGATTCCGACGGCGATGAAAGCACCACCACCATCACCATCGACGTCTACAACAGCAAACTGTGCGCGGTCAGCGACACCGACGTCACCGTCTACGAAAAAGCCCTCGACCTGACCAAGGACGGGCAAGACCTGGCCCCTGGCACGGTCACCGGCAGCGATCCGACCAGCACCGGGGAAACCGCGTCCGGCACGCTGGTCGGTTCGGTCACCGGCGCGGTCGGTGCGATCAGCTACGCGCTGGTCGGCAGCGCCACCGGCAACTACGGGCAGATCGTGCTCAACCCCGACGGTACGTACACCTACACCCTGACCTCACCGGCCAGTACCACCCCGCACGCCGACGACGGCGCCAACACCCTGACCGAAACCTTCACCTACCAGGCCACCGATTCGCTGGGCAACGTCGTTACCAGCACCATCGTGGTCAACATCGTCGATGACGTACCGAAGGCGATCAACGACAGCAACGCCGGCACCGCGTCGGAAACCCAGTTGACCCTCAACGGCAACGTGCTGACCAACGACGTGCAAGGCGCCGACGTGGTGGCGACCGGCCCGAATGCTGGCCCGATCACTCCCGGCACCTTCACCGGCACTTACGGCACGTTGGTGCTTAACGCCAACGGCACGTACACCTACACGCTGAACACCAACGATGCAGACTTCAAAAACCTGCACGGCGGTGGCAACGGCACCGAGACCTTCACCTACACCCTGACCGATGCCGATGGCGACACCAGCACCGCCAACCTGGTGCTGAACATCCACAACAACGACGATCCGGTGGTCCTCAACGGCCTCGACGTGTATGGCGGCGAGCTGACTGTCTATGAGAAAAACCTCGGCGACGGCACCAGCCCCGATACCCCGGCACTGACCCAGAGCGGCACCTTCACCGTCACCGCTCTTGACGGTCTGCAAACTCTGACCGTGGGCGGCATCGCCGTGATGACCAACGGCGTGGCCGCCGGCTTCCCGCAATCTACCGTCACCCCGCTGGGCAGCACGCTGACCATCACCGGATACGACCCGGCAACCGGCGTGGTCAGTTACAGCTACACCCTGGTCGATAACGAAAGCCACCCGAACGCCAACGGTGCCAACAGCATCACCGAGAACTTCAACGTGGTGGCGACGGACACCGATGGCAGCACCGCCACCGGGCAGATCAACGTCAACATCATCGACGACCTGCCGACCGCCAAGGCCGACACCGGCTCGGTGGCGGAGGGCGGCACGGTCAACATCAGCGTGCTGGGCAATGACGTCAGTGGCGCGGATGGCGCGGCAATCGTGGTCGGCGTGCGCGCCGGCAGCAACACCGCGACCTCGGCCATCGGCGGCCTCAACAGCAACATCAACGGCAACTACGGCTACCTGACACTCGACGCCAACGGCAACGCGGTCTATCACAGCAATCCGAACTCGGTGAGCCCGCCCGGCGCTACCGATACCTTCACCTACACCATCCGCGACAGTGACGGCGACGAAAGCACCACCACCATCACCGTCAACGTCGCCGACAGCAAACTCGTGGCTTCGACCGATCAGGACGTGACCGTCTACGAGAAAGCTCTCGACCTGACCCAGGACGGACAAGACCTGGCCCCCGGCACGGTCACCGGCAGCGACCCGAGCAACACCGGCGAAACTGCCAGCGGCACACTGGTCGGTTCGGTCAGCGGCGGCAGCGGGGCGATCACCTACACCCTGGTCGGCAGCGCCACCGGGACTTACGGGCAGATCCAGCTCAATGCCGACGGCACGTACACCTACACCCTGACCTCGGCGCCGAAAACCACGCCGAACGCCAACGACGGGCCGAACACCCTGAGCGAAAGCTTCACCTACAAAGCCACCGATGCGCTGGGCAACAGCACCACCAGCACCATCGTGGTCAACATCGTCGACGACGTGCCCAAAGCGGTGGCGTCGGATCGTTCAGTGGCAGCGGTGGAGATCGACTCCAACATCCTTATCGTCCTCGACATCTCCGGCAGCATGGCTGACGCCTCCGGCGTACCGGGTCTGTCGCGGCTGGAACTGGCGAAGCAGGCGATCAGCGCCTTGCTCGACAAGTACGACGATCTGGGCGATGTGAAAGTGCAGCTCGTCACCTTCAGCAGCAACGCCACCGACCGCACTTCGGTGTGGGTCGATGTCGCGACGGCCAAGACCCTTCTGGCCGGCCTCAGCGCGGGCGGCGGCACCAACTACGACGCTGCCGTGGCAACCATGTACAACGCGTTCAACACCTCGGGCAAACTCACCGGGGCACAGAACGTCGGTTACTTCTTCTCCGACGGCAAACCCAACGAGGGTGACATCGGCACCGCCGACGAAGCGACGCTCAAGGCGTTCCTCGATGCCAACAACATCAAGAACTACGCGATCGGCCTGGGCAGCGGCGTGAGCAACGCCAACCTCGATCCGCTGGCGTACGACGGCATCACCCACACCAACACCAACGCGGTGGTGGTCACCGACCTCAATCAACTCAATTCGGTGCTGTCCGGCACCGTCGAGGGCGCGCCGGTCACCGGTTCGTTGATCGGCGAGGGCGGTACGTTCGGCGTCGATGGCGGGTTCATCAAATCCATCGTGGTCGACGGCACCACCTACACCTATGACCCGAAAGCCAACGGCGGCCAGGGTTCACTGGTCGCCAGCGGCGGCGCCAACCACGGCACGTTCAACACGGTGAACAACACCCTGAGCATCGCCACCAACAACAGCGGCACCCTGGTGGTCAACCTCGACACCGGCGACTACAGCTACACCTCGCAAAAAACCACCGCCGTGGTGATCACCGAGAACATCGGCTTCACCCTCAGCGACAACGACGGCGACCTCGCCAGTTCGACCCTGACCGTGAAAGTGATCCCCAACGCGCCTCCGGTGGCGGTGGACGACCACATCATCACCAACGTGCTGTCGGGCAACATCGTGGTGCCGGGCGAGCTGTTGCTGGCCAACGACACCGACCCGAACGGCGACACCCTCAACGCCACGCCGACCTCGTTCAACACCGGCTGGATCTCCAAATCGGCAGACTTCACCGGCAGCGGCGCGATCAGCTTCACCGGCACCAATGCGAACACCGCCGCCAACCAGAACCTGGCCAACGTGCGCAATGCGTTCAGCGCCAACGCTGCGACCATGACCGCCGTGCTGGTGGTCAGCGGCTACCTCGGCGCGGTCACCAACACCAACGCCAACGATGAAGATCGCATCACCGTCAACCTGCGCCAGGGTGAAACCCTCAACCTGGACCACAACCTGGCGGCCGGTCACATCACCATGGAGTACTCGATCAATGGCGGCGCCTGGATCGCCCTCGCGGACGGCCAGACCCTGACCGCGACGTCCGACGGCGTCTACCAGATCCACATCACCAACATCACCAACACCACGGGCAGCAACGCCAACGCGGCGGAGAACTACCAGCTGACCATGACCCTCAACTACGCCGGGGCCCACGACATCACCCCGGACTACCACGGCACCTACACCGCCAACGATAACCACGGCGGCAGCGACACGGCGAACGTGACCATCAGCTATCAGGACGGCCACACCCTCACCGGCACCTCGGGCGATGACGTGCTGGTGGCCGGCACTGGCGACAACATCATCAACGCCGGCGACGGCAACGATGTACTGACCGCAGGCTCCGGCAATAACGAACTGCACGGCGGGGCCGGCAACGACTTGCTCTACAGCGGCCCGGGCAACGACCTGCTCGACGGAGGCACTGGCATCGACACCGCCAGCTACGCCCATGCCACCGCCGGGGTGACGGTCAACCTCGGTCTGCTCGGTGCGCAAAACACCATTGGCGCCGGGACAGACACCCTGACCGGCATCGAAAATCTCGTCGGCTCGAACTTCAACGACAGCCTCACCGGCGACAACAATAACAACGTGATCAACGGCGGTCTGGGCAACGACATCCTCAACGGCGGCGGGGGCGATGACCTGCTGATCGGCGGGATGGGCAACAACACCCTGACCGGCGGGCCGGGCGCCGACACCTTCCAGTGGCTCAAGGGCAACAGCGGTCACGACCTCGTCACCGACTTCACCCCCGGCACCGACAAGCTCGACCTGTCGCAACTGCTGCAAGGTGAAAACGGCACGTCGGCGTCACTGGATGACTACCTGCACTTCACCGTCACCGGCAGCGGCGCCTCGGTCATGACCAGCATCGATGTCAGCGCCATGGCCGGCGCCACGCCGAACCAGACCATCGACCTGGCCGGCGTCAACCTCGCCAGCCACTACGGCGTGACGCCGGGGGCGGGCGGTTTGATCGCCAGCGGGCATGACACGGCGACGATCATCAACGGGATGCTCAATGATCATTCGTTGAAGGTGGACACGGTCTGATCTGATCGCTGAAACGACAAAACCCGCCGTCCCGATCAACCGGGACGGCGGGTTTTTTCTTGGATTGATCGTTCCCACGCTCCGCGTGGGAATGCCTCAATGGACGCTCTGCGTCCGCTCTTTGGGACGCGGAGCGTCCCGGGCTGCATTCCCACGCAGAGCGTGGGAACGATCAGGCGGCGATCAGGCTACGGCGGGCGCCTCAGCCTTCAACTCCAGATTATCCAGCACGCGATTCACCGCCAGCTCCCCAAGCATGATCAACTGCGCAATCCCCAACAACACATGCCGCTGCGGGCCATCAACCAGCCCGGCGAAGTCATTGGCCATGACCTTGGCCGAGGTCAGGGTTTCACAGGCGTCTGCCAGCAACTCTTCGCTGTCGATACCGGGCGCGATGAGGTAGCGGGTGTTGGGTTTGAGCAGCGGTTTTCGGGGGAGGAGGGGATTGAGGTAATGGTCGAGCGCACGCTCGGCGGCTTCGTGAAATTTTTTGGAATCGAGGGTTTCGTAGGGGGAAGTCGAATCGACTTCGGGCGGGTTTGGCGTTGGTTTGATCATTGTGAAGCTCCTTGAGATATGGAGCCGTCATCCATCGCTGCTAAACGAAGAGGGTGGCGGCTGAACGCGGGTTAGCAGACCAGGCTCAAGGATCCCGGCGCACCGAAGTGCCCCACGTCAGCCGCCATAACAAACACTGGCGACACCAACGTGCCTTGAAGTTAACCGGGCTGCTAAACCCGATCGCTGTTTTTCAGCGACCGCCAAACAATAGAACCCGCCCCCAAGGCGCACAAGCCGGCGGATTCTGGCGGATGCGTAGGCAAAGGCGCAAGGTGGCGTGGCTTTGCGGATATAAACTTCAACACTCTTCAACAAATGCATCCTCAGCAGGTAGAACTACCAAATCCGCCCGCCCGGTTGAAAGGGCGCGTGGGTTTCCCTGATGGGAGCAGGCAATTAAACAGGGTCACTTTCCATCCCCCGATTTTCCTTGTGTGGTGAGTATTGAGCGGCACTCTCGACAGAGCGCCGCTCGACCAGACCGGGGGGGCGGGTTCAGACCGACGTTTTTGACTGGCTCAAACGGCTGGCCATGAGCGCTTGTCCACGTGAAGCCGGGGTTGCGAGATAGGACACCGTCCCGTTGAGTGGAGGCTGTACGGTACTGCTGTCTCCACCTCCTGCGGCTTGCCCCCAGGTCACGACTCGACCGTCGGCGGTTAGCGCTGTGAAACCATGGGTATTGGCGTAGATCGCTACGACGTCGGTCAATTGCGCCGCGACCGGAGCTGTATTCCCGCCCACCGTTGCATTACCCCATGCCGCCACCGTTCCATCCTTGTACAGCACGGCAAATGCGTCGGATGTGCCCGCGATCTGAACAACATCATCCCGGGCCGCGATGGCGGCGGGCACGATACCGGCAGCATTGGTTTCGGGCCATGCAACCACATGACCGTTTTCTCGCAGCGCTGCGAAGGCGGCCCAGGTTCCGACGACTGAAAAGATATCCGTCAGGGAGGCTATCAGCGTGGGAACTGTCCCCCCTTGCGCAGCAGGGCCCCAGGCGACGACCTGTTTGGTGTCGAGCAGGGCACAGAATGAATAGTGATTGGCACAGGCAAGTTGCGTGATATTGGTCAGGCCGGCAATGGTGGCCGGTACCGCGCCACCATAGGTTGCGTGGCCCCAGGCGACTACCGTGCCGTTTGTTCTTCTCGCCGCGAAGGCATATAAACTGCCGAGAAGCTCGTCGATATCGTCGAGCGTATCTATCGGTGGAGTCACGGTTCCGCCATGGGCGGCCACGCCCCAGGCCTTGACGTGGCCTGTAGCCAGTCGTACTGCAAAGGCATATCCGGCAGGGGTTACCTCGACAGCATTGGTAATGGCCTTGACCTCGGCACTTGTCGTTCCTCCGTTAACTATTGTGCCCCAGGCATGGACGGTTCCATCACCCTTGATCCCCGCGAAAGCAGTGGTATTGCCGACAACCTGGGTGAAGCCCGTTGGATTGACTGTACTCATGTCACTGCCCTCACCTGCGGTGTTGCTCCAGGCGATGGTGGTGTTGTTGCTGCGTCGGGCTGCATAGGTACTGCGTGTGCAGCTCACTTCCACAATGTCGTTCATGGTGATGATAGTGGGCGGGATGGTACTGCCATTGGCAGGCAAACCCCAACCCGCCATATTGTTCTTGTCTCGAAGCGCGACGAACGCTGCCTGGCCGGTGACGGTGCTTTCGCTGCCATTGCCGTAGATGTTCGCTTCACTAATCGTGAAGTGGTCGTCGAGAGTACGTACCTGAAGAGGTTCCTGTGGGGAGGTATCGAGCCAGTTCTGGCCCTTGGTCCAGGTGCTGCTATTGGCGTATTTCCACTCGGCCAGGATCGGTTTGCCGGTCGTGGCATCAAATGCCATCAGCCAGCGGCTGGCTCGCGAAGCCCAATACACGCTGCGGTTGTGGCGGGCACCCATGACCTTCAGTTTGCCCGCTCCGATCACATTGCTTACGTCGTATACCGCCGGGACTGAAGGGTCATCGGTACCACCTGCCTTGCGTTTGACGGTATAAGTCAGCTCGATAGTGTTGCCATCTTCAGCAAGGATCACGCTGTGAGGCACTTTGATCGACGACAGCTCTTTGTCCGCCTCTGTGGGCTTGACCGGGTACGCAGGAAGGGTGGTAGGAGATTTTCCCGTCACGGTAACGATGACTTCGTCGTCTGCCTTCAGTCCAGCGGAGGCGTTGATGATGATTGTTGCACCAGCCGTTACGTGATCAGGATTCAATTGATCACCTTTTGCTTCCTTGAACTCGGCCGGGGCCAGTCGCTGTTGCTGTGAGGTTCCGATCGTAAATACTTTTGGATTCGAATAACTGGTCTTGCCCGATTCAAACCGAACGATGTGATAGCGGATACTCAACCGTTCACCGCGACGGGCCTCAAAATACTGCAGTACAAACGCCGCATTGAGCGGAAATTTCACGGGTTTGCCGGCGCTCAGTGAGTTGAGGGATTTGCTGTCCGTAAACAGCAGCACACCTTGGTCATCGTGCAATTGCCAGTGCACCACATCCTTGGGCAGGGTTGGATTGTTGACCGGGTTGGGGCAGGTGACTTCGCTGATGCCGTTGGGCAAATCCCTGGGTTCCAGCGCGCCGTCCTTTTCGCCCAGGAGTATTGGCTTGACCAGCTCAAGCTTCGGCTCACCGATGTTCAACGGCGAGGCTGGCGGGGAAGGCCTGCGAACGATTTCGCCGTTCTCGCCTTCACTGAGTAAGTCGTATGACACCACCAGGTTGCCGCCTTCGCCGGGTTTCAGGTACTCGGGGCCTGAAATGATGACGATGAACCCCTCAGGGTCATCGGCCTCCTGCTGGGTCGGAAAGATCCAGGCCAGCTCAGGCTCGAAAACGGTGCCGTCCGCAAGGGTAATGCTCCAGTGGATTTCAATGGCGTTGTCCGGGGTGATCAGCGGATCGTAGGGGATGCGGACGATCACGCTCGGCAAGTCGGGATCAAGCGCACCGCTCACGGCGCTTTCGACGATGGGGGCTGCCAGGCGGGTGGGTTCGCCGAGCATGTTGATGAAGCGGCCTCTGGAGCG
>NZ_JBQEQA010000042.1:0-3876 GCF_052045815.1 Pseudomonas sp. 22085
TCGCCGATGGTAGTGTGGGGTTTCCCCATGTGAGAGTAGGTCATCGTCAAGATTAAATTCCGAAACCCCAATTGCGAAAGCAGTTGGGGTTTTGTTTTGCCCGCAGGAAAATGGATTCTTTGAATTCTATGCAGCGGCCCGGTGCATGGCTATTATTCGGGCCTCATTCTGAGGCGAGACCTGCATGCTGACGTTGTTGAACCTTCTGAAGGATGGTCGATTCCATTCCGGTCAGGCTCTGGGGGCTGCCCTGGGAATTAGTCGAAGTGCGGTGTGGAAGCAGCTTCAGCACCTGGAGGCTGAGCTTGGGTTATCCATACATAAAGTTCGGGGACGGGGCTATCAATTGGCCTCGCCATTGACTTTGCTTGACTCGCTCGAGATAGAGGAAAGTCTTCCTGGCTGGTCTGTCAGTATCTTTGATTCCGTCGACTCTACTAATGCTGAATCGTTGCGCGAGGTGGATCGGGGGCGGGCGGCTCCCTTTCTTGTGCTGGCCGAGCTCCAAAGATCAGGGCGTGGGCGCAGGGGGCGTAAATGGGTGAGTCCGTTTGCTGAAAACCTCTATTACAGCCTCGTGTTGCGCATTGATGGTGGGATGCGTCAGCTTGAGGGGTTAAGTCTTGTTGTTGGTCTCGCGGTCATGCAGGCCTTGCATGCGCTTGGGGTGCCAGGTGCAGGGCTGAAATGGCCGAATGATGTATTGGTCGGGCGAAAAAAAATCGCCGGGATCCTGTTGGAGCTGGTTGGTGATCCGGCAGACGTGTGTCATGTAGTGTTGGGCATAGGCATTAATGTGAACATGCAGGCTACAGATGAAGTCGATCAGCGATGGACTTCAATGCGTCTAGAGTCGGGTAAATCTTGTGATCGCAATATTCTGGCGGTTGAGCTGAGTAAGCAGCTGCAACTCTATTTGCAACGTCACCAATCGGGCGGCTTCTCTGCGCTTCAGTCGGAGTGGGAGGCGAGCCATTTGTGGCAGGGGCAACCGGTTTCTCTCACTGCGGGGGTCAATCAAGTAGATGGTGTGGTGCTGGGAATCGATAATCAAGGCGCACTGCGGCTAAAGGTAGATGGTGTGGAAAAAGTCTTTAGTGGTGGTGAGCTCAGCTTGAGGTTGCGTGATGATTCTTGAGCTTGATTGTGGAAACAGCTTTATCAAGTGGCGTGTGCTGCGGGCTGAGGCGGGCGCCTTGATCGCGGAAGGAGTGGTCGACTCTGATGGCGCCTTGGTCGACAGTCTACGGTCGCTTGAGAAGGTGTCTCTCGTCAAATGTCGCCTTGTCAGCGTAAGAACTGAAGATGAGACCAATTTGCTGATTGGCTTGCTTAAGCAGGAGTTCGGCATTTCCGTTGTCTGTGCGGCGCCCGCTCGCGAGATGTCCGGCGTAAAGAATGGTTACGACGATTATGAGCGCCTTGGCCTCGATCGTTGGCTGGCGATGCTTGGTGGTTTTCACCTGGCTAAAGGGGCCTGTCTGGTACTAGATTTTGGGACGGCGGTGACCGCCGATTTTATCTCCGCGGACGGTGAGCATTTGGGAGGCTTCATTTGTCCCGGCATGCCGCTAATGCGTAATCAGCTGCGTACCCATACTCGAAAAATTCGCTATGGAGATCTCGCGGCGGAGCGGGCATTGACGAGCCAGGCTCCGGGGCGCTCTACAGCTGAGGCTGTTGAGCGTGGCTGTTCGTTGATGCTCAGAGGGTTCGTGTTGACGCAGTTGGAGATGGCGCGTTCCTACTGGGGTGATGATTACCGAGTCTTCATCACGGGGGGGGATGCCGAGCTGGTCTCGGATGTCGCGCCTGAGGCTCGGGTCGTTTCTGATTTGGTGTTCGTGGGTTTGGCTATGGCGTGTCCTTTGTCCTGAGGTTTGTATGCGTTGGTTGTTCCTTCTACTTCTGGTACTCAATGTGTTTTATTACGTCTGGCATCAGCAGGAGGCGCCGCTACGCGCAAAGGATGTCACGCCGCTCAGTCTTTATCGTGGCCCGCAACAGGATATTCGCCTGTTGAGTGAGGCTGGAGGTGATGCTTCCCGTGAAAAAAGGGCTGGGGGAAAGCCTGATGGACAGTGCCTATATATAGGCGGTTTGGGTCGACCTGAGTCTGCCCAGGTGTTGGAACAGCGTTTGACGGAGCTGGGAGCAAAAGCTCTTCCTTCGTCAAAAGAGTATTCCGGCGGCTCATATTGGTTCCAGATTACGCCCGAAACCCAGCGTTTGCTGGGTGATGCTCAGCTACAAAACCTTTCCAAGGAATTCAATGAGTTAAAACATAAAATAATGCTGTGCGAGGGGGTTGCACCTGCGGAATAGTTTGCATAGAATGGCGCCCGCTCCACAGCGAAGACCTGAAAAGGTTGGTGCGGCGGGGTGATGTCAATGCAGCTAACCTCAGGTTTTTAAATGAGAAAATGCTTGACAGAGGCTTGGCATGGTATAGAATGCCGGCCTGATTAGGAGGGGTTCCCGAGCGGCCAAAGGGATCAGACTGTAAATCTGACGTCTACGACTTCGAAGGTTCGAATCCTTCTCCCTCCACCAGATTTTAGCGTGAGCTGCAGGCTCCGCGGGTATAGTTTAGTGGTAGAACCTCAGCCTTCCAAGCTGATGATGCGGGTTCGATTCCCGCTACCCGCTCCAAGTTTGCAGGTTGTGCAAAGTGTTACGCTCTTGTAGCTCAGTTGGTAGAGCACACCCTTGGTAAGGGTGAGGTCAGCGGTTCAAATCCGCTCAAGAGCTCCATATAACAAGGCAGATATGAAAATATCTGCCTTTGTTTTAATGGCTCGTGTTGTTTGCTTAATTTCTTCTGTTAGGGGTGATATCGATGGCTAAGGAAAAATTTGATCGTTCCCTGCCGCACGTCAACGTTGGCACCATCGGTCACGTAGACCATGGTAAAACCACGCTGACCGCTGCTCTGACTCGCGTTTGCTCCGAAGTTTTCGGTTCGGCCGTAGTTGAATTCGACAAGATCGACAGCGCTCCAGAAGAAAAAGCTCGCGGTATCACCATCAACACCGCGCACGTTGAGTACAACTCGAACATTCGTCACTACGCTCACGTTGACTGCCCAGGTCACGCTGACTACGTGAAGAACATGATCACTGGTGCTGCGCAGATGGACGGCGCGATCCTGGTTTGCTCGGCCGCTGATGGTCCGATGCCACAAACCCGTGAGCACATCCTGCTGTCCCGTCAGGTAGGCGTTCCGTACATCGTGGTTTTCCTGAACAAGGCTGACCTGGTGGACGACGCTGAGCTGCTGGAACTGGTTGAGATGGAAGTTCGCGACCTGCTGTCCACCTACGACTTCCCAGGCGACGACACTCCGATCATCATCGGTTCGGCTCGTATGGCGCTGGAAGGCAAAGACGACAACGAAATGGGCACCACCGCTGTTAAGAAGCTGGTGGAAACTCTGGACAGCTACATCCCAGAGCCAGAGCGTGCTATCGACAAGCCATTCCTGATGCCAATCGAAGACGTATTCTCGATCTCGGGTCGCGGTACTGTTGTAACCGGTCGTATCGAGCGCGGTATCGTTCGTGTTCAAGACGCCCTGGAAATCGTTGGTCTGCGTGACACTACCACCACCACCTGCACCGGTGTTGAGATGTTCCGCAAGCTGCTGGACGAAGGTCGTGCTGGCGAGAACTGCGGCGTTCTGCTGCGTGGCACCAAGCGTGACGACGTTGAGCGTGGTCAGGTTCTGGTTAAGCCGGGTTCGGTTAAGCCGCACACCAAGTTCACTGCAGAAGTTTACGTTCTGAGCAAGGAAGAAGGCGGTCGTCACACTCCGTTCTTCAAAGGCTACCGTCCACAGTTCTACTTCCGTACTACTGACGTGACCGGTAACTGCGA
>NZ_JBQEQA010000043.1:0-3486 GCF_052045815.1 Pseudomonas sp. 22085
GGCGGATGTCTTCGGTGCAGGGGCCGCTGATTGCAAACGCATTGAACAGCACGCTGCCCGCCGGATGATCATGACGAATCAGCTGCCCGAACTGGTTTCGCGACTGATCCCCGCTGCCGGGATGACCGTAGGTCAGGCGCTCGACACAACGCCGAGGCACGCCTGTTCCTTCTTCGAATATCGCAACGGGGCGCAGCAAACTGTCGTGTTCAATCTCGCGCTGCGTCTGACGGCTGTCCCAACGGAACAGCGTTTGTGCGGCGAGTCCCTTCAGCTCGACTTGCGTGCCGGCATCGACGCTGTCCGAGCGAATCACCGTGGCGTCCAAAGCAAATACCTGCTTCAGGTTGGCCGGCGTCAGCGGATTGCCGGCCTGCGACAGCCAAAGTCGCGGGTCCCACTGTTTCACCGCACGCCCCGCAGCGTCATGCAGGGTGCGGTTGATCCGGGACTCGACCGGTCCGTCCTCGATGTCTCGGCAATAGTCGACCGTGCGCACCGGCAAGCCGCGCGGGTCGATCACAGACATCCTCGGCGTATTGATGTGCAAGCTCATGGAGCGCGCTTCCCCGCAATCGGCATTCGGTGTGCCTCTGGCATCACAGCAAGCTCAGCGCTGTTTCGGCTACTGTCGGAAATTACAGTCCCGACCAACGGCACCTACGCGCAACAAGCATTGAGCAAAACAGGAGGCCCCCGTCCAGCCCGCTGCGTTCCCTATCCGCAGTGGGTGGGGCGGGGGCTTTTTTTAATTCACTTTTCTGGCTCCCAGTCTTCGGGCGATAGCCGCTGATCGCGGATTGACCGCCGCCGTTCTGACTTTTTGAACCTTGTGCGTGCTCACCATCCTGGCCAGCGACTTGACAGTCAGGTAGGTCCCAATCCCACGCAATTTGAAAGGTCGGACGGCCCCGGTGGCCTCGGCCGATTCACCCAGGAAGTTGTCCACGCCCGGCTGCGACAGTGGGTGCGCAAGTACGTTGCTCACATGAACCGTGCTTTCTCCCCCCTTTTTTGACACGACACTCAACTCGGCGATGCCGTAAATCACTTTGTCCTGACCCTTCTTTTCGACATCGTCGCGATTGATCAATGCGAAGAAGTGCTTGGTGACCGTTTGTTCTTCCGATACACGCGGTTCGCTTGAGTACTTCAGGGACGAGGATGTGATCTCGGCGATCTCTTTTCCCAATTCAAAGTTTTGCGCCACGCTGATATTCATGCTCTGCGGATCTTCTTGCCGCAACGAGTCGTGGTACATCTCACGGTACTGGCGCCGAAACTTCCTCAGGTGACTCAACAGTTCGCCCTTACTCACGGAAAACTCGGGGCCCTCGCCGACTTCAACCAGTTTGAAATCAGCAGACTTGCTGTATCGCCCCTCTGCCGGGTCAAGCTTGGACACATGTGCTTGAAGGGAAAGCAGCTTGAAGGCCAATCTCACTCGAATGCCCACCTCCGCTTCGTAGGTTCCGGTCTCGGCTTGCAGCCCCAGCGCGTCTCTCATCGTGAGCGGATTGTTGCGAACCATCCGGTACAGATTCAGTCCGTCGACGTCCCCTGCAGGATCAGGATTCAGCCAGTGCTGTAACCAAGGGATGTAGTAGCGATAACGGTAGTAATCAAGCCCGCTGGCATCGCGCTCCTTGCCCGAGTAACGGATGTATTTGTAGCTGAATTCGCCATCCTGCCAGGCACTGGTACCAAAAGGGTGAAACGTTTCCCGGCTGATCATCGCACCGTCATCGGCGGTTTCCAGAGTGATCGAACCCAGGTGGTCGTCGTGTTGGTATCGATACCGATTGTTGCTGCCCGAGGGTGGCGGGCTCTCCCAATGCAAGACCCGGACACCGCCGGCGACGATGACCTGCAGCCGTTCGCCAACTCCGTTGTCGGTGCGCAGTTCCAGCCCGGGCAAATAGCGCACTTCGGCAATCAGGGTGCGGGCACCGGTCTGCAAGGAACGGATCTTGCGCACTCGCTGGCGACTGCCGTCGTAGAGATAGGTCTCGCTGTCATTGTCACCACTGGCACGTTCCACCGGGCTGACCGATTGCAGTTCGTTGCGCAGGTTCCAGCTCAGCATCCGTCCCGGTTCCAGCTGAGTCTGGTTGCCTCTGGTGTCGTAGCCGGCTTCGATTTCGGGATCGCCGGGAATTGCGCCTTCGTAAAGCAGGGTACGGTTGCTGTAGCGCGCGGCTTGCAGTTTGCGTCCGTGGCTCTGTGGCCCGACATGAATCAGATTGAGCAGGTTGCCGCTCCAATCATATTTGTAATCCTGCTGATACTTGCTGACCGCTGCCGGATCGACGCGTCCTATCGATTGCGGGCCCCGACTGGCACGCCCGGCCTCCCACCCGGACGCCATGATCAATTGGTAGAGACTGTCGTAGGCCAGGCACCTGACCGGCTCTATACGCTGATTGGCGAAGTAACGGATCGGCATTGCCTTATCTTCAATGCGCAGGACATTGCCCATCCTGTCGTATTCATAAATCAGGCGCTGCAGCACGAGACCGCGAGCGTCTTCGGTCCGCAGGCACAACAGACGATCGTCTTCGGGGCGATAGGTCCGGGTGGTGTGCACACCGTTGCCGGCGGTTTGCTGCGTGACATTGCCTTGCGCGTCATAGCGGATGTCAGTGACCAGAATCTGCTCACGCTCCCCCTTCAACTGCAGTCGGTGTTCGCGCAAGCGGCCATCGACGTTCAGCTCGAACGTATGCCGATTGTCCCGGGCATCTGTCTGTCCCAGCACATCGCCCAACGCACCATGGCGCCACCGCGATGTTGCACCAACGCCTGGCTCCAGCAGCCGAAGACGATCCGCCTCCCGCTCCGGCCAGTCAGGTGCCAGCGGTTCCAGCGTGAAGCGGCGGATGTCTTCGGTGCAGGGGCCGCTGATTGCAAACGCATTGAACAGCACGCTGCCCGCCGGATGATCATGACGAATCAGCTGCCCGAACTGGTTTCGCGACTGATCCCCGCTGCCGGGATGACCGTAGGTCAGGCGCTCGACACAACGCCGAGGCACGCCTGTTCCTTCTTCGAATATCGCAACGGGGCGCAGCAAACTGTCGTGTTCAATCTCGCGCTGCGTCTGACGGCTGTCCCAACGGAACAGCGTTTGTGCGGCGAGTCCCTTCAGCTCGACTTGCGTGCCGGCATCGACGCTGTCCGAGCGAATCACCGTGGCGTCCAAAGCAAATACCTGCTTCAGGTTGGCCGGCGTCAGCGGATTGCCGGCCTGCGACAGCCAAAGTCGCGGGTCCCACTGTTTCACCGCACGCCCCGCAGCGTCATGCAGGGTGCGGTTGATCCGGGACTCGACCGGTCCGTCCTCGATGTCTCGGCAATAGTCGACCGTGCGCACCGGCAAGCCGCGCGGGTCGATCACAGACATCCTCGGCGTATTGATGTGCAAGCTCATGGAGCGCGCTTCCCCGCAATCGGCATTCGGTGTGCCTCTGGCATCACAGCAAGCTC
>NZ_JBQEQA010000044.1:0-2693 GCF_052045815.1 Pseudomonas sp. 22085
GACAGACGAATGGCCATCGCCAAAGCCTCGCGACGATCTGGTTTTTGCCAAGTCCTGCACGCCGGGCAACTGGTGCCGGACGGATGCCGGCACTACACCTGAGCCCGCCTCTCACTTCGGCAAAGTCATGGTGGCAGGCGCTCTGCGCATTCCCGCTGCCAGTCACGCCGTAGCGAAGGCCATCGGCGCCGATCTGGCGTTGGGGCGCATGGCCGGTGGTGGAATTCTGCAGCAGCGCCTTAATTGGGCAATCCGCGGTGCGGGAGGCCCGGCCAGCGTGTTTATCCTCGGGATGCTCCCGACCCGAATGGGCGACGGCACGCTTCACACTGATGAACAGCTACGCAGCATGAGCCGCGCCACCACTCGCGTGCGGTTCCAGTTTCGGCGTGATGCCGAAGGCGTCATGCAGGTCTACGGCATCCACACCGGCGTCTCGGGCGACGACTCGGTGCGTACCGTAAAAGTCGAGTGGAACAGCGACAAGACCGCCATGGAGGCGAAGCTCAACGGCATCACGATTTTGTGGACGCCGCAACGCGGGCCGCTGGGATCGATGCCGCCGCTGGTGTATCCGGAACACGGCGAACCACTCAGCACGATTCTCGTCCACCCGATCGCCGCGAACACCGACAGCCAGATTGAAATCCTGCCCGGCGAAGACATCACCGCCGAGGATTGTATTCTGGTGTTTCCGGCGGAGACCGGGCTGAAGTCGTTGTATGTGGTGTTTTCGAAACCGGCAAGATTGATGCCGGGGACGGTGACGGGGGTTGGGGAGGATTCGTCGGGCATATGGCTCGTCGGAGCAAACGCGGGGATGGGAGTTCCAATTCCAACAGACGTGGCAGACTCACTCAGGGGACTCGAATTCCAAAGCTTCGATTCGTTCCGAAGGGCTTTTTGGAAAGCCGTTTCGGAGTCTGCCGTGGCGGATCAGTTCATAAAGCAAAGTGTTGGCCGTATGCGTAAAGGTAAAGCACCAAGGGTGCGCAAAGCCGATAGTGTCGGCGGCAGAAGATCTTACGAGCTTCATCATCTCGAAAAAGTATCCGAGGGTGGCGACGTCTACGACGTTGATAATCTACGAGTAAATACACCTCGAAACCACATCGATATCCACCGGAACGATTAGGCCAGTCATGAAAGACAATCTACTGAAAAGCAGCATTTCGGAGTACACAGAGACCGAGTTCGTTGCATTGTTGGAAGAACTCGTTAAAGAAGATGAAGAAGCCGAAGACGATGGTCGGGCTGATTTGTTACTGCTGCACTTCGAGAAAATCAGCGAACATCCGGCCGGATCCGATCTGATCTATTACCCGGAGACAGGCGCGGATAGCTCTCCTCGGGGGGTCACGCAGATTGTGAAAGAATGGCGAGCCTCACAGGGTCTGCCTGGGTTCAAAGGTCAGTAATGACTCAACGCCGTGTCATTGACGAGATCAGAAAGGAAGACAAGGCACCTACAGATGAACGGGCAGATATTCTATTGCTGCACTTCAACGAAATCGTTGGGCATCCGAGCAAGATGGACCTTATCTACTACCCTGAGCCAGGTGCTGACACGTCGTCCTCTGGCATAGCCCGTACAATCGCGAAATGGCATGAAGCAAACGGACTGCCTGGCTTCAAGAAGTGAAGATTCATGGTCAATCACTGAAATGACTTCACACCACTAAGTATTAAAAACGGCTTACCAAAAGATAGGCCGTTTTTTATGCCTCAAGAAAAGTGCTCCACTTCAGTGGGCCGGCATGATTCCGTAGGAACAGAGCGCGAAAGGCGTACGAAGAGGATTATTCGTTCGACCAGGCCTCTGCATCCCGGCAAGTCGATTTGATCGCCATCCCGATTGACCGACAAGCTCCCCTGTCTTGATCCAAAGACAGACAGGGAGTTGTCATGGACCCGGACAAAGACCCTTTCGACGATATCTGGCGCCGAAAACTTCCGAACGGCGGCGCCTCGTGGGCTGCCTGGAATCCGCCCCCGGAGCCAGAGCCTGTCTACGTCCCGACAGACGAATGGCCATCGCCAAAGCCTCGCGACGATCTGGTTTTTGCCAAGTCCTGCACGCCGGGCAACTGGTGCCGGACGGATGCCGGCACTACACCTGAGCCCGCCTCTCACTTCGGCAAAGTCATGGTGGCAGGCGCTCTGCGCATTCCCGCTGCCAGTCACGCCGTAGCGAAGGCCATCGGCGCCGATCTGGCGTTGGGGCGCATGGCCGGTGGTGGAATTCTGCAGCAGCGCCTTAATTGGGCAATCCGCGGTGCGGGAGGCCCGGCCAGCGTGTTTATCCTCGGGATGCTCCCGACCCGAATGGGCGACGGCACGCTTCACACTGATGAACAGCTACGCAGCATGAGCCGCGCCACCACTCGCGTGCGGTTCCAGTTTCGGCGTGATGCCGAAGGCGTCATGCAGGTCTACGGCATCCACACCGGCGTCTCGGGCGACGACTCGGTGCGTACCGTAAAAGTCGAGTGGAACAGCGACAAGACCGCCATGGAGGCGAAGCTCAACGGCATCACGATTTTGTGGACGCCGCAACGCGGGCCGCTGGGATCGATGCCGCCGCTGGTGTATCCGGAACACGGCGAACCACTCAGCACGATTCTCGTCCACCCGATCGCCGCGAACACCGACAGCCAGATTGAAATCCTGCCCGGCGAAGACATCACCGCCGA
>NZ_JBQEQA010000045.1:0-2612 GCF_052045815.1 Pseudomonas sp. 22085
TGACCAAACCACGCTTCTCGCGCCTTGCCCTGCACAACAGCAGACCCGGCGCGGTGTGGAAACTAAGTGAGGGCGTCCCCTAGTGGATCGAGTGCGCGAACGTGCTCGACCTGCCAGCCAAGCGGAACCACGTCACCGACCGCGAGCGCTGGATCGAGCTCGGCAATCGGTTGTTTCACGAAGAAGTCGGTCTTGCCGCAGACTTCCAGGCGCACCCGGACGTGGTCGCCCAGATAGATGAATTCGGCCACCCGCCCGGAGAAGCGGTTGACGCATTGGTCGCTCGAACCGTTGAGGCTGACGCGCTCGGGGCGGATCGACAGGGTGACCGGTTCGCCGGTCTGGCCGATGTTGACCGCTAGCGCCTCGACCTTTTCCCCGCGCCCCAGCTCGACCACGCAGCGCTCGCCGTTCTGGCTGAGCAGGCGACCGTTGAGGCGGTTGTTCTCGCCGATGAAGTTGGCGACGAAGGTGTTTTTCGGTTCTTCGTAGAGGGTGCGCGGCGGAGCGATCTGCTGGATTTCGCCCTGATGGAACACGGCAACGCGGTCGGACATGGTCAGGGCTTCGCCCTGGTCGTGGGTCACGTAGACCACGGTCACGCCGAGGCGCTGGTGCAGGTGTTTGATTTCCATCTGCATGTGTTCGCGCAGTTGTTTGTCGAGGGCGCCGAGGGGTTCATCCATCAGCACCAGCTGCGGCTCGAACACCAGCGCGCGGGCCAGTGCCACACGCTGTTGCTGGCCGCCGGACAACTGCGCCGGATAGCGCGATGCGAAGGCATCGAGCTGGACCATGCTCAGGACTTTCTTGACCTTGTCGCTGACGTCGCTCTTGTTCAGGCCGCGCACGGTCAGCGGAAACGCGAGGTTTTCGGCGACGGTCATGTGCGGGAACAACGCGTAGTTCTGGAACACCATGCCAATGTCACGCTTGTGCGGCGGCACGTTATTGATCGCCCGCCCGGCCAGGAGGATTTCACCGGCGGTCGGGGTTTCGAAACCGGCGAGCATCATCAGGCTGGTGGTCTTGCCGGAGCCGGACGGCCCGAGCAAGGTCAGGAATTCGCCCTTGCGGATGTCCAGGTTGAGGTCTTTGACGATCAGGTTCTCGCCGTCGTAGCTCTTCTGCACTCCACGAAAGCTGACCAGCACATCACTGGCCCCTGCGTTTGATTCGACCTGGCTCATACCCACACCTTTGTTATTGATGACTGCTGTGGGATTAAGCCTAGTGGCTGCTTGCAGTCCCGCAAATCGGGGCGCAGGAGAGAATCGCCTCAGCCGGATGGAAGGCCGGGGGTAGGGATTGCCCTACAAGGATGGCGCTAATAGACAGAGCAGTGGCGAGTGTTGAGCTGCAAGCCGCAAGAACAAGCAAAAGCGCGTGTCGCTGACAGATATGCCCAATATCGCAGGATCAATGAAGAAACCTGTGTGAGATTCTATGTTGCAGGGGAACCCTGCAACCTTAAATTGGGTTGGTATTCGCTCTGATTTTTCATGAGGGCGAATGCCACCCGGCAAAGCTTACGGGCGAGGATGACCAAAGCCTGAGTTCTGGCTAGACCTCTTGCCAGATAGGATTCATAGAACGGTTTCCAAACAGGGGACCGACAAGCTGCCATAGCTGCATTGTGTGCAAGACGCCGTAATTCTCCGTCACCTTTTTTGCTCAAGTGGCGAGGACTGTGTTTCTTGCCTGAGTCCTTTGCCTTCAAATCCATTCCCAGAAAGGCGATGAACGCATCGGCGCTGGCGAACTCACCTCGCATATACGTAGTTGCCAAGCCCGTTGCCGTGAGTTCACCAATCCCTTCAATCGCTTTGCAGCGTCTGATGTTTTCGCTAATGCCGGCCTCTTGGCTGACTTTGCGGAGTAATTCCTGAATGGCTTGATCAAGCTGTTTGAAATGCTCCAACCCACGGGCCAAAAGATCTTCAAGGAGAGGTTCGTTTGACCAGCTCAGCATGATACTGACTCGGGCCTTCATCAGCTGCGCACGCTTGTTAAGCAGACTTTTCAACACCGTGTAGTGCCGTGGTGGTGGGCTCCAGACCCGCAGCCGGTGCTGTTCACTGGTTAGATAACGCGCCAGAAGACGTGCATCACAAGGGTCGGTTTTTGCACGCTGACCGATGCTTTCGCGGTAATGGCTCACCCGGTAAGGGTCCACGACGTAAACCCGATGCCCCATACCATGGGCCAGTTCGGCCGTGTCCAGGTGGTAGAGATTAGTGGCTTCCAGAGCGATCGAGCTTTGTGCGGGCAAGGTCTTCAGCCAACGACCTACAGACGTGCGGTCATTGTTGATGACCTGGGTAATTTCCAGATCTTCGCGATAAACAACGATTTCGGCCTTGGCCACATCGACACCAATCACCGTTGGCGAGGTAAGGATTGTCATGACGAATCCTCGGAGCTAGGGTTTAAGAGCTTGTCGGGGTCTACCGTAGCGCTGGCTTGCCTCTATCGTCGGTTTTACCGATGAATTCCTTATCGGCGCTTTAGGTAGAAAGGGCGGGACGAGAAGTCTCCCACGGTCCGTACTGGCTAGAGTCGGAATCGAGCTTTTAGTCCCGCCCACCCCTTCAAGTCTAAACATACAAGCG
>NZ_JBQEQA010000046.1:0-1559 GCF_052045815.1 Pseudomonas sp. 22085
AAAAACCGCAGAATGTATGCCGTCACCGCGGACTTCAAAAACGAAGAGCTGCTGGCCGATGCCTGCGAAACCCTGGCCTCAGCCAGAACCATCGTCAATGACTTCACCCATCTCATGCCTGCCTCGCAGCGCAGGACGCTGGTGGGGATTGCGCAACTGATCATGCTCGGCGAGCTGGCAGTGAATCGGGTGTTGGATAATCTGGAAATACCGCCGTCGCAGGTCTCCGTGTAAAGGCTTGATAGATGCGTCGTGGCGACTGACGCCTTCGCGGGCAAGCCCGCTCCCACAGTGATTTGTGGTGTGCTCATATTTCCCGAGCGACGCTAAACCTGTGGGAGCGGCGGTGCGACGATTCGACTTGCCCGCGAAGGCGGCCTCTCAAGCGACACAGGTTATCGGGCATAAAAAACCGCCATCAGGCTCAACCGGATGGCGTTTTTTGTTTCATCAGGAATCGCGCCGCAGATCCGGCGGGATCGGCAGGTCGTCCTTGAGCGGTTCCGGAAACTTGCCCTTGCCCGCGGCAAAGGGGACGTATCGCTCTGAGACTCCGCCGGCTCAGTCAGATCAGCCAGATAATGACTAATAGCGAAGGTACGTCGCTTCCGGCGGGTTCGTATTCGTCAGATCAAACTCAACAGGACTTCCCACTGAAATATAGGTTTTTCCCGCATGGGCTGGCGGGACAGTGAATTCGTAAGAGTCTCCTGCCAAAAAATTCCCTACCTGCGCGCCAAAAGAACTATCTTGCCCTCCCCCCTCCTTAGGTACAGTGATGATGCCCTTGCCGGTTTTTTCGTCATAACTGGTGAACGTGCCTTTCATTCTCCTTCTCCTTGTGCTGATTCCAAGTGCACGCCTGTTACGTGACACCCTTCGCAATCAACTGCAAAGCCAGAGAAAGCACACCTGTCAGAGTTGACAGGTAAGGGCAGTTTTCAGACAAGCGGCATTAATCCGAAGCTCTGAAATGAAAAATTGAAAATGAAAAAGGGGGTTCCAAAGATGGGAGCGAGCTTGCTCGCGAAGAGGTCCGAGAAATCAGCACACAGTGCCTTTTAAACTCTGGTGTTTAAAAGACACCTTCAGACACGCCTTACAGGCTACGAATCCTTGCGCCGTTGCCTACGGCTACGCCAGAATCCGCCGGCTTGTGCGCCTTGGGGTCGGGTTCTATTGTGGATCGGTCGCTGACGAATCAGCGATCGGGTTTAGCGACTCGGCTCAATTTAAAGGTGCACCAGCGTTCCTGGCTTCGTTGCGGATCTGTATGTCTGCAATTTCGTTATGGTGGCTGTATGCGGGAGACCCTTGCGGTCTGCCGGGTGCCTTTGACCGGTTCGCTAACCTGCGTACAGCCGCCACCCTTCCTGTTTAGCGACAGGATTTGGCGGCTCCACTTCAAAGGAGCTTCACCATGATCAAACCCACACCCAACCCACCCGAAACCGACCCCGCCTCGCCCTACGAATCCGCCGATTCCAGAAAGCTTCACGAAGCCGCCGACCGCGCCCTGGATCACTATCTCTGCCCGCCCGGCTCCACGCCACCACCGC
>NZ_JBQEQA010000047.1:0-1513 GCF_052045815.1 Pseudomonas sp. 22085
CACTTCACCCACCTGGAAGAAGTGCAGTTCACCTACCGCAAAATCACCTGGACCCACGAAGTATCCGGTACTTCGGGTTCCGATGACTGGCGTGCTCCAGTCGTTTAATTACGGCTGATCGTTTCAAGCATCGGCCAGCTCTGCTGGTCGATGTTGTTTACGCCCCTCCAGAATTTCGCGTACGTTGACCCGCTTTGCGGGCGTCGACGAGCGCCGCTGTACAGCACGAGGAACAAGGGATGTTCGCGCCGGCCAATGAAACCCACTTTGCCCTGACCATCGAAGGTCTTTCCGCCGACTTTCAGGTATTTACCCTGAGCGGCCGGGAAGCCATCAGCCAGCCTTTTGTATTCGAGGTGGAGCTGGTCAGTGAGCAGCCGTCGCTGGACCTCGAAACCCTGCTGCACAAACCGGCCTTCCTGCAGCTGTCGCCCGACGGCAGCGGCATCCACGGCCTGATCTACCGCGCCGCGCAAGGCGATTCCGGCAAGCGCCTGACGCGCTACTCCGTGACCCTGCGCCCGCAACTGGCGTACCTGGCGCACCGGATCAACCAGCGGATCTTCCAGAACCTCAGCGTGCCGAAAATCATTGGCAA
Organism: Pseudomonas sp. 22085; assembly: GCF_052045815.1. Classification (NCBI taxonomy): domain Bacteria; kingdom Pseudomonadati; phylum Pseudomonadota; class Gammaproteobacteria; order Pseudomonadales; family Pseudomonadaceae; genus Pseudomonas; species Pseudomonas sp. 22085. The sequence goes on from NZ_JBQEQA010000047.1 coordinate 599, forward strand.
GGTCCTTGAAGAACACGGTATCCAGGGCAACGCCTACGCCTTCCAGACCGGCTCGATCTACCCCGATCGCATTTACTGCGTGCAATACGACGAATCGGACCTGCATTTCATCCAGCGCCTGTGCGAAGAAGAAGGCATTCACTACCACTTCCAGCACAGCGCCACGGGCCACAAACTGGTGTTCGGCGATGACCAGACGGTGTTCAAGAAACTGGCGCCGGTGGCCTATCAGCAGGACTCCGGCATGGTCGCCAGCAACCCGGTGATCAAACGCTTCGACCTGCGCCTGGAAACCCGTACCAGCCGCACCACCCGCCGCGACTATGACTTCGAAAAACCGCGCCTGACGCTGGAAAGCGAAAACCGCGGCGATGCCCTGCCCGACCTCGAGGACTACGATTACCCGGGCCGTTTCATCGACCGCGAGCGCGGCAAACACCTGGCAAAACGCGCCCTCGAACGCCACCGCAGCGACTTCCAGCTCGCCGAAGGCAAGAGCGACCAGCCGTTGCTGGTCAGCGGCCATTTCCTCGCACTCAAAGAACACCCGAAGGCCAAGTGGAATGACCTGTGGCTGCTCACCGAAGTCCACCACGAAGGCAAGCAGCCGCAGGTGCTGGAAGAGTCGGTGACCAGCGACACCACCGCGCTGAAAGACGATCTCCATCAGGGTTACCGCAACCGCTTCCAGGCCACCCCGTGGGACGTGCCGAATCGCCCGCCCCTGCGCCACCCGAAACCGCGCATCCTCGGCAGCCAGAGCGCCGTGGTCACCGGCCCTAAAGGTGAAGAAATCCACTGCGACGAATACGGCCGCGTGAAAGTCCAGTTCCATTGGGATCGTGAAGGTCAGGCCGACGACAAGACCAGCTGCTGGCTGCGCGTCTCCAGCGCCTGGGCCGGCGCCCAGTACGG
>NZ_JBQEQA010000049.1:0-998 GCF_052045815.1 Pseudomonas sp. 22085
CTGGTGAGGGTTTCGCCGTGGTAGAAACCGATGCCCATGCCGTATTGGCGGTGGATGCCGTATTGGGTCGCGCCCTGGGCTTCGATGATCCAGGCGGAGAGGGATTCCCAGGGGACGAAGACCGGTTCGGTGACGCCTTCGGGCATGAAGCAGACTTCGCGGCGTTGGCGGTTGAAACGGGTCGGGATGATTGAGGCGCGTTTTTTGTGGTTGTGGTGCCAGACGCCGAGGGTGATGAGCAGCATTAGAAAACAGGTTTCAATGGCAAGTCCTCTTGTCTCTTGAAAAATTCCTTCTATGTAACTCCAGATTTCGTCCCAACTATCTCCAAACATCAGCCCGAGAAAGCCGCCGACCAATGGAAAGAGAAAAGCGACTGAGAAAGACACGCTGAATGGCCCGCCCAAAGTCATTTGCCACATAAAAACCTCTGGCTTCCCCAACCCAAAATCCATGCAAACATCATTCAGCTCACCAATATGTGGACCATAAGGTGGAGTCAGTGTTGGTAAGGGTATTGGGGACAGATAGGTGACCTTACCACTCGGAAACGGCTCGACATCGCCTGCTTTTCGAGGTGTCTCGACTTGCGGGATAACTCCCGGCTCTACTGGATTATTCAGCATGATCGGCCTGCTCTAAAAACTGGGTTTCGACACGCAAAACCGGTGGTTTCTCTTTCACCAGTTGCGGAGCAATCACTACAAAGTGCCCCTCCCCCCGTGGATCGATATGAATGACACGAGTGCGCGATGTCCATTCACCTTTGTCGTTCAGGTTTTGAATACAGACGGCCAATTCCAGTGTTTCCTTCGCTGGCGTGAATTCGGCCCCCATGCGCTGTTTGGGAAAACAATTCATGCGCGGCGCTTACCCGTAGATGCCATACGCTGCACCTCGGCAAAGATCTCGGTGATCGGTCGATGCGGCTGGCGCTTTTGCAGTTGGCGCACCTGCTCGCTCAGGCGCAGCAACTCTTCACTCGGCTTGGCCCACTG
>NZ_JBQEQA010000050.1:0-886 GCF_052045815.1 Pseudomonas sp. 22085
AGCCGCACCGGGCTCGGGGTGGAACTGGCGAACGAGGCGGGGGATGCGATTCGGGAGATTCAGCAGGGATCGCGGCATGTGGTGGATGCGATCAGTCAGTTCAATGAGACGTTGAAACTCGAGTAGCAACTGCACGGTTGCCCCTCATTTTTGAGGGGCAGATTTTTTGTGGTTACTGTGCACCTGTTAAAGAAAAATTGAAGTCAACTTCGGCGTATGAGTCGTCGTACTTGCTAACTGCTTTGAATTTGGCAGTGCCTCTGACGAATTTTTTCGTGAGGTCGACCTCAATCAAGGTGATTTCACCTCCCACGTCACCATTCCAGGAATTTTGCATTCGTGGAGTATAAAAGCCGGCAACTCTAAAATCTTCTGTAAAGAAATAGGTGCCAGGTTGGATGTGTTGTTCATGAATATCAATTTGTGCACCTTCCAGTCCTTCGGGCTCGATATTGTAGCCACCGATACTCAAATTGTTACTTTTGAGGTCAAGCGTAATGAACGGTGTCGACATCGTTTGTGATGGTTCGCCGTTCTTGGCTATCTTGATTGATAACAAGCCTATGGCATTACCTTTAGTGGTCATGAAGTTCTCCTTTTGAAATGCAAACTGAACGCTTGCATGAGCCATGTTGGAGGCAGAGAAAATCCAGGACAACTGTCAGAACTTACAGGTATCGACTCTCGGGAGTAAGAAATCGACTAGCGGTAACCGGACGGTGAGGTCAGAGCCTCGAGTGAGACTCTGCTGAGGGAAGGGATCGTCTTAGAGCGAAGCGAGGAACTTGTCCGCCGACTCGTCGCTGATCTTCGTCGAGTTGGCGTCTTGCTTGTTCTGTTTTTCGGCTTCGGCCAGCTTGATCTTGTCCTGTAGACGCTCGGCGAT
>NZ_JBQEQA010000051.1:0-596 GCF_052045815.1 Pseudomonas sp. 22085
GCTTTGAAATCGGCGTCGCTGGTATTGAGCGTGTAGGTGTAAGTGCCGTTGGCGTTCAGCACCAGGGTGCCGTAAGTCCCGGTGAAAGTGCCCGCCGTGATCGGGCCGGCGTTTTCGCCGACAGGCACGCGGTCGGCGCCCTGCACGTCGTTGGTCAGGACGTTGCCGTTCAAGGTGAGGTTGGTTTCCGAGGCGGTGCCGGCGTTGCTGTCGTCCACGCCTTTTGGCAGGTCGTCGACAATGTTCACGTCCAGCGTCGCGTTGGCGGTGGTGCCGTTGTCATCGACCACGGTGACGGCGAACTGCTCGTTGAGCACGTTGGCGCCGTTGGCGGTTGGGTGCGCTTCGTTATCGACCAGGGTGTAGCTGTAGCTGACAACGCCGGTTGCAGCGTTGAAACCGGTGATGGTCAGGGTGCTGCCCAACGGGGTGACGATGGATTGTGGGAAACCTGCGGCTACGCCGTTAGTGACCACGGCAATGCCGCCGATGGTCAGCGTGGTGACGCCGTCCAGCGCGGTGATGGTGAAGGTGCCGCTTTGGGTCAGGGCGGGTGCATCGGGGCTGCTGCCGTCGCTGAGGTTTTTCTCGTAAAC
>NZ_JBQEQA010000052.1:0-593 GCF_052045815.1 Pseudomonas sp. 22085
GTCGCCAGTTGGGTGGCCGATTCCTGCACTTTGGCGGTGGCTTCGGCGGTTTGCGCCTGGGCCTGGTTTTGCAGGGTCTGCAGCATCGCGCCGTGCAGGCCGCCTTGCAGGCCGGCCGCGGCCGTGGCGGTTGCATCGTCATTCAGCGGCTTGGGCAGGTGAATGATTTGCTGTTGTTTTGCACTGACCAACATGATGAATAAACCTGTAGGTAATGACTGTCAGCCTTGGGCAGCAATTACCGTGCCTGTTGAATAAGTGCTTTTACTTCAATGGCTTGTGATCTTTATTGAACAGGCAAAGCGGTCATCCCTTGCCGGGGGGCGGCAGAGGATGACCGCCTTCCGTCAACGATGGGCGATGTTTTCCAGCGCCAGGTTTCGGGTGCGAGGACCGAAACAGCCGATGGTCAGCATCAGCCAGGCGACCGTGGAGATCGTCGACGTGGTGCGCAAGAACCATGAGTTGTCACTGAGCGCAGTATCGAGCATGCAGTCGAGCCTGAGCCGCACCGGGCTCGGGGTGGAACTGGCGAACGAGGCGGGGGATGCGATTCGGGAGATTCAGCAGGGATCGCGGCATGTGGTGGATGC
>NZ_JBQEQA010000053.1:0-560 GCF_052045815.1 Pseudomonas sp. 22085
GGCAAGGACGTCATCCTCGCGGCGGGTGACTCCGGGAATGAAGGGCTGGCGGTGTCATTCTTCGTCAGAGATTTTGCAGACAACGATTCCGAAGACTGGTGCAAGGAAACCCGCATCGTCGTCGACACCGGCAACTCGCGGCTTGAGGGACCGATTCTTGAGCAGGCTGACGGGAACGACCTCGATCTCGACCAGCTGGGTAAAGACCAATTAAAGCTCCAGGTCTTTGCTGCCTCACCCGTCGATTTCAACCAGGGCGACACCATCATCATGCACTTGCAAGGCACCACCCTCGACGGCCAACGCATCCATGTCGAAGCCCGCCAGACCATCAACAAAAAACCACCGCTGGTGGTCGATGTGCTGATGGACAACGACGGTGCCCGGGCACTGGCAAAAACCCAGGGGGTGTTTTCCTTCCAAGTTGGGCGAAATGGCAATATCGAGAATCGCTCCAGAGGCCGCTTCATCAACATGCTCGGCGAACCCACCCGCCTGGCAGCCCCCATCGTCGAAAGCGCCGTGAGCGGTGCGCTTGATCCCGACTTGCCGAGCGTGAT
>NZ_JBQEQA010000054.1:0-555 GCF_052045815.1 Pseudomonas sp. 22085
ACGGTTACCACGGTGTGATTCATGACTGGGGTGAAGTCGTAACAAGGTAGCCGTAGGGGAACCTGCGGCTGGATCACCTCCTTAATCGACGACATCAGCTGCTCCATAAGTTCCCACACGAATTGCTTGATTCATTGAAGAAGACGATAGAAGCAGCTTTAAGCTCCAAGCTGATAGCTCACAGCTAGCAGTTACAAGCTCGAAATTGGGTCTGTAGCTCAGTTGGTTAGAGCGCACCCCTGATAAGGGTGAGGTCGGCAGTTCGAATCTGCCCAGACCCACCAATTTTGTTATGGGGCCATAGCTCAGCTGGGAGAGCGCCTGCCTTGCACGCAGGAGGTCAGCGGTTCGATCCCGCTTGGCTCCACCATAAACTGCTTCGAAAGTTTGAGAGTTTAGAAATGAATATTCGAACTGAATATTGATTTCTAGTCTTTTGATTAGATCGTTCTTTAAAAATTTGGGTATGTGATAGAAAGATAGACTGAACGTTACTTTCACTGGTAACGGATCAGGCTAAGGTAAAATTTGTGAGTTCTCTTAGTTGAGAAATTC
>NZ_JBQEQA010000055.1:0-538 GCF_052045815.1 Pseudomonas sp. 22085
ACGGTTACCACGGTGTGATTCATGACTGGGGTGAAGTCGTAACAAGGTAGCCGTAGGGGAACCTGCGGCTGGATCACCTCCTTAATCGACGACATCAGCTGCTCCATAAGCTCCCACACGAATTGCTTGATTCATTGAAGAAGACGAAAGAAGCAGCCCGAAATTGGGTCTGTAGCTCAGTTGGTTAGAGCGCACCCCTGATAAGGGTGAGGTCGGCAGTTCGAATCTGCCCAGACCCACCAATTTTGTGTGGGAAACGCCTGTAGAAATACGGGGCCATAGCTCAGCTGGGAGAGCGCCTGCCTTGCACGCAGGAGGTCAGCGGTTCGATCCCGCTTGGCTCCACCACTACTGCTTCTGAAGTAAAAGCTTAGAAATGAGCATTCCATCGTTGATGGTGAATGTTGATTTCTAGTCTTTTGACTGGTTCGTTCTTTAAAAATTTGGGTATGTGATAGAAAGATAGACTGAACGTTACTTTCACTGGTAACGGATCAGGCTAAGGTAAAATTTGTGAGTTCTCTTAGTTGAGAAATTC
>NZ_JBQEQA010000056.1:0-456 GCF_052045815.1 Pseudomonas sp. 22085
GCGCTTCAACCAGGCACCAGAACCTTTTACGCCACCGTTCAAACTCGTGGTCAAACTGGAAATCCCCGCCGGCCAGGACACCGATCCCGGGCAGGGGCATTCCAACCTGCACATGGAGTTCAGTCCGCCGGAAATTGTCCAGGACGGTGTCGACAAGGACACCGCCGAAAATGGCGTGGACGTTCTGGTCGTGGCCAAACCCGTGAGCGGCACAAACCTGCCGTACCCCGATATCGCCGTGGGCGATGTGATCATTGTGAGCTGGGGCGGCAAGCTGGTGGAGTCGAACCCGGTCACTCAGGCGCAGATCGACGACCCGCTGAATAACCCTATCGTGATCCACATCGGCAAGGACGTCATCCTCGCGGCGGGTGACTCCGGGAATGAAGGGCTGGCGGTGTCATTCTTCGTCAGAGATTTTGCAGACAACGATTCCGAAGACTGGTGCAAGGAAAC
>NZ_JBQEQA010000057.1:0-436 GCF_052045815.1 Pseudomonas sp. 22085
GGCTTCAACGAACTGCGCATCGAAGACAAGAAAGGCCAGGAACAGATCTTCCTGCACGCCCAGCGCGACTGGGACGAAAACATCGAACACGACCAGAAAATCCGCGTGGGCAACGAACGCCACGACGTCGTGGAAAAGAACAGCTACACAGAATTCAAGGCCGAAGAACACCACACCGTCTACGAAGACCGCAAAGTCGAAGCCCGCGCCAACGACCACCTGACCGTGGGCGTGAACCAGCACATCAAGATCGGTACCGGGCAATTCATCGACGCGGGGCAGGAAATTCACCTGAGCAGCGGGATGAAGGTGGTGCTGGAGGCGGGGGCTGAACTGACGTTGGTCGGTGGTGGCAGCTTCATCAAGATCGATGGCGGCGGCGTGACCATGAGCGGGCCGGCGATCAACATCAACTCCGGTGGTGGACCGGGGAGCG
>NZ_JBQEQA010000058.1:0-330 GCF_052045815.1 Pseudomonas sp. 22085
TGCCTCACCCGTCGATTTCAACCAGGGCGACACCATCATCATGCGCTTGCAAGGCACCACCCTCGACGGCGAACGCATCCAGGTCGAAGCCCGCCAGACCATCAACAAAAAACCACCGCTGGTGGTCGATGTGCTGATGGACAACGACGGTGCCCGGGCACTGGCAAAAAACCAGGGGGTGTTTTCCTTCGACCTGGAACGTGGCGGCAGCATCATTCAGCGCTCCAGAGGCCGCTTCATCAACATGCTCGGCGAACCCACCCGCCTGGCAGCCCCCATCGTCGAAAGCGCCGTGAGCGGTGCGCTTGATCCCGACTTGCCGAGCGTGAT
>NZ_JBQEQA010000059.1:0-314 GCF_052045815.1 Pseudomonas sp. 22085
TTGTTGTTGATGGCGACGATGATCGCGTCTTCCAGTTTGGTGGTGTAGTAGTGCTCTTGGGTACCTTGAGCCGAAGTGCGGTACCACTGGATAACGATTTCGCTCATGCGCTCGCCGGAGGTCAGGGCTGCTTGCAGCAGTGGCGAAGCCTTGTCGTAGACCTTGGTGATGATCACTGGCTTGTGAACGCGCTGACCGGTTGGCTGACCGGATTGCGGGTCACGCGGGATGATCACGTCGTGGCTGAACGCCTGAACCATGACCTGGTCTTCGTGACCTTCCTGGTAGGTGTTGCCAACGGAGTCGGCGGTGAA
>NZ_JBQEQA010000060.1:0-306 GCF_052045815.1 Pseudomonas sp. 22085
GCGTTCGCCGTCGAGGGTGGTGCCTTGCAAGCGCATGATGATGGTGTCGCCCTGGTTGAAATCGACGGGTGAGGCAGCAAAGACCTGGAGCTTTAATTGCTCTTTACCCAGCTGGTCGAGATCGAGGTCGTTCCCGTCAGCCTGCTCAAGAATCGGTCCCTCCAGCCTCGAGTTGCCGGTGTCGACGACGATGCGCGTTTCCTTGCACCAGTCTTCGGAATCGTTGTCTGCAAAATCTCTGACGAAGAATGACACCGCCAGCCCTTCATTCCCGGAGTCACCCGCCGCGAGGATGACGTCCTTGCC